>DVMU01000070.1 GCA_018714825.1 Candidatus Pullichristensenella excrementigallinarum
CCGGAGGATCACTTTCTGCGAAAAGTAGACCGTGCGGTGGACTTCAGCTTCATCTACGACCTGTGCGCGCCGTTGTATTGCGCGGACAACGGGCGGCCCGCCATCGACCCGGAGATACTGTTCCGGATGCTGCTGGTGGGGTATTTGTACGGGATCAAGTCCGAGGCGCGGCTGGAGGAAGAGATCAACTACAATATCGCCTACAAGTGGTTCTGCGGACTGGATCTGACAGACAAGGCGCCGGACGCGACGACGATCAGCCAGAACCGTCGGCGGCGCTTCCGGGACAACAACATTGCTGAAGAGATCTTCAACGAAATTCTGCGGCAGTGCATGGCGAAGGGGCTGGTAGGTGGGGCGATTCTGTATACGGATTCGACGCACATCAAGGCAAAGGCGAACAAACACAAGAAGAAGCTGGTGGAGGTGGCTGTCACGCCGAAGGCATATCTGAGCGAACTGGACGCGCAGGTAGATCAGGAACGGGAGGGACTGGGGAAAAAGCCGTTTGACCGGGACGACGACGCACACAAAGGCGGCGGGAGCGCCACGCGGATGCAGAGTACGACAGACCCGGAGAGCGGCCAGCAGAGCCGGGATGGGAAACCGAACGGTTTTTACTACAGCGAACACCGCACCGTGGACAGCAAGCGCAATGTGATCGTAAACGTGCATGTGGAAGCGGCAAACATCAACGACGTGACACCGATGCCCGAAATACTCGACGAGATCGAAGCAAGGCTGGGCACGCTGCCCAAATACATGGGACTGGACGCGGGATACCACAACGCATGGATAGCGCATCTGCTGGAGACGAAAGGGATACAAGGGGTGATCGGGTACCGGCGGCACACGCACAAAGGGGCGCACTACGGGAAGTACCGCTTCCGCTACGACCCGGATCGCGACGAATACATCTGCCCGGAGAAACAACGTCTTACCTGGAAGACCACGACGCGCGAGGGGTACCGGCAATACTGCTGTGAAGGCAGGACATGCAAGGGGTGTCCGAGACGAGCAGAATGTTTCGGGGCGAGTATGAACCGAAAGGTGGTGGAGCGGCATGTGTGGCAGGGGTCGCTGGAGAGGGTCGATGCCTTTACGAAAACGCATCGTGGCAAGCGTATTTATGGATGGCGGAAAGAGACGATCGAACGATCCTTCGCGGAGGCCAAGGAGAACCACGGCCTGCGCTATGCGCGCATGCTTGGAATACGGAACATGCGGGAGCAGTGTTTCCTGACAGCGGCGGTACAAAATATCAAGAGGCTGGTGGCCTCTTTCTATCGCGCTTTTCAAGTCTTTCTAACACTTTACCCCTGCGCTTGTATCTGAATGCAGGGCTTTGTCAGTGGTCTGAATCGCGGCGGATATTCCGCCGCGATTTTCGCACCTTTTTATGACAAAACGGGTACAAGCGCGCAAATTGCTTTCCAAGGGATGGGATGTGTGGTATAATACCTCAAGTGTAGAATGGCAACCATTCTGGAAGGACGTCGGGAGGAAAAAACATGCGATTGATTCTGGCATCGGGGTCGCCCAGGCGGCACGAGCTGTTGAAGAAGGCGGGATTTGCCTTTGAAGTGCGCGTGCCGGAAGTGGACGAGCATGTGCCCGGCCCGGCGCGGGAAGCGGTTGGGATTCTCGCTGAGCGCAAGGCGCGCAAGGTCGCTTCGGAGCTTGCGGGGGAAAAGGACGCCGGGCGCTGCCTGATTGTGGCGGCGGATACGTTGGTTTCCCTGGAAGGGCGAGCGTTGGGAAAGCCCGTGAGCCGCAAGGAAGCCCGGGAAATGCTTCAGAGCCTTTCCGGGCGGGAACATGAGGTGTTTACGGGATTGTGCCTGATCCATATGGGGAATGGACAATGCGCGGGGAAAGTGGTGCGCACGGGCGTTCGTTTCCGGGAGCTTTCGAGCGAGGAAATTGATCGCTACGTCTCTACCGGCGAACCGATGGACAAGGCGGGCGCCTATGCCATTCAGGGCGGCGCGAACGGATTTGTGGAAAGCCTGGATGGAGAATTCGACAACGTGATGGGCTTCCCGGTCCGAGAATTTCGGGAATTGTACGATGCGCTTCGGGAAGAGAGCGAATCGGCGGAATAAGCGGGGCAACCCGGAAGGGACGAAAGAGGATGGGTGTTTTTTCCTCCGGCGGCGTGGGGATTGACCTGGGCAGCGCAAATGTGACGATCTATTTGGAAAACGAGGGCGTCGTGCTTCGGGAACCGAGCTATCTGCTCATGCCGCGTTTGGGCGAGGAGCCGTTGGCCGTGGGTCGGGACGCGCGGCAGATGCTGGGGCGTACGCCGGAAGAAGTGTTCCTGCTTTCGCCGGTGATGGACGGAGCCGTCGGCGACGCGCAGATGGCCGCGCTGCTGATGCAGAGGCTTTCGGAGAAGGCCATCGGCCGGCGCAAGGCGTTGGAGCGAAGCCGCGTGGTGGTTTCGGTTTCCCAGGGGGCGACCAAGGTGGAGCGCGCCGCGCTTTTGGAAGCGATTCGCGCACTGGGCGCGCGTCGCGCGGCGATTTTGCGGTCCTCCGTAGCCGCGGCCATCGGCGCGGGAGTCAACATCTTCGAACCCAAGGGAGCGATGATGGTGGTGGTGGGAGGTTCCACCACGGAGGTGGCGGTGATCTCCATGGGAGGCATCGCGGCCGCGCGCAGCCAGCGCACGGGGAGCCTGGCGTTGGACGAGGCGATTATGCGTTACATGCGCAATCAAAAGGGCTTGATCATCGGCCAGCGCACGGCGGAGGATTTGAAAATTGATATCGGCACGGCCAAGGAAGCGAATAACGCGCAATCCGAAGACGTGCTCTTGCGGGGACGGGATGCGCGTTCCGGCAAACCGGGGACGATTTCGATCAGTTCGCGGGATGTTCATAAGGCGATGGAATACCCCCTGCAAATGCTCCTGGAAAACATCCGCGACGCGTTTGAGAATACGCCGCCCGAATTGGCGGTGGACATCCTTGATCGGGGGATTTATCTCTCCGGGGGAGGCGCGAAGCTTGAGGGCCTCAAGGAACGGCTGGAGCAGATGCTGAACATGCCGGTGCTTCTGGGGGAGAATCCGGAAGACGATGTGGCCAACGGGTTGGGTGTGGTGGCAAAGGACGATAAATTGGCCGTCAGGCTCGCGCAGGCGGGAGTGCTGATGGAACTCTAGCGGCAGAATTTGGCGTAGGCGGGTTGAAGTGCAATGGCAAAGGGTGCGAAACGGGCATACAACAAAAAGCAGGTCGAGCGCGATCGCAAACGGCGCGGGAACAGAATACGGCGCGTGGTTTTTGCGCTGCTGGCGCTTTGCGTGGTCGCGTTGGCGTTCGTGTTTTTGGTTTTCCGAGGCGGCAGCGGGATCTCCATGGGAGAAAACGCGGTGGGCTCGGTTTTCGCGCCGATCCAAAACGCCTTTCACTCCGCTTCGCAATCCATAAAAAACTTTTTTACCAATTGGCGGGATTATGATGATTTGCAATCCGCCTATGACGAGATTTACCAGGAAAACCAACAATTGAGCCTGCAATTGCAGGCTTCGGAGGAGACGGCGGCGGAAAACGTGCGGCTCCGGGAGCTTTTGGACGCGCAGGATCGCTATGAGAGCCTGGATCCGATTTACGCAAAGGTGATCAGCCGCGATCCGGGGGTATGGTTTGATACGTTTTCCATCAATAAGGGAACCGCGGACGGCGTGAGCGCGGGAATGGCTGTGGTGACCGGAGACGGATTGGTCGGCCATGTCTATGAGGCGGGATATACCTATGCCAAGGTGCGCACCATCATCGACCCGCGCAGCGGCGTGGCCTGCCTGGTCGGGCGCACGAGAGAAAACGGCGTGATGCGCGGGCAGATTACGGAGAATTCCGAGAATGCGGACTGCTATGTGTATTATCTGCCCAACACCAGCAACATCGTGCCCGGCGACACGATCGTGACTTCGGGAACGGATTCGCTCTATCCCAAGGGACTTTTGATCGGGACCGTCAGCGCGGTCAGCCGCGAGACTTCGACGGAAGGGGGCTATGTGATCGTCACCCCCTCGGCGGATTTCCAGCATATTGAGGAAGTTCTGGTGCTCCGTACGGTGGTCGAGACCGATCAGGATCTGCCTTCGGTACCCACGCCCACGCCCAAACCCGTGATTACGCCTACGCCCAATCCGCAAGAGCTGGAGACCAGCGCGGCTGAGCCCACTTCCGATGGATACTGGCATCATCCCACCGCGACGCCCGAAGGCGGCGCTGAGGCGGCCCCGCAGATCGAAACGCTGCCGGAGGACAGCTGGGTTACGGGCTGATTTGCGCGAAGAACAAATTGCCCGCGCCGAGAGGAACGGTTTTGGAAAAATCGGAAAGGAGAGAAACCGAAATTGCGAAGAAGAGTCGTGCCCATTGTGCTGGTGCTGTTGATTGTGTTGATCGATTTGTCCGTGGTTCCGGTTTTTTTCCACAATACCTGGACGGTTTCGCTGACTTTGGCGACGATATTGACCCTGGCGGTGTGTCTGGGGCGCGTGAGCGGAATGCTCTACGGCACGATCGGGGGATTGTTGATTGACATTCTCGTCGGGTATCCGGTGGGCTTTCGCCTGGTGTTGTTTGTCATTGCCGCGTTTTTGGCCGGCCTCTTGGGCTATCAATCGGATGAGGAGCGGATCCGTGCCGGGCGGAAAATGTATGGGAGAAGGTTTGGCGCGTATTTGTCGGTTCTGATTTTGACGGAACTGGTCGTATACGCGTATCAATATTTTACCACCGCGCAGTTTGCATGGCGGTTCCTGGGCAACGCGCTGATTCGCGCAGGGATTTCTACGGCGCTGTGTATGCTCCTGGGACCGGCGTACATGCGCCTGATCCTGGGAAAGCCCAGGAAAAACATCGTCGCGGGAGTGAAGAGAGAGGTGAAATCTTTTTGAGACAGACAAAACCCTTAAAGCCTTTTACGGGTCGGATTCTTATTCTATCGGGAATCCTGGTGGTTGTATTTGCGGCAATTTTCCTGCGCATGAACGTGATGATGCGTACCAATTACGAGAGCTATGCGCAGACTGCGAGTAGCAGCGCGACCAAGACGCTCTCCGTCACCGGAATGCGCGGCACGATTTACGATACCAATATGACGCCGCTTGCCTATGATCGGGTGAGCTACAACGTGACCTTCTATCGGGATCCTTCCAAGATGTCCGAGGAGGACCGGTGGAATTATACCAAATCCATTCTGGAAACCATCCGCTTGGTGGATTCGAACGGCAAGACCACCATCAACGAGTTCTGGCTACAAAAAGATGAAGACAACGTCTGGCGCTTCAAGACGGGATCGACCTCCGAGACGGTGGAACAGACGCGCGAAAATCAATGGAGAGCCAATTTCCGCGAGACCTCTACGCCCGAAGAGGATTTGATGGATTCCCTGCTGGAAAAGTATTTTGTCTTGGACGTATTGCGCGACGAGCTTTGGCAGGAATATGGGGAGGAATATGCCGACGCGATCAGCGACGAGGAACTTTTTGAACAGAACGAGGAATTGATCGTGCGCATTCTTTCCGTTTGGCAGGCTTCGCGCATGAACGCATTTAATTCCAAGCCCGTGGCAATTGCCTACGACGTGGGATTTGAAACGGTCAGCGAAGTGGAATCGCGGGCTACGGAGCTGGACGGCATGAGCTGCGAGGAAAGCTCTGTGCGCGTCTATCCGCAGGGGACCACGGCCTGCCACATCGTGGGCTATACCGGAAAGATCAGTTCTGAAGAAAATTTGGAAACCTACAAGGCCAAGGGATATCCTACCGACGCAATGGTAGGCGTTTCCGGGATCGAGGCCTCCATGGAGGATCAACTCTCTCCCTATCTGAGCTATCGCCAGGGGGAACGCGTGGTGGAAATCGATACGAGAGGAAAAATCGTCCGCGAATTGAGCTATTCCGCGCCCGTGGATGGAAATTCCATCGTGCTGACCATCGATTCGCAATTGGAGGTCGTCATGGCGGAGGCGCTGCAAAAGGCAATTCTCAAAATTAACAGCCAGCAGCGACAGACCATGCGTTCGGAAACCTGGCAGCGCAACAACGCTACTGAGCTTGCGCGCTATGAAGATATGGGGTATGAGGTACAACTCGCGGAGACCGGAGCGATGGTCGCCATGGATCCCAATTCCGGACGTGTGTTGGGATATGTCAGTTTGCCAAACTACGATCTGTCGCTCTTTGAGGGTGGCATAAGCGCCGGGGATTGGTACGATATTGCCATGGATGAAAACAATCCCCTGTTTGATCGAGTTATTTCGGCAAAGGACGCTCCCGGTTCCACGTTCAAGCTCTGCACGGCCCTGGCAGGCTTGGCCGAGGGCGTGTTGGGAATCGACGAGCGCATCGACGATTTGGGCGGATTCGTCAAGACCGATCCGACCAATCCCGCCAAGTGCTGGACGCGATATATTCAGAACCACCAGAATCAGACCGTGGTCGAGGGCCTCAAGAATTCCTGCAACTATTTCTTCTATGAAGTTGGGTATCGACTGGGTAACGAAAAGATCACCCAGTGGGCTGCTGCGCTCGGGCTGACCTCGCGCACGAACATCGAGCTTCCGGGCGAGGCGACCAGCTTTGTGGGAAACCAATCCATGCTCTACAATCCGGATCTTCCCATTGAATCACAGCAGACGTACAAGCCCCAAATCGTCGCCAATTCGCTGCGAAGCCTCATCCTGCAAATCGGGGAAGATCGAAACATCGAATACGAGGAGGAGCGCATAGATGAAGTCGTCAAGAAGCTGATGGACATTTCCGTCTCGTATGAAACCAAGGCGGAATGGGCGCGCCCCATTCGCGAAGTATTGCTGTACGATCTGAACTTGCCTGAACAATACATCTCTTCCAATTATCTGGGCAATACCATTACGACCTATATTCAGGATCTGTTCTGGACACCCAACGAGACCATCATGTTGGCAATCGGACAGTCCATTACCCAGGTCACTCCCATCGCCATGGCCCGCTATGTTTCGGCAATCGCCAACGGCGGCACGGTTTACGACGCGCAGATCATCGACAAAATCATCGCGCCCGACGGAACGATCGTTCTGGAAAAGGAGCCGGTGGTCGCTAACCAGATCGTGACCGAGGAAGCGTATTTCCAGGCGATTCAGGAAGGCATGAAGCAGGTGACTTCCACCGAAAACGAAGGCAGCGCGGCCGACGAGTTCACCAATTCCAAATACCCCATTGCCGCCAAGACGGGTACCTCGCAGAGAACGGAGATCGACGTGGAAAACAATTCCTGGATTCTCTGCTACGCGCCCGCAGACGATCCGAAGATCGCCGTGGTCGTCTACATTCAAAACGGCTATGCCGGAGCGCGTTCCGCCAGCGCCGCGATCGACACCATTACCTATTATTTGGACAATTATGGCGGATACGAGGACAGCACGGTGGCGATCGAGTATTCGGCGGCGGAGTGACGCTCCAACCTGCTAGGCGGGCTGGACGTAGAGAAACAGTTTTTTGCGCGGAGTCATTCTCTGCGCGAGAAGGAGCAAAGGCATGAAATTGCGAACGCGGGCTTCCGCGCTGGTCAAATATCTGCGACAGAATAAGTTTGATCGGAGGCTGATTCGGTATTTCGATTGGCCGCTGTTTCTGATTGTGTTCGCAATCTCGATGTTCGGCGTGGTCTGTATCTTTTCCGCCAGCACTACGGAAGTCACCGAGACGCCCGCGACCATCATGGAAATGCTGGAAACACAGCCGGTGACCTATGCGCGCCTGCAGCTGATTTGGTTTGCTGTGGGATTGATCGCGATGTTCGCGATTATCTATTTCAGCTATGAAATCTACGGTCGATACGCGAACACGTTCTATATGGTCAACATCGCCCTGCTGGTCATCGTGCTGGGCATGGAAGCTGGGCGCGGCGGCATGACTGCCTTCTTCAACTGGGGTTCAGAACGCACGTTCCAGCCCTCGGAGGTCGGCAAGATTGCCATTATCATCGCGCTTTCCAAGGCGTTTGCGGTGCGCGTCAAGCCCGTGATGTCGGTGCGTGATTTGATTCCGCTGGTCATCTATATCGGCATTCCGCTGTTGCTGATCATCGCGCAGCCGGATTTCGGCACCGCGCTCGTGTACCTGGCAATTTTCGCGGTGATGGTCTTTGTTTCCGGCACCAATTACAAATTGCTCTTGGGCGTGGTAGCCTGCGCGGTTTTGCTGGTGATCCCCATTTGGTATTTCATGAATTCTTCTTCAGATAGCTTCCGCCTGACGCGCATTCTCATCTGGCTGGATCCACAGAGTTACCCCGATGACGCGCGCCAGGTACTCAACGCGCAAACCGCCGTCGGATCTGGCGGATTGTGGGGAAAGGGGATTGTCTCCCCGGGCAGCTACGCTTCGCTGGGATATATTTCGGATGACCACACCGATTTTATCTTCGCGGTGTGTTGCGAATCGTTCGGCATGGTCGGCGCGGGCGCTTTGGTGTTCTTTTACATGTTGCTCATTGGCAGGCTGATCTATTTGGCGATTCGCACCAAGGACCCCTACGGCTCCTATTTGATCATCGGCGTAATGGCCATGCTCCTGTTCCACATTGTCGAAAACATCTGCATGGTGATCGGGCTGTTGCCCGTCACGGGAATTCCATTGCCGTTTATGAGCTATGGCGGCTCCAACATGATCACCAATATGCTGGGCATCGGCCTTGTGATGAACGTGGTCATGCGTTCGCGCTTTAAGGAGCGCAGCGGGCGGATGGAGCTTCGCCGGGAAATCCGCATTTAGGGAAAGGTTTGCGCGGTTTGCCGAAATGCTTTTTCGGAAGACGCGCGTGCCGATTGGAAAAAACAGGCGTGTCGCACGGGGAAACGGCGGCACGCCTGTTTTGTGCAGATCTTCGCGCGCGACCGGGTTTCTGGACTACCTGCCGGGCATGACGGCATAGTCTTTCACGACGGGAGGGGAAGGCCATGCAGTCTGAGAAAGGGAAATTGATCATCCATACCGGGCTTGTGCCCGAGAATCCGGTGCAGGAGAGACAGAGCGTGCGTTGGCGGAGCGTCCGCCACCCGCTGCAGCGGCGTCGATTTGGAAGGAAACCGGAAAAGCCGGAAATCCTGGGGATCGCCTGGGAGGGAAAGCGCGCCGCGAGACAAAAGCCGGAGAGACTCCAAGAGGAGTTCGATCGGGCGCAAGCGACGCTTCTGTGCGCGGCGCCTGCGAAACAGGTGGAGCCGGAGGAGAAAATTCTCTCGAAGGAGCAGGAACGTGCGGCCGAAAACAAGCGGGAACGGCTTCTGAGGAAGCGCGTGCGCGCCGCCATGCGGTCGGGAAAACCCAGGGCGAGGACGCGTGCGAAGATGAGCTTTTCCGAACGTCTCCTGCGCAATTCCGCGGTGGCCTGCGCGCTGATGTTGGGCATTCTTGCCGTGCGCAACCTGGATGTGCCCTGGGCGCGCGCAGCAATGGGCGGCATTGAGCAGGCGCTGACCATGCGCATCGATTTGGATGAATCTCTGGGAAAGCTCACGTTTGTGCGCGCGCTGATGCCGGAAAGCGTCCTGGTATTCTTTGATCTCTCAAATCAGAGCGTCTACGAGCGCCCCGTGGACGGGACGCTGACTCAGGTCTATTCGCAGGAGCGGCCCTGGCTGGAATTTGAATGCCCGGAGGGCAGCGAAGTCAAGGCCGCGGAAGCGGGAGAAGTTCTGGTTGTCGCAGAATTGACCAATGGGGATTGGGGAGTCATGATCGACCATGGAGAGGGTAAAGAGACGGTCTACGCCTATCTGTCCGAACCGGAAATTGCGGTGGGGGATCAGGTGGAGCGGGGACAGAGATTGGGCGCGCTTTCCGGGGAACAGGCCTATTTTGAGGCGCGCGAAAACGGCGAGCCCTGTGATCCGACGGAATTGCTGGGGTTCTAACCGTGGCTGCGGCAACGGCGCCTTTGCGAAAGGGAGCGCGAGGCGTCTGGGAAGAAGGCGAGCGCGTGCGGATTCGCGTGCATCCGCTCGCGCCGATGCTTTTGCCCTTGGGGCACGCGCTGGGATTGCGGGAAGAATTGATCGCGGCGCTTCTGGCTCTGGCCCTGCACGAAGCGGCGCACCTTTTGGCCGCGCGGCTTGCCAACGCGAGGTTGGAAGAATTCGATGTTTTGCCCTTTGGGGCCTCGATTCGGCTGGAGAACCTTTACGGGCTTTCTGTGGCGCAGCAAGTCGTCGTGGCGCTTGCCGGACCGGCAGCGAACGCGCTGGGGGTTCTGCTCGGCGCGGCCCTGGCCTGGTGGGGGCTTCTAAAGCCGGAAGCGATGCTCTATTGGGTGAGAGCCAACTGTATGCTGGGAGCGTTTAATCTCCTACCGGCGCTCCCTCTGGACGGAGGGCGAGCGCTTTATGGGGCGCTTTCCGGAAAACTGGGACGATCGGCGGCGCTGAATCTCGGAATTTGGATGGGGCGCGCACTGGCGGCGGCGCTGGTCGCGGCGACGATTGCGGGATTTCTCCACACGGGGCGACTGAATGTACTGCTCGTATTTATCGCGATTTTTTTGATTGCCGCGGGCGAAAAGGAGCGGGAAGAGGCGCGCGAGGGACGCGCGTTGGCGCTGATTCACCGGATGCGGTCTGTGCGGTCCGGAACCCGCGTGCGGGCATATGCCATGGATTGGAGAGAACCGGCGCTCTCGGCCGTGCGCCTGTTGCGCGCCCGGGAAGAGACGATTTTTTTGGTCTATCGCGAGGGGAAATGGATCGGAACCGTCGATGCAGAAGCCATTTCCCAGGTCCTTCTGCGCGGCGTAAGCGCAGGAGAAATCACGATGGGAGAAATCGCACGTCCAAGAGATATTCCGGAGGCTAGAGCCTTGCCGGCAGATTCTATGGATCGGTGATGTGGGAAATAAAAGAAAAGGCCGGGCGTGAAGAAGCCCCAACGCTCCTTCCCGCCCGGCTGCATTCTGCCCAGGAACGGGCAGCACTATTTCTTTTTCTTGGCCTTATCGGCAGGATTTTTTACAGGGACAAAGCCGCGCTCAATATCGTCTTTGAGCGTTCCGGTGGGCTCAACGTTGGTGATTTCCCGGATCATGCGGAACATCTCCATGCGCTGCTTCTTGGTATAGATCGGCGCATTGAGGCGATAATTTTTGCCATCCGAAAGCACGAAGGCAACTTCGTGCAGAGGGAAGAGCTTGTTGTTGGGAGTAGCTCCGCTTTGATCGGCAGGGCGCATTTGAAGATCCTCGACATAGCCGTATTCCGTCACTTTCGAGGGATCAAAGGTGCGATCGCTGAGCACATTGTCGTTATTCCCCTGGCGCAAAAGGAACATGGCCCGCTTGGCGCCGGGTTTGGGAGTGATGAGCAGGGGCCGCACCACGCGAATATGTTTGGGGGAAATTTCTACGACAGTGGGAATATACAGCCGCAAAAAGAAGAAGGCGGCCACGGCAATCAGAAAGGACCAGAGCAGGAACGGGTCCGAAGAGGCGTTCGGATCCTTTTCGACGAGAATGACGATTAACGAACGGACAAC
>DVMU01000071.1 GCA_018714825.1 Candidatus Pullichristensenella excrementigallinarum
CGCCGCGCTCAATTGTGATTTTACTCCGACCAATTGGCGTGAAACAACCGGCCCGGCGGAGCGTCCACGCGTTCAAAGCCGTGCGCGCCGAAGCAATCGCGCTGTGCCTGGATCAGATCCGCAGGCAGACGCCCCGCCCGCAGGCTGTCAAAATACGAAAGCGCGGCGCAGAGAACCGGCGCGGCCGTACCGGCCCGTGAAGCTCTCTCCACCGTTCTGCGCAACGCCGCTTGCCGGTTGACAGCTTCGCGGGCAAATTCCTCGTCCAGCAAGAGATTCGAAAGCTCCGGCGTCCGCGAAAACACGTCCGCAATCTTCTCCAGCAGTGTGCCGCGCAAAATGCAGCCCCCGCGCCACAGGCGCGCGGCGCAGGCCAGATCGATGCGCCATGCGTGATTTTCTCCGGCGGAGGCGAGCAACGCAAAGCCCTGCGCATAGGCGAGCACGCGCGCCAGATAGATTGCCTCCCGCAAATCTTCCAGAAATTCCACCCTTTGAAATTTCTCGCCGCTTTCCCCTGGGCCAAGCGTCCGCCGCAGCCCCTCGCGCTCCGTGGTCCGCGCGGAAAGGCTTCGCTGAAAGACCGCCTCCGCGATCAGCGAAAGCGGCACGCCCGCTTCCAATGCCTCCCGCACCGCCCAGGAACCCGTTCCCTTCTGGCCCGCGGCATCCCGAATTCTTTCCACCAACGGCGTTCCGTCCGGTTCGATCTTTCGCAGGGCCTGCGCCGTGATCTCCACCAGATAGCTCTTGAGAATGCCTTCGTTCCATTCGGAAAAGATTTCCCCGGCTGCGAAGGGAGAAAGGCCCAGCCCCTCGCGCATCATCTGCCATGCTTCCGCGAGGATTTCCATATCCGCATATTCAATGCCGTTGTGCACCATCTTGACAAAGTGGCCCGCGCCGCCCTCGCCCAGATAGCCCACGCACGTTTCCCCTCCCGCGCGGGCGGCGATGGCTTCCAGATATGGGCGGACGATTTCCCATCCCCTTTTGTCACCCCCAACCATCAGGCTCGGTCCGTGCCGCGCACCCTCCTTCCCCCCGGAAACTCCCATGCCCAGCAGATAGACGCCAAAGCGGGCGGCCCATTCCTGGCGGCGCACGGTATCGGAAAAATGCGTGTTTCCCCCGTCGATCACAACGTCTCCGCGATCGAGCAGGGGCAGGAGCGACTGCAACACCTCGTCCACCGGTTTCCCCGCGCGAATCATCAGCCACAGGGCGCGCGGGCGGGACAATTCCCGAACCATCTGCGGAAGAGAATATGCTCCCCGCGCGTCCCCTTTCCGGCCGGGATCGTTCAAGAAGGCTGCGACCGTCCTTTCCGGCTCCTGATCGTACACGACGACCCGCACGCCTTTGTCCATCAGATTCAGCGCCAGATTTGCCCCCATTACGCCCAATCCGATCACACCCATTTCTCGGCCCTGCATTTCAATCCCTCCCCCTTTGCGTCAAAACTATTTCCGCACGCACACAACGCCGCCTGGAAACCTGCCGGGCGGCGTTGTGTAAGCGATGCGCTGCGATTGCTTTTACAGCGCCATGGGTTCCTTTTTGGCGGAAGTCTGTCCCTTGGATTTCTGAAGCTGCCAGAAAACGACGATCGCGCCCGCAACCAGACCGATCAGGTCCGTCTGCCAGCCGGGCACCACCATACAGATGCCTCCGCCAAACGCGAGCAGCCGCTCAAGGACATTGCACTTGACCCTCCAATAGCCGACCACAGCCATGGAAATGACCCACATACCCAGCATCGAAGTGACAATGATCAGCAGCAAATCGAGGATGTGCACGTCGAGCATCAGCATCTGCGGATTGAGCGCGAAGACATACGGGACGACAAACGCGCCGATCGCGCACTTGGAGGACTGCCACCCGGTCTTGAGCGGATCGGATTTGGCGATCGCCGCGCCCGCCATAGCCGCCAGGGCAACCGGCGGCGTAATATCCGCCACGATGCCGAAATAGAAGGTAAACATGTGCGCCGGCAGGAGCTGTTCCCCGGTCAGCGCGCCCGTCACGCCCGGATTGAGCGCCTGGGCTACGACCGAAGCCATCATCGTCGAGGTGATCAGGTAGTTGGCCGTCGTGGGCACGCCCATGCCGAGAATAATGGACGTCAACATGGTGAAGAACAGCAGCAAAAACGTGTTGTTGCCGGAAAGCTCGCTCAGGCTCGCACCGAGCTTTGCGCCCACGCCCGTCAGCGAAATCATGCCGGAAATGATCCCCGCCACGCCACAGGCCAGCGCCACGCCGATGATCGACCTCGCGCCGCCTTCCAAAGCGTCCAAATAATCCCGCCAGCGCATTCCGGCGCTGTTTCGCAGAACCTGCCGCACCGCTTCGGCGGTGTTGTCCGGCGGGGTCTCCGTTCCGGGATCACGGGTAATCCAGCGGAACCCATGCCCCCACAGGGCCAGGACCAGTAATTCCGCAAACGTTCGCAAATAGCTTCCCACGATCGCCATACCGATGCCGACCAGGGCCGCGCGCGAAGGGGTGAACCCGCTGGAAAGCGTGACGATAATGGCAATCAGCGGAAGGAGCAGGTATCCCCTCTCGATCATCAAGCGCTTGAAGCTGGGAAGTTCTTCGCGGGACAGACCGCGCAATCCGTGCTTGCGGGCCTCAAAGTCCACCGAAAACCAAATCCCCAGGAAGTACAGAACGGCGGGAATGATCGCGGCCTTGGCAATTACCGCATATTCCAGACCCAGGGCATCGACCATGAGGAAGGCCGCCGCGCCCATGACCGGAGGCATGATCTGTCCGCCCGTGGACGCCGATGCCTCGGCCGCGGCCGCAAACTCCGGAGGATAGCCCAATTTCTTCATCATCGGGATGGTGAACGAACCGGAACCGACCGTATTGGCCACCGAGGAACCGGAAACCGTTCCCTCCAGGGCCGAAGTCAGAACCGCGACCTTAGCCGGGCCGCCGCGCTTATGTCCGGCCAGCGCGTTGCCGAAATCGATAAAGAACTGGCCCACGCCCGTCTTTTCCAGGAAGGAACCGAAGAGCATGAACAGGAAGATAAATGTGCTCGACGCGCCGATCGGCGTTCCGAAAACCCCTTCCAATCCAAAGAACAAATGCTTGATGATCATCTTGACATCAAAGCCCTTGTTCCCCAGGAAGCTGGGCATGGATTGCCCGAAAAATCCCACCAGCAAAAACGCGATGGCCACGCATACAATCGGCAAACCCGTCACGCGGCGGCAGGCCTCCATCAAAAGCACAATGCCCAGGCCGCCGATGACGTAATAGAAGGTCGGATACCGGGTCGGCGCCGTATGCGCGATGGTTTCGTAATTGAACGCCATGTACAGATAGCAAAACAGCGCAATCACGGCCAAAGTCACGTCAATACCAAAGGAAATCCTCCATCCGCGCTTGCTGGAAAAGCCCGCCTTGCGAACCGGATAGAGCGCGAAGGCCAAAAACACCACAATGCCCAGGTGCAGAGGGCGCATGTTCGTGGCGGGGATGATCCTCCATGTGCTGTACAATTGCAAAAGCGAAAAACAGATCAGAATGATTGAAATGACCAGGTTGATCTGCCGGGGCAGCTTGCGCACGGCAGATTCCTTGTCGTACTTGGACATGATCTTGTTGATCTCTTCCGCGCTGACCTCTTCCATATGGTGGAGCGTGCTTTGCGTGCCGTGTCCCTTCTTCTCTTCCACGTCCGAGGCGCGCTTCTCGTCCATCGACATGAAAAAACCCCTTTCCTTATGAATTCTTTATGCCGCTCTGCAGCATGAGAGGGCGGGCGGGTCAACCCCGCCCGCCCTCCGGAGATCCGCCGAGGTTATTCTCCGACCTCGACCTCATAGCCGCACTCGGCATAATAGCGGGCAGCGCCGGGATGGAAGGGAACCGGCACGCCCTCGATGGCCGTTTCGACCTTCAGCTCCGCACCCTTGGCGTGGCTGATCTGATCGGTACATTCAAACAGGGTCTTGGTAAGCTGATAGACCAGTTCCTCATCCGCATCCTTGGAGACGATGAGCAACGCGGTGATCGCCGGAACCGTGATCTCCTCATCCATGCCGGTATAGGTGCCGGCCGGGATAGTTGCGGGAGCGTAGAAGGCATAGTTGCCGGTAAGCGTCTCCCACTGGGCGTCGGTGAGCGTGAGGATGCGCACCGGGCGGGCGTTCGCGGCCTCAATAATGGAGGCATTGGGCACGCCGGAAGTCATAAAGCCCGCCTCAATCTGCAGATCCTGATAGGCCGTGGCGGTTTCGGCAAAGCTCAGGTACTGGGGCGCGATATCGTCCAGGGTCAATCCCGCGGCTTCCAGAAGCTGCTCGGCGTTGATCTGGGTGCCGCTGCCCGCGGAACCGACGCTGACATTCAGACCCTTGAGCTGGCTGACATCGGTGATGTCGCTATCCGCCGCCACCATCAATTGCACCGCTTCGGGATACAGAGAGCCAATCGCATAGAATCCGTCGTACACTTCCCCGTCTCCATACAATTCACCCTGATAGGCGTAGTAGGCGGAGTCGTTCTGGACGGTGGCGATATCCATCTGCCCGTCGTTGACAAAGACGATGTTGTCCTTGGAAGCGTCCGTGGGCTGGGTGGTGATGTCCAAATCCTCGATGTTTGCCATCCACATCTTGGCAATCTCGGCGCCCAGCGCATAGTATGTACCGGTGGTTCCGCCAGTTCCCAAGGTGAGATACGTTGTCGCCAGCGCGCTCGAGGCACTGAGCGCCAGCACAAATACCAGCGCGATTGCAAGCATCTTTTTCATGGATTGTCCCTCCGTTCATTGATTGGGTATATCGGTATTATATAGGAATTTTCTGCAAAAATCAATAGAAAATGAATTTTTGCAATGTAAAAAATTCAACGAATACAGCAAAACGCCTTGTTTCTACATAAAAATGCAGGAATTTCAATTTTTGCTTGAACTGTGGCAAAGGGATTGATTTTTCTTCCCAAATCCGCTATCATTATAAACAGGGGAGTTTGCCCTATTTTTTGATTCGGAGGAAACAGCGTGTCCGGATATGACCAATCCAAAATACGGAATTTTTGCATTATCGCACACATTGATCACGGCAAATCCACCTTGGCCGATCGTCTGCTGGAAAAGACCGGTGTCATGCAGATTCGCGATATGACCGACCAGGTGCTCGATTCCATGGAGCTTGAGCGCGAGCGCGGGATCACGATCAAATCCAAGGCCGTTCGCCTTCCCTATCGCGCGGCGGACGGAAGCGAATATGTGCTCAATTTGATCGATACGCCCGGCCATGTGGATTTTACCTATGAAGTTTCCCGCGCGCTTGCTGCCTGCGAGGGCGCTATTTTGGTTGTGGATGCCAGTCAGGGCATAGAAGCGCAGACCCTTGCCAATGTCTACATGGCGCTGGAGCACAATCTGGAAATCCTCCCGG
The DNA here is from genome assembly GCA_018714825.1 of Candidatus Pullichristensenella excrementigallinarum. GTDB lineage: Bacteria > Bacillota > Clostridia > Christensenellales > Aristaeellaceae > Pullichristensenella > Pullichristensenella excrementigallinarum. Next base: position 5,424 of record DVMU01000071.1, read on the forward strand.
TGATCAACAAAATTGATCTGCCCAGCGCGCAACCGGATGTGGTCAAGCAGGAGATCGAGGATGAAATTGGCCTGGATACGGAGGGCTGTCCGCTGGTTTCCGCCAAGCAGGGCATCGGCATCGAAGAGGTGCTGGAGGCGATCACGCGGGTTGTCCCCCCGCCGCAGGATGATGAAAACGCGCCCCTGCAGGCGCTGATCTTTGATTCGTATTACGACAACTATCGCGGCGCCATTTCCTCGGTGCGCGTCAAGGCCGGTTCGGTCAGGGTGGGCGACCGTATCCGCATGATGGCCGGCGCGCACGAATTCGAAGTGACCGAAGTCGGCGCCTTTTTGCCCGCCGGGTATCTGCCGACAGACGCCCTGCGCGCGGGCGAGGTGGGATACATCGCCGCCTCCATCAAGGATATCGCCGACATTCGCGTGGGCGATACGATCACCAACGCACTGCATCCCGCTCCAAAGCCCCTGCCGGGTTACAAGCCGGTGTTGCCCATGGTGTTTTGCGGCATCTATCCGGCGGACGGCGCGGATTATGAAAGCCTGCGGGACGCTCTTTTGAAATTGCGCCTCAACGACGCTTCCCTCTCCTTTGAGCCGGAAACGTCCGTGGCGCTGGGATATGGCTTCCGCTGCGGCTTTCTTGGCCTTTTGCACATGGAGATCATTCAGGAACGCCTGGAACGCGAATTCGATCTGGATCTGGTGACGACGGCCCCCAGCGTGGTCTACAAGGTCATCAAGACGGATGGAGAAACCATCCAGATCGACAATCCCACCAACCTTCCGCCCGTGCAGGAGATCGCCTGGATGGAGGAACCCTTTGTGGACGCGCAGGTCATCACGCCCCAGGACTATGTGGGCGCGATCATGGAATTGTGCCAGGACAAGCGCGGCGTCTTCCGCGACATGAAATATATCGAGGGCAATCGCGTGCTGCTCAACTACGATCTGCCGCTGAACGAGGTCATCTACGATTTCTTCGATCAGCTCAAGAGCCGCACGCGCGGGTACGCCTCCTTCGATTATGAATTGAAGGGGTATCAGAAGAGCGACCTGGTCAAATTGGATATGCTTCTGAACGGCGAACAGTGCGACGCGCTCTCGATCATCGTGCACCGCGATCGCGCCTATCCGCGCGGGCGTTCCATTGCCGAAAAGCTCAAGGACGCGATCCCGCGCCAGCTGTTTGAAATCCCCATTCAGGCGGCGATCGGCGGCAAGGTCATTGCTCGGGAGACGGTCAAGGCCCTGCGCAAGGACGTGCTCGCCAAGTGCTATGGCGGCGACATCACGCGCAAAAAGAAGCTCCTGGAAAAGCAAAAGGAAGGAAAGAAGCGTATGCGGCAGGTGGGAAGCGTGCAGGTTCCCAGCGAGGCCTTCATGGCGGTTCTGAAAATGGATTGATGAAGCCGAAATATCAGGCCGCCTGTCGGCCGACGATCCAGGGAATGCGCGCGCTGGTGATGGCCGCGTACGGAAAAAGGCTCAAAATCCGCCTGTTTACCAGCGGCCTGATCTGCGCCATGGCCGCGGGATTTGTGTTTTACACGCGCGCCAAGCCCCTGAGCGTGATCATCCTGGCCCTGGCGCTGGCGTTTGCCTGGTTCTTCCTCAAAAGCCGCGATCGCATGGCGGAAAAGCTGCTCGCCGCTTCGCCGAACCAGGCCTTGGTGACGGAATTCCGCTTTATGGACGACGCGCTGTATACCCACAACAGCCTCGAGGATACCGTCATCGCCTATTCCGATCTCTTGCGCTGCGCGGAAGGGAAGGAATTCTTTTCGTTTTATTTAAAGGACGGCGGCGCGTTCGCCATCGGCAAAAAGGATTTTTCCCTCGGCGATCCGGCGCGCTTTGCCGGATTCCTCAAGAACAAGACCGGCCGGGAAGTGCTCCGGGGCTGAGGAGCCCCTCCCGAAATCGAGAAAGACTCGCGACCGCTGCGCCCGCGCGCAAAGCACAGATTCATTTGGGCGGCAGCGCTGCGTACAATCTGCCTATGCAACCGCTTTCCGTTTACATCCATATCCCCTTCTGCCTTTCCAAGTGCGCTTATTGCGATTTTGCCTCCTTTCCGGGGCAGGAGGCGCATTGGGAAGCGTATTTTCGCGCGCTGAACGCGGAAATCCGCGCGGCCGGCGACGCGCGGTACCGGGTAGAAACCGTATTTTTCGGCGGCGGCACGCCTTCCCTGGTTCCCGCGGAACTGCTCGCGGACACGCTGGCAACCGTGCGTGAGGCGTTTTGCCTCTCCCCCGCGGCGGAAATTTCTCTGGAAGCCAATCCGGGAACGATTCATTTGCAAAAGCTGCGCGCCTATCGCCGCGCAGGGTTCAACCGCATTTCGCTGGGCGTGCAATCCTTCGACGCACGGCTTCTGCGGGAAATCGGGCGCATCCACACGCCGGAACAGGCGGCGGAAGCCGTGCGTCTGGCACGCGAGGCGGGATTTGAAAATCTCAATTTGGATCTGATGTATGGTCTCCCCGGGCAAAGCGTCGAGGACTTTCGCGCCACGCTTTCCCGGGCAATCGCGCTGCAGCCGGAACACGTCTCCGCTTATGCGCTGATTGTCGAGGAAGGCACTCCCATCGCCCGGCGGACGGACGAACTTCCCCCCGAAGAGGAGGTCCTGGAAATGCAGCGCCTCGCCACGCGGATGTTGGCCGCATCCGGACTTGTTCGCTATGAAATTTCCAATTATGCGCGGCCCGGCTTTGCGTGCCGGCACAATCGGGTCTATTGGCATCGGGGGGAATACCGGGGCTTCGGCGCGGCCGCGCACTCGTTCCTGGGAGGCGCCCGATTTGAAAACCCGTCCGAGCTTTCCCGATACCTGTCCGGAGAACGCGGCCTGAACCGGGAGGAAATTTCGCCTGAGTCCGCCATGGAGGAGGCGATCCTGCTCGCCACGCGCACGGTGGAGGGGCTCTCCCTCTCCCGATGGCGCTCTGAATTCGGAAGCGAATTCTCCCAGGGCCGCGAGCAGATTTTGAAGGATCTGCTTTCGCAGGAACTCATCGCGATCGATGGCGACGCCCTGCGCCTTACACCGCGCGGTATGGAATTGCAAAATGCCATCGTCCTGGCGCTTGTAGACGGATAACATTCCGCGCCTTTCCTTCGGATTTTCCAAAACCGCGCGCAAAGGTTTGACAGATTGGATCGAACGGTGTACAATCCTGTTGGATTTTTCCTGGAAGATGAACCGCATGGGCGACGGCATGGGCATTCCGCGAAGATCCGATCGGCCATGTGCTGCTGATTCTTCCCGATCCATCCCCACAAACCCATCCCCGTTTTCAGGGCTGCCTCAGCCATCCGCATGGTCGCGGCAACCGCGTTTTGTCGCCGGGCCAGGGCGCGCTTTGCCGCGCACAGACAGCCCGAAAGATTTTGACACGGCGGGAGGGAAGAACGATGTTTCCGGACAATAGCGCGGGCGCTTTGATGACGCCCGAATTTATCTGCATTCTTACTGGAACCCGCGCCCGGGATGCGTTGCAAATCGTCCGGGACGCGGGCTTGGACAGCGACGCGATCTATACGCTGTTTGTCACCGATATAAACCGAAAACTCCTGGGCATCATGGACATTCGCCGCCTCCTCTTTGCCGAGGGAGACGAACCGGTGGAGACGCTGATGCAGCCCCATCCGCAGAGTGTGCGGATCGATGCCGATCAGCAGGAAGCCGCGCGGCTGGTGCGCCGATACGATCTAATCTCCCTGCCGGTGGTGGATGAAAACGGCGTGCTTGCAGGGGTCATCGGCGTGGACAGCATTGTGGATGTCATCGTCGAGGAGAATACCGAGGACTTTGAAAAGATGAACGCCCTCTTGCCCAGCGAGGATTCCTATCTGAACACCAGCGCATGGACGCTTTCCAGGCATCGAATTCCCTGGCTGCTCGTGTTGATGCTCTCCTCGGTGTTGGCGGGAAAACTCATTCAGGGTTTTGAAGACGTTCTGGCCGCAACGGGGGTCGCACTGGTCGCCTCGATGCCCATGCTGATGGATACAGGCGGCAACTGCGGCTCGCAGACCTCCACGGTCATTATCCGCGCGCTGTCTCTGGGGGAATTGAAGCCTGGAGACGTCCTCAAGGCGCTTTGGAAGGAGCTGCGCGTGGCGGTTGTGTGCGGTTTTCTGCTCGGCGCGATTAACTTTGCGCGCCTGGCGATCTTCGGCGGCGCTTCGCTTCCGATCGCAGGAGCCATCAGTGCGGCCATGGTCTTGACGGTCATCTTTGCCAAGGCGCTGGGATGCCTTTTGCCCCTGTTGGCCGAAAAGATGCATCTAGACCCGGCGGTAATGGCCGGGCCGTTGCTGACGACCATCGTCGACGTCGGATCCCTACTGATTCTGTTTGAACTTTCGCAAATCGCGATATAGCGAAAACGAGCCCGCAAGCGCTTTCCTTTGCGGAATCCGCGTCTGCGGGCCTTTATCGTATTTCGCTATTCTCCTTCAAAGATCTTCTTGGCCGCGCGCATGTTCTCAATCACCGACACGCCGAACGGGCAGCGCTTTTCGCAGCTTTTGCAGGCAACGCATTCGCTCGCCCGATGCTCCAGTTGCAGATAGTGCGCGCGGACCGAAGGCGGAACGTTCGCCTCATCCAACCGCGCGATATCCAGATACTTGTTGACCGCCGCAATGTCGATTCCGCTCGGACAGGGCTGGCAATGCCCGCAATAGACGCAATTCCCGCGGAATTCGCTCTTGAGCGTGCCCAGCACGCGACTGTAATCGCGTTCCTCCTCACTGACGGAAAAATATTCCATGGCCTGCCGAACTTCCTCCTCGCTCTGGCAGCCGAGCATGACCGTCGCCACCGCCGGACGGGTCAGCGCATAATGGATGCATTGGGAAACCGTCATCGCGTGGGCAAACGGGGTATGTTCCGGAGAAATCAGCTTGCCCGCGCCGAGCGTCTTCATCACCGTGATTCCCACGCCTCTCTGCTCGCACAGCCTGTACAATTCCGCACGCACGGGGTCCAATCCCTGGAAGGCCGACACATCCAACTTCTCCTCCTGATTCAGCCGCTCCAATACGTCGATCCCCGCGGGATGCAGATCGAAAGCCGGATTGATGCTGAACAGCATCATCTCCGGAATGCCTGTCTCGATCGCCTTGCGCGCCATGACCGGGTTGTGCGAACTGAAGCCGATGTGTCGAATGTCCCCCTGCCGTTTGCGTTCAAGCACATAGTCGAGAAAATCCGTCTCAAATACGCCCCGATAATCCTTTTCAGAATCGATAAAGAACATCATGCCGAAATCGATATATCCAAAAAGCCGCAAATACTCCTCAAAAAAGCGCCGAACCACCTTGACGTCTCGGCTGATATCGTATTGTTTTTTAAGATCCGTGGAGCCAAAATGTCCCTGCAGCGTCACATCCTTGCGGCGGTTCCCCAGGGCCTTGGCAATGTTTTCCCGCACCTCACGCCCCGGCATAAAGATGTCCAGATGGGTGATTCCGACCTCCAGCGCCGCGTCGATGGTCTCGCGTACCTGTTCGTAGGGTTTCCGATCCAGATGTTCGCAGCCCAGACCGATGACGCCCGCGCGCACGCCCGTCTTTCCGATTTCCCGATACTGCATTGTCCTCCCCCCTTTTCCCCACTATAACACAAAACAGGCCGCGCTACAAGGCGACCTGCCTGTGTGTCGAAAGAGGATTTGAGCGTACTCCAAGCTTTCAAAAAGCCTCTCGTGAAAAAGATGATGGAAGGCTGAAATTACAGAAATATGACAAAAACCGGATAAATATTTCAAATATTGCGAAAGTTAGCAGGATTCCATAAGAAAAAGGCGAATACAACCATTTAATAGGGGAAAACAGGCCCTTTGAAGGATTTTTTATTACAAAAGTATTGCGGAGGAAGACAGATGGGACGTCACAACCTGCTTCGAAAAATCGCCGCGCTTTTCCTGGCGCTCGCATTGATTCTGCCGCTTGTTCCGGATTTGGAAACGGGCGCGCAGGCGGCGTCGGACGGCATGATTCGGGTGAAGCTCACCAGGTTGGGAACGCGCACATCCATCACATTTACGCCCAATTGCGCCTATTATGTCAACGGAAATTCCTCTCAAAAGATCCCCAGCGGCCAATCGGCGACGGTTTCCCTTTCCGGCGGGCAGCTGACGCTTTCCTCCGGCGGCGTGCAGTTGAATCTGGGCAGCTCGTTTACGCTGCTGCGCGCAAGCGGCGGGAATGCGGGCGTGCGGTTTACTTCTCCTTCGCTCTCCAATGTTTTTTCCGGGGATTTGCGCTTTACGGCGGGATCGTCGATTACAGTCATTCTCACAATTTATGTGGAAAACTATCTCTACGGCGTGGTCGGATATGAAATGTCCAATGCCTGGCCGCTGGAGGCGCTCAAGGCGCAGGCGGTGGCGGCGCGCAACTATGTGATGCGCAAGAAGGCAACCCGCACGGGCAGTTCCTATGACGTGACGGATACCACGTCGGATCAGGTGTTCAAGGGATACAATTCCGGCTATTCCAATGTCATTCGCGCGGTGGATGAAACTAAGGGAGTGCTTGTCTATTCCGGAAGCTCTCTGGCCAGCTGCTATTACGGCGCTTCCAACGGCGGGCAGACCGAATCGACCAAAAATGTCTGGGGTGGAAATCTTTCCTACAGCGTG
>DVMU01000072.1 GCA_018714825.1 Candidatus Pullichristensenella excrementigallinarum
AGTTTCCAAGTTATTCATTTGATAATGTTTGTATTTAAACTGCACAATCTCAGAGAGGACTACAAACGCTTATGGCGGAGAAGATTTTGATTGTCGGCATGATCAATTGTGATATTCCCCTGTTTCCGGTTTCCTCGCGCCTGCAAGAAGTCGAAGTAACGCGCGTACAACCGCCGAAATTCTCTCTGGGCGGAGACGCGGCCAATGTCGCCGTCAGCCTAGCGCGTCTTGGTGCGAAGCCCTTGATGGTGGGAAGAGTCGGTTCAGATGCACACGGCGATTTTGCTCTTGCAGAATTGCGGCGCTTTGGGGTAGATACCTCTCTGGTAAGGGTCGACGCGCAGGAGGTGACCTCCACTTCCTTCCATCTCCTTCAGGAAGGAGGCGCGCACAATTTTCTCTTCTATTCTACTACCCTGGAATCCCTTTGCGCAGAAGACGTCCCGGAGGAAGCGCTGAAAGATGCCTCCATTGTCTATTTTGGAAGCGCGTTGACCTTTCCGAAAATGGACGAGGGCGGCATTGCCCGGCTGTTCCGCCGGGCGCACGCTTACGGCGCTGTCACCGTAATGGACGCAGCCCTCTCGGACGCCAAAATCTCAGGCGAGGCGGCTTTCCGTCAGCTTCAGGGAGCCTTCCGGGAAACGGACATTTTCTTCCCCAGCCTTGTGGAAATGGAATATCTAACCGGCCAAACCCACCCGCACGCGATTGCGCGCTGCTTTCAGGAAACAGGAATTGGGCTCCTGGGAATCAAACTCGGTGGACGCGGTTGCTATGTGACGGATTTTCAACGGGAGTACCGCTTTCCTTCCTATTCCGGCTTCCAGGCCGTCGATACGGTTGGGGCGGGAGATTCCTTCCTCGGCGGGCTGATCTATTCGCTGCAAAAAGGCCGTGATCTGGAGAAGAATATCTCCTTTGCCGGCGCGGTAGCGGGTTTTAATATCGAGCATATCGGCGCGACGGCGGGCGTTCCGCAGGCAAGCGTGGTTGAATCCTTTATTCATCGGAATCGGTTGCGACCGGAGATCCGTGACTTCCGCTCCGATCAATAAAGTTTTATCAACATCCATTCGCATGAAACAACAGAAGGAGGAAAACAGAACCATGAAACTGGCGCCAATGAAGGAACTGCTTGTACAGGCTCAGGAAAAGGGGATCGCCTATGGCGCTTATGTCGCCGTGTCCTATGATACCGCTCTGGCGGCCATCGAAGCGGGCAGTGAAATGAACATCCCGGTCATTCTCATCATGGGAACGGACTGCATCGAACTGCTGGGCGGATTTGAAAGCACCGTGCGCATCATCCGCGAAGCCGCCAAGGATGCGACCGTCCCGGTCGCCTTGCACCTGGATCATTCCCGCAGCTATGAGGACTGCTGCAAAGCCATCAATGCGGGCTTCTCTTCCGTCATGATCGATGGTTCCGCTCTGCCGTTTGAAGAGAACATCGCCCTCACGCGCAAGGTTGTGGAATTCGCGCATCCGCAGGGCGTGACGGTCGAGGCGGAATTGGGCCGCCTGGTGGGCGAAGAAGGCGATTTGATCGTGCATTCCCCCGATGCAGCGCAGACCGATCCCGAGCAGGCCCGCCAATTTGTGGAAGCCACGGGCGTGGATTGCCTGGCCGTGGCCATCGGCACTCAGCACGGCGCGTATCGTCAGGCTCCGCACCTGAACATCGAACGCCTGAAGAAGATCCGCGAGGTCACCGGCCTGCCGCTGGTTCTGCACGGCGGTTCCGGAACCCCGATCGATCAGGTACAGGACGCCATCCGCAACGGCATCGCCAAAATCAACATCGCTACCGATGTGATGACGGCCTATGTCCAGTCCTTTGACGCGCAGCGCGCGAACAATCCCGAATTCAAATACAATACTGCCATGTATCTGAAGGCGAAAGAAGCCGCCAAACAGGTGATTCTCGAAAAGATGCGGGCCTTCAGCTTCCAATAATCGCGAATTAGAGGTACGGATATGCAACGAATCAAACTTAGCGAAAAGGTGGAATTCTCCCGGATTATCCAGGGATTTTGGCGACTGACGGATTGGAATGTCTCCGCCCAGGAAACCGCAAGGCAGATCGAAGGATGCCTCGAGCGCGGCGTCACGACCTTTGACACCGCAGAACGCTATGGCTATGGCGCCTGCGAAGAAGCGTTGGGACAAGCCCTCAAGCTGGTTTCATGCGATCGTTCCAAATACCAAATCGTGACCAAGACCGGCATTTCCTGGGCCGCGCCGCGTGAGGACGCGTTCGGCTTTTATGACACGCGCTACGCGCGCATTGTGCGTTCCTGTAAGGAAAGCCTGCGCAAGCTCGGCTGCGAATACATCGATCTTCTGTTGATCCACCGCGAAGATCCCCTTTTGGACCCGTGGGAAGTTGCCGCGGCGTTTCAGGATCTGAAAAAAGAAGGGCTGATTTTGGAAGCCGGCGTTTCCAACTTCGATCCCTTCAAATTCAACGCGCTCGACCACGCGATGGGCGGTACGCTGGTAACCAACCAAATCGAATGGCATCCCGCCTGCTTTGAACACTTTCGTTCCGGCATGATCGATCTCCTGATGGAAAAGAAGGTTCATCCCATGGTTTGGTCTCCGCTCGCGGGCGGACGCCTGTTTACCAGCCAGGAACCGACCTTTGCCGCTGCGCGCAAAAAAATCACGGAGATCGCCCAGAAGCACGACGTGTCCGCCGATGCAGTCGCCTATGCCTGGATCCTCTACCATCCCGTAGGCGCGATGCCGATCTGCGGCAGCCGCAAACTCGAACGCCTGGACAAAGCCGTGGAAGCACTGGAGGTGCAACTGACCCATCAGGAGTGGTATGAGATCTATGTGAGCAGCGGACAGCAGGTTCTTCGCTAACTTTCCCAGCGACTATCCCGATTCGGAGGCGGAACCATGGACAATCAGAACAACGTGATTTTCTCCTGCGAGGGCATCAGCAAGACCTTCGGCGGCGTCCGGGCCCTGAAAAATGTGCGTCTGGAAATCCGCAAGGGCGAAGTCCATGCCCTCCTGGGCGAAAACGGCGCGGGAAAATCCACCCTGATGAAGATCGTCATTGGCCTTTACAGCGCGGATAAGGGCACCATGTTTTTCGACGGTGCGCCCTATGTTTCCGCCAATCCCGCCAAAGCTGCGGAAAAGGGCATCTCCATGATTCATCAGGAATTGAACGTGGAACCCAAGCTGACGATCGCCGAAAATATCTTTCTGCATCGCGAGGACCGCGTCAAGGGCACCATGTTCTTGAAAAAGCGTCTGACCAACCAAAAAGCCCAGGAACTTCTGACCCGATTCGGGATACCATACAGTCCCAAGCAAGAGATGGGCACGCTCAACATCGCCCAATCGCAGATGATCGAAATCATCCGCGCGGTTTCTTCCGGGGCAAAAATGATCATCATGGACGAGCCCACTTCCTCGCTGGACAGCGAGGAGACCCGCAAGCTCTTCCAGATCATCCGCGATTTGCGCTCGCAGGGCGTGTCCATCATCTACATTTCGCACCGCATGGAAGAGATCTTTGAGATTTGCGATCGCGTCTCGGTCTTCCGCGACGGAGAATATATCATCACCACGGATCTCGACAAAACAAACAAGGCGGAATTGATCTCGCATATGGTCGGCCACGAGGTTTCCAATGTCTTTCCCAAGGTGGATTGCCCGATCGGCGACGTGGTTTTGAAAGTGGAGGGATTGACCGGCAAGGGCTTCTCCGACATCTCCTTTGAGGTGCGCGCCGGAGAAATCCTGGGATTTTCCGGCCTGGTCGGTTCCGGACGCAGCGAGACCATGAAAGCCATCTTTGGTCTGGACCCTTATACCTCAGGAAAGGTGTTTCTGGACGGCAAGGAAATCCACAACCGTTCCTCCAAGCAGGCCATTGCCCGGGGATTTGCGATGGTCAACGAGGATCGAAAGGAATACGGCCTCTGCCTGTTCCGGCCCATCCGTGAAAACGTCGCCCTGCCTCGTCTGACGCGCGGTCCGCTATTAAAATGGATTCGCACCCGCACGGAATCCCAAGACATCCGGCAGATCACGAAAAAGCTCTCCCTCAAGGCATCCAGCATCGAGGCCAATGTCTATTCGCTCAGCGGCGGCAATCAGCAGAAGGTCGTGTTTTCCAAATGGATGCTCCTCAACCCCAAGGTCCTGATCCTCGACGAGCCGACGCGCGGCGTGGATGTCGGCGCCAAGGCGGAGATTCACACCTTGGTTTCCCAGGCGGCCATGGAGGGCATGGCGGTCATCCTGGTTTCCTCCGAGCTTCCGGAAATCATGGGGATGAGCGATCGCATCATCGTCTATCACGAGGGAAGGATCAACGGCGAGGTCACTCGCGAGGAACTTCTGAGCGAGACGGTCACGCAGGAAAATCTTCTTGCCCTGGCCTTTGGGGAAAAGAGATAGGAGGGAGAATAAACATGCTCACAGCCAAACTTAAATCGGATGAATTCCGCATTGCCATGCGTCGTTACGGCATCTTCCTGGTTCTGTTCATCATCATCATCGCCCTGTCGATCTGCTCGCCCACGTTCCGCACGAAGAATAACATCATCAGCGTCCTGCAGCAGATCTCCACAAACGGACTGATCGCCCTGGGCATGTGCTTTGTCATCACCGCCGGAGGCATTGACCTTTCCGTGGGATCGATGCTGGCCCTGGTGGGCGTGCTCAGCGCGCTCCTGCTCAAGCAAGGATACAGCCTGTTTCTCTCTTTTCTCATCCCCGTGGTTCTTGTGACTTTCTGCGGATTCATCAACGGATTTCTGATCGCGCGATTCGGATTTTTCCCCTTCGTTGTGACGCTGGCCATGCAGCTGGTCATTCGCGGCGCGGGCTACATCGTCTCGGGCGGATACCAGGTTCCCATCGCCAACCTGACCTACCTGAAGGTCTATTCCTACCGGATCGGGGACATCCTGCCCATTCCCACGCTGATTCTTCTGATCATCGGCATCCTGGCCTACATTCTCCTGCAACGCACCACCTTCGGCCGCTACATCTACGCGGTGGGCGGCAACGCCAACGCCGCCACGGCTTCGGGCGTGAGCGTATTGTGGATTCGAACTTTTTCCTTTGTCATTTCCGCGTTCTGTACATCGCTGGCAGGCGTAATTCTCACCGCTAAGGTCGCGGCCGGAATGCCCAACATCGGTTCGGGCTATGAAGGCGACGCGATCGCCGCCTGCGTCATCGGCGGCACCTCGTTCGCCGGCGGCATCGCCACCATCCCCGGTACCTTCTGCGGCATCATCATCATCGGCCTGATCTACAACGGCATGAACATGCTGGGCATCAGCTCCTATTGGCAGACGATCTGCAAGGGCCTTTTGATCCTGGGCGCCATTTCCCTGGATATGGTGATGAACAAGCGCAAATGATCCCCATTCCCAAAGAATGTCAAGCGCAAGTGCGCTTACAATAAAAAATGAAGGGAGAACTCTCGTATGAAGAAACTGCTCGCACTCCTTCTGACCCTGATCTTCTGCATGGGCTTGGCCTTTGCCGAAGAAGCTGAGGACGATTTCCTGGTCGTCTACATCGCCAAGGATACCAAGTCCAGCTTCCATTCCATCCTCAACGGCACCGCCGGTCCGCTGCTCGATGCCATGGTGGAAGAGGGCGTCATCAGCGAGTGGCGTCTGCTGGACGGCATGGAAGACGCCTCCGTGCAGCGCGACCTGGTAGAGACCGCGATCACCATGGGCGCGGACTGCGTGGTGCTGCTGCCTGCCGAGGCGACGGCCTCCGCTCCCGTGCTCACCCGCTGTGCCGAGGAAGGCATCCCCTGCGTGGTCATCAATTCCATGACCGATAATACTGAGGAACTTGCGGCCGCCTATGTCGGTTCCGACGACGTGCAGGCCGGCGAAATGATGGGCAAGTACGTTCAGGAAGCCTGTCCGGAAGGCGGTAAATGGTGCATGGTCAAGGGAATGACCGGCAACTCCGCCGCCGAGCAACGCGCGGAAGGCGCGCTGAACATCCTCGAAGGCGATGAAAACTGGGAACTGATGGATATGCAGGATGGACAGTGGGATCCCTCCAAGGGCGTTCAGTTTGCCGAGGACTGGCTGCAGCTCTATGGAGATGAACTCAAGGCCATCATCTGCGGCGACGACGACACCTCCGCCGCCATCCAGGTCGCGGCCAATGCCGCGGGCTACACGGATCTGATCGTCATCGGCGTCAACGGCGGAGCGACTGCCTGCGCCCTGATCGCGGACGGCCAGATGCAGTGCACCATCTATCAGGACGGTGTCGGCCAGGCCACCAAGGGTATGGAGATCGTCCGCGCGATCGCGACCGGCGAAGAATACACCGGCGGCATCAACTGGGTTGATTTCGTCTACATCACCGCGGACAACGTCGCGGATTACATGTAAGTCTCCTTTGCGGCAAACCCAAAGCGCCGCCGACCGGACGCATCCGGTCGGCGGCGCTTTCTATTGAAAAAATATCGTCCTAAGCGAAAATATGCGGACCCATTCTTCAGCCTTTTGCCGCGCCACGCGCACGCTATTTCTCCTCTTCCGCATGTTCAAACTTCTTCATCAAATGCACCGCGCCCACCACCTCGTCCACGGGCAGGGAAAACGAAACGCCTTGTCCCTGGGTATTGAGCCCCGCATTGTGGGCGATGGCGTACATGATTTCTCTGCGCTCCTGCCGGACGCACAAAATCATTACCAATTCCTTTTCAGGTTGGATGGAAATGCCAAAAAATCGCTCTGCCTCGCGCGCTCCCGTGCCCCTGCCGTGCAATATCGTGCCGCCGCTTGCGCCCGCTTTCCGAGCCGCATCCATCACCAAATCGGAAAATCCTCTGTTGACGATGGTCAGGATCAAATCAAACGCGTGTTCCATATTCGTCTTCTCCTCCCGTGAGCGCTCGATAGGCGCCGCTTCCCGCCACGCTGGTCAGAGAAACGGTAAAGGCAAAAAAGTGCCTTGCGCTTTTCGTCGCGTCTTGCAAAGTTTGCAACGCCGATCCACAGCGCGATTCCGGCGCAGTGAGAAAAAGCACGTCCTTACGCGTGTCCGTAAGGCCCAAAGTCTCCATCCATTGGGCTTTTGCGGTTCCCTCGCCCTGCAAAAGCAGGCCGCCGCTCAGTCCCAGATTTCTCAGAGCCCGCGCCATATCCTCCCCCATGCCGTGATCGGCAATCGCTACGAGCATCTTCAGCTTCTCCATACGCACCTCAATCGTCGAAATCGATGATTTCTTCCTGCACCGGTTCCTTTTGTTCCCTGTCGCGGGCGCGGCGCTTGCTCTCACAAATCACGGCCAACACCTGGATCGCGATCAGCGGCGTCATGGCGACCATCGCAACCAACCCAAAGGCATTGGCCATGGGATTTCCTCCCAACGCTTCCGCCGCGCCCAACGCCATGGGCAACAGGAATGTGGCCGTCATCGGTCCAGAAGCGACGCCACCGGAATCAAAAGCTATCGCGGTGAAAATTCTCGGCACAAAGAACGACAGTCCCAATGCCAACGCATAGCCGGGAAGCAAAAACCACCAAATGGAAACCGACGTCAAAATACGCACCATGGAAAGCCCCAAAGAAGCGGCAATGCCCAAGGATAAAGTCGTCATCATCGCTCCTTTACTGATTAGCCCGCCGGTAATTTCTTCGACTTGGGCATTCAGAACATGCACCGCGGGTTCCGCGCGCACAATAAAAAAGCCGATTCCCATGGCGAAAGGAACTATCAGCCAGTTGTGTTCCAACATCGCCAATCTGCCGCCAAGTGCCTGCCCCATGGGAAGAAACCCCACATTGACCGCGCTCAAAAACAGGCACAGGCCGACCACTGTATAGACGATGCCCACCGCGATGCGCAAAAGCCTTCGCCCCGGAAGTTTCAACCAAAAAATCTGAAAAACCGCAAATACCAATACAATTGGGCTCAACGCCAACGCCACTTCCGCAAAATAATGCGGGATTCCCGATAAAAGCATGGGCAAGATTCGGGAATACTCTTCCGGCCCCTGCGCCAATTCCGCTGCGTACCGACTCGCACCCGCATCGAAAAACATGCCCAAGACCAACACTGCCAGAATCGGTCCTACGGAGCACACTGCGACCAAGCCAAAGCTATCTTCTTCCGCATTCCGATCCCCACGGACAGCCGCCACGCCTATGCCCAACGCCAGGATAAACGGCACAGTAATAGGCCCCGTCGTCACGCCCCCGGAATCAAACGCGACGGGAAGAAAATCATTGTCCGCAAACACGGCTAAAAGGAACACCACGCCGTAAGCCCCCATCAGGAGCAAATTGAGGCGTTTTCGAAACACCATGCGCAAAAGCGCGACCACCAGAAAAAAGCCCACCCCGGCAGCGACGGAAAAGATCAGCGCTTTGTTGGGAAAGGCCGGCACCTGTTGCGCCAAGACCACCAAATCCGGTTCCGCGATGGTAACGACCATGCCCATCAAAAATCCCGCAGAAATCAAAAACGGAAGGCTGCGCTTCTGAGTCATTCGAGCGCCTACCAGTTCTCCCATAGGCGTCATCGCGATTTCCGCGCCGAGGGCAAAGAGCGCCATGCCCACAATTAGCACCGCCGCCGAAACAAAAAAAAGCACCGCCACGGGACCGGACACCCGCGCAATGGTTCTTTCCAGCACGAGTACGATCACGACAATCGGAAGCACGCTGAACGCCGCTTCCCGCAGCTTTGCGGTGATTCCGTTGAGCATGGATCGTACCTCCTTTCAGCAATCGAGTTCCCTCCCGCGTTCCAAGCGGCTGCGCGGGAGGGAAACGGATATTTCCTTTCTTTAGCTGAGCTTAAACGTCTCCCAAATCTCCTGGTAGACGCTCGCGGTTTCGCCGACATCCTCCACGAATTCTTTGGTTGCCAGCAATTCTTCGGGAATGTTGAGCGCATCCAGCGAGGTCAGCGATTCCGGCAGATACTCTTTCGCCGCGAGGTTTACGTTGAGGTACATCGTCCACTCATTGCAGCGCGCGGCAATTTCCCCATCGCACAGGAAATTCAAAAACTGATTCGCCCCATCCGGATTGGAGGCGTTCGCGGGAATGACAAAGGCGTCGATTCCGAAGCCCACGCCCTCCTCGGGGAAGACGCACTTGAGTTCGGGGTTCTCCATTACGCACGCAATCGCGTACGAAGTGAACAGATACGCGGCCTTGACTTCGCCGGAGATCATGAACTGATGCGGCGCGGAAGAATCAAACACGCGCACATTTGGGCGCAGAGAGGCGAGCTTGTCGGCCGCCTGTTGGAGTTCCTCTTCATCGGTGGTGTTGTAGGAATAGCCCAATGTCTTCAGCGTCGCGCCGATCATCACGCGCGCATCGTCGAGCAGGCACAGGCCGTCTTCAAACTGCGGATCCCACAGATCCGAAAAGCTGGTGATCTCGCCTTCGACCTTGCTGGGATCATAGACGATGACCGGCGAACCCGGCATATAGGGAATGGTGTACTCCCCGTCCGGGTCAAAATACTGATTGAGGTACGCGGGATCGAGATTTACATAATTGGGGATCTGTTCCTTGTCCAGCGCCTGCAAATAGCCGCCCTTGCGCAGGATATCCAAGGCATAGTCGCTTCCCAGAATCAGATCGTACTGCCCGTCGCTTTGGATTTTGACGAGCATCTCGTCCACCGAGCTGTACGGCACGATGACAATTTCAATTCCCGTTTCCTGCGTGAACTCCTCCAAAACGTCCTCGGGAAAGCAGCCTTCCCACGAATAGAGGATGATCTCGTCCTCCGCCGCAAACGCGGCGGGCGCCATGAGCAAAAGCGCCAGCAACAGGCAAATCCATTTCTTCATTTCCTCATTCTCCCCTTCGGATGGTTTTATTTCTCCGGATCAACCGGAAAAACGCGACTGTGAGAAAGACCACGCCGATCATCAGGGTACTCAGCGCATTGACCTGCAAGGAGACGCCCGTGCGTACCGAGGCATAGATCTTGATCGGCAATGTGGTCGTTCGGGATCCTGTGACAAAATAACTGATCACAAAATCATCCATACTCATGGCAAACGCCAGCAGTGTTCCGGACAGAACCCCGGGAAAAATCAGCGGCAGCGTCACCGTCAAAAAGGTGCGCACCGGACCCGCTCCCAGATCCCGCGCGGCCTCGGGAAGCTCGGGATCCATGCCCGCCAGGCGGCCCTTGACCACGATGAAGATATAGGGAATGCAAAACGTGACATGCGAAAGCACCAACGTCAGCATTCCGAACGGAAGCCCCACCGCGGAAAACATCGCCAAAAACGCCATGGCCAGGATGATCTCGGGGATCATTGCAGGAAATGTGGCCAGTCCTTCGATTGCCCCGGAAAAGCGGAATTTGCGCCGCGCCATGCCCACCGCCCCGAGCGTTCCGATCACCGCGGAAATTCCGCAGGAATACAGCGCCAATTTGAGGCTCTGCCAAAGCGCCGCCAGCAGGCCCTTGGTATCCCGAAAGAGCTGCTCATAATATTGCAGGGAAAAGCCGGTAAAATTGTAGGTGAAGCGATTGGTATTCTCGTTGAAGGAAAACACCGCCACCACCACGATCGGCAGATACAAAAGCGCGAGCACCACTGCCAGGAAGATCCCCGCGAAGATTCTTTTTCTCTTCATCGCTTCTTCCCCTCTTCCTCACAGCATGTCCGACGCCTTGCCGCCGGCCCTTCTGTAAATCCAGAGGATCGCCGAGGTCATCAGCAACATCACCACGGAAATTGCCGCCGCGAACGGCCAATCCCGGCTTTTGAGCAATTGATCGTTGATCAAATTGCCCAGGAGAACCTCGTTTGCGCCGCCCAGCATATCGCTCATAAAGAACAGGCCGATCGAGGGAACAAACGTCAATACGCAGCCCGCGAGCAACCCCGGAGCGGTCAGCGGAAGCGTCACCGTCCAAAATACCCGCCAGGGCCGGGCGCCCATATCCCTTCCGGCCTCGACAAGCGACCAATCCATCTTTTCCACCGAGGCGTACACCGGAAGAATCATAAACGGCAACAGCGCGTATACCATGCCCAGCAGCACCGCGCCAAAGGTATTGAGAAGCTTCAGCGGCGAGGAAATCAACCCCAGCGCCATCAAAAACGAGTTCACCGGCCCATCGCCCATCAGCAAAATCCGCCATCCGTACACCCGGATCAGCGCGTTGGTCCAAAACGGGACGACCACCAACATCAACAGGATCGATCTCCATCTGGGCCGCGCGCGCGCCATCAGATACCCAAAGGGGTATCCCACCAAGATGCACACCCCCGTGGTCAGCAGCGCCAGGCGCAAACTGCCGCCCAAGACCTTCAGGTAATTGGGGTTGAGCAATTTCAGGTAATTATCGATTGTCCATTTCTGGATAATTCCCACGCCTTCGGACGCGCGCGTCTGAAAACTCAGCCACAGCACATACGCCAGCGCGCCACCCACAAACACAATCGCCCATATCGCCATGGGCAAAATCAGCAACGCCGCCGAGCGGCTCTTTCTCTTCATCGCACCAACGCCGCCTCTTCCCGGTTCCAGCAGAGATAGACCTGCTGCCCTTCCTCCACCCGCTCCTCGGATGCGGATTGCATGATCAGGGCAATTTCCTGTCCCCCGAAAACTTCTACCTCTTCGCGAATGGAACCGCCCGCATATCGGCGGGATTTGAGCACGCCCGGAATCGCGCACGCCCCCTGCGGCGCACGCGTGAGGCGAACACGTTCCATGCGCAGGCAAACCGCGATCGTCTCCCCCGGCCGCACGGCAAAATCCGGGCGGCGCGCCGGAAAGCGCGTTCCGCCAAAGGAGAGCGTCAATCCCCCATCGGGCAACACTTCCTCCACCTGGCAGGAAAGGAAATTGGTCTGCCCGATAAATCCGGCGGCAAAGCGCGTTGCCGGCCGCTCATAGACCTCCTCGGGCGTGCCGATCTGTTCAAATCGCCCCTGTTGCATGATGGCGATGCGGTCAGACATGTTCAGCGCTTCTTCCTGATCGTGCGTGATATAGAGAAAGGCGATTCCCAAACGCTTTTGAATCTGCTTGAGTTCCTGCTGCATCTGACGCCTGAGCTTCAAATCCAGCGCGCCGAGCGGTTCGTCCAGCAGGAGAATCTTCGGATTGAGAACCACCGCGCGCGCGATGGCGACCCGCTGCCTCTGACCTCCGGAGAGCTTATCCGGCATCCGCTTTTCATATCCTTCGAGTTCCACCAGGCGCAGCATTTCCCTCACGCGCTCCTGCCACTGCGCGCGCTTGACTCCCCTGGCGCGCAGGCCGTAAGAGATATTCTTTTCCACGTTCATATGCGGGAACAGCGCGTAGCTCTGAAACACGGTGTTCACATCGCGTTTTTCCGGAGCAAGATTGGTAATATCCCTGCCCTCCAGTACCACGCGCCCTTCATCCGGTTCGGTCAAACCCGCGACGATGCGCAATGTCGTCGTCTTCCCGCAGCCCGAAGGCCCCAGGAGCGTGACGAATTCCCCTTCCCGCATGTTCAGCGAAATCCCGTTGAGTACCGGCGTTTTATCAAAGGACTTCTTCAGTCCAATCAATTCCAACATGGTTCAGAGCCCTTCCGCATGTTTTCCGCGCGTCAAAGCGGACACGCGCCGTCCTACCTATTTTATACCCTGTTTTCGAGAACATTACTACTATACAGGAAATTTTCTTTTCCCGCAAGTCTCATTCCGTAAAATGGACAAAATACTTTCCCTCGCTGCATCCCGCGCGTCCCGCCGCTGATTTTTTTTGCGCAAATTCGCCACAATAAGAACTCGGGAGGTGCGTTCTTTGAAGCTTGCCGTCTACATGGCCTCGTATTACCTGGCGCACGCGGTATACCAGAGCTACATGAGCCTGTTCTACCAAAGCCGGGGCCTGTCTCCAAGTCAAATCGGCGCGATATTCGCGGGCGTGGCGTTTCTTTCCGTGGGCGCGCAGCTTCTCTGGGGCACCGTGGGCGACCGTTCCCAAAGCGTTCCGCGCGTTTTGCGGCTTCTGCTGCTTTGTTCCGCCGGGCTTCTCCTCTGCTGCCTGGCGGCGCATACCTTTCCAGCGCTTTTTCTGCTTTCCTTGGCCTTCGGATTTTTCTACATGCCCGTGCAGCCTCTCTCCGATGCAGTCGCGCTTTCCAAATTGAATCGCGAAAAGAAGCCCTTCGGCCCCATCCGCCTGATGGGCGCGATTGCCTTTTCTCTCTCCGCGCTGGTATCCGGCTTTTTGATCGACGCGCAGGGGCGCGAGGACCGGATTGTTCTGATCGCGGCGGGCCTGATGCTCCTGGCGGCCGCGTGCTCGCTTTTGCTCGCGCGCGAACCCGGCCGCGGCGCAAAGCGATGGGCGGGGGAGCTCCTGCGCGACCGATCCCTGATGGCGCTGCTCGGATTTACGCTCCCCATGCAGGCGACCATGGGATACTTTTATTCCTTTTTCCCCACGCACTTTCTTTCACTCCCCGGCGCGAACAGCGCAATGCTCGGTTGGGCGCATTTTCTGGCATCCGTGGCAGAAATTCCATTCCTGCTGTTTTGCGACAGGCTCTACCGCCGCTTCGGCGCGCCGCGGATGCTCGCCGCCGCAGCCGTGGCGCTGTGCCTGCGCTGGGGAATCCTCGGGCTGTTTCAGGATGTTCGCCTCGCGCTCTTCAGCCAGGCCCTGCACGGATTGGGATATATCGTCGTCACCGTTTCCATGGCCAAATACATCTCCCAGCACGTTCCCGAAGACCTTCGCAATTCGGGGCAGACGCTTCTGTGCCTGTTCTCCTTCGGCGTGGCGCGCGTGCTGGGAAACCTCCTGGGAGGGCTTGCAGCCGGCTGGTTGGGAATGCAGAAAGGGTTCCTCCTCTGCTCGGGCATCTGCCTTCTTTCCCTGCTTCTGTATCCCCGAAAGGCCGATGCTTTGCAAAATCCCCGGGATATGGTATAATACAGTTCAAAGATTCCGATAAGGGAGGCGAAAGACGTGGCAAATTCGCAGGAACTCCGCCGGGAGCAGGAATACACCGCTCGGGTTCAGCAGCTGTTGCTGGCAATCATCGAGCAATCCCAGAACATCTCCACCAGTCATTCCGAAGCCATCCGCATGATCGTCGCAGATGCCTGGGATGAATTGCGCATGAAGCCCACGGCGCTTTCCCCGCAGGATCT
This sequence comes from Candidatus Pullichristensenella excrementigallinarum, assembly GCA_018714825.1. GTDB lineage: Bacteria > Bacillota > Clostridia > Christensenellales > Aristaeellaceae > Pullichristensenella > Pullichristensenella excrementigallinarum. The sequence continues at coordinate 14,154 of DVMU01000072.1, forward strand.
GGAACAGCTTTCCGCAGAAGTAGACCGGTACCTGGTTCGCAAATCCTTTACCGACGATCTGGCCAGGCGCTATCGCCAGATGATCGAAAAGCCCTTTTTCGCCCGCGTGGACTTTACAGAGGAGGGCGCCGATCTTCTGGAAAAGATCGTCATCGGCCTGTACTCGCTTAAAAACGAACACGGCGAATTGATGGTGCACGACTGGCGCGCGCCGATTTCCAGCCTGTATTACGATTCCATGCCCGGCCCGGTGGAATATCAAAGCCCTTCGGGCCTCATTCGGGGAAAGATGTCGCTCAAGCGTCAGTACCGGATGGAAAACGGCCGCCTCAAATACTATGTGGACACCCAACACTCCATCGACGACGACATGCTCCTCGATCTGCTCTCCGCCGCCACGAACCGGCACATGCGCCAGATCGTCTCAACCATTCAATCCGAACAGTCGCAGGCCATCCGCCATCAGGAGGCGCGGGTCATTTCCGTCGTCGGCGCGGCAGGTTCGGGCAAAACGTCCGTGGCCATGCACCGCGCGGCGTTTCTGATGTATCGCCAGCGCGATACGCTCGACGCCAAGCGCATCCAAATTCTTTCTCCCGGCAACGCCTTCTCCGAATATATTTCCGAAGTGCTTCCCGAATTGGGCGAGGAGAACATCCGCTCGCGCACCATGCACGAAATCGTGGAATCGATCCTCGGGCACAAGGTCGAAGCGCCGATCAAGCAAGTCGATCGGCTGCTGGATCCCGCGGGCGAATTGCGGCGCAAATCGGTGGCATACAAATGCGGGCCGGAATTCCTCGAGACGCTCAAGGCCCGCGCCGATTCCTTCGCGACCTTTGGCCCGGAATTTGCCAACGTGTGGCTGGATAACCAGCTCCTGATCCGCCGCGAGGAACTGCGGCGCATGTACTTCGATGAATTTAAGCTTCTCTCTCCTGCGCAGCGCCTCATGCGCGTCAAGGCCACGCTCGACACGCGCATTGCCAGCTGGGAAAGCTCCATGTATCAGCAATATGAGCGGCAGTTTGAGAGCCGCTATCGGGGCCGGGATCTCGCGTTCGTGTGCAAGATGGCCGTCTCCCAGCGATTGCAACCCGTGCGCGCGCAATTGCGTTCCATGCTCGAAGTGCAGGGCGTAGACATTCTCGAAAGCGCGCTCACGCAGGCTCCCAAGGAACTGACCCTGACTTTCCGCGAAAATCGCGAGGCGGGCGTGACCTGGTGGGAAGACGCGGTGGCCGAGGCCTACCTGATGGTCAAGCTCGGCTTTGCGCAGCCGGACAAGACGATTTACCATCTGTTGGTGGACGAGGCGCAGGATTATTCGGAAACCGCGCTGTCGCTGCTCTATCTGTATCATCCCAATGCCCGGGTCACGCTCCTGGGCGATCCGATGCAGCGCACCTGTCCGGGAATGCCGCCCTGCAAGCCGGAAAACTGGGGAACCTGTTTCGGGGAACCGGAAGCCCGGCTCTTCCGCTTGAGCCGGTGTTATCGCTCGGCGCTTCCCATCGCCCGGCTCTGCAACGCATTGCTTCCCGGCGGAGAGCGGCTCGACCCCTTCGGCCGCGAAGGGGATATGCCCGTCGTTGAGCCGCTTTCGGACAAGGCTGTCCGCGAAATGTTGGAAAAATTCCGCAAGGAGGGCCATCGCTCCATCGCCGTGATCACCCGCTCGCAAAAGGAAGCCGATCGGCTTTCGGGAAAGCTGGAAAATGTCTACCGGCTCGACGGGAGCGAGGATGACGTCCGCTATGAATCCGGAGATACGGTGATCGGTTGCTATCACCTGATGAAAGGGCTGGAATTCGACGCGGTGATCGTCGCCTGGCCCGATACCGAATTGACCGACGGGGAACGCAGACGCCTGTACACCGCCTGTTCGCGCGCCCTGCACGCCGCCGCGCTCCTGTGCGGGGAGCAGCTTTTGAAGGAATTGGGGATCGTTCTGTGAAATTCGACTGTCTGATTCTCGGCGGCGGAGCCGCCGGCTTGATGGCGGGCGTGGCGCTTGCGCGAGGCGGCGCTTCGGTCGCCATTGTTGAGCGTCAATCCCGCGTGGGGCGCAAGCTGCTCTCCACGGGCAACGGCCGCTGCAATTTCACCAATCGCACCGCCGCGCCCGAGGACTATTTCGGCGACTTGGCGCTTGCCCGCGGCGCGCTTTCCGCCTTCCCGCCGGAAAAAATCCTGCGAATCTTCGAGGAATTGGGCGTGCCCGCGCGCGTCGATGCGGAGGGCCGCGCCTACCCTCTAAGCAATCAGGCCTCTTCTGTGCTGGACGCGCTTCGCCTTGCCTTTGCGGAGGGGGGCGGAGTGGAAATCCCGGATTTTGAGGTCTTGGCGGTACATAAGAAGGGCGATCTGCTTTCCGTGCGGGCAAGCGACGATCGGGAAATCCTCGCGCCGTATGTGCTCGCCGCGACCGGCGGATTGGCGGGAAAATCCCTGGGTGCGCGGGATTGTCCGTTCCTTGCCATGGCCGGGCATTCGTTTACGCGGCGCTCCCCCGCGCTTTCGCCGCTGAAGACGCAGCCCTTTCCCGCGCTCAAGGGCGTGCGCGCGTTTGTGCGGCTGTCGATGGACGGCCATCGGGAAAGCGGCGAAATTCTCTTCACCGAATACGGCGTCTCCGGAATCGCCGCCATGCAGCTGGCGCGCTTCGCGCATCCCGGAAGCACCCTGCAAATCGACTTTTTTCCGGAGGGCGACGGCGCGCAATTCCTTTGCAGGCGCGCCCGCCTGCTGCCCAAAAGGCGCATGGAAGATTTTTTAAACGGCATTGTTCCCAAGCGAGTGGGGCAGGTATTGTGCAAGGCGGCGGGGCTCGCGCCCACCCTCGAGGCCGGTGCGCTTTCCGAAGCGGAACTGCGCCGCCTGGGAGACCTTCTCAACGCCTTCCCCGTGCCCGTTTTGGGCGCGCGCGGCTATGAGAACGCGCAGGTGACGGCCGGGGGCCTGACGGGGTTTGATCCCGACACCTTGGAATCCCGCGCGATTCCCGGCCTGTTCGCAGCCGGAGAGCTGCTGGATGTGGACGGCCCCTGCGGCGGCTACAACCTGCAATGGGCCTGGGCCAGCGCGCTCCTGGCCGCCCGATCCATTCTTCAAAAGCGCAAAGGCGGAACCCCTTCCGCATGAGGTTGTCATGATACGCATCGAGCAAATCAAAGTTCCGCTCCATTGGCAAAAGACGCCGCTTGCCGAACACGCAGCGCGCGCGCTGCGCCTTTCCTCCAATCAGGTGCGCTCTGTCCGGCTGGTCAAAAAATCCGTGGACGCGCGCGACAAGGCCGACATCCGCATCGTCCTGACGCTGGATGTCGAACTCTCGCGCGTTCCCTCTCCCCTGCCCAAAAACTGCCGCGTGCTGCCGCCCGAAGCGCCCTATGCGCTTCCCGCCGCCACGCCGCGCAAATTCCGCCCGGTGGTGGTGGGCCTGGGCCCCGCGGGCCTGTTCTGCGCGCTCACGCTCGCGCGGGCAGGGCTGCCTCCGCTGGTCCTCGAGCGAGGCCTGCCGGTGGATCGACGTTCCCGAAGCGTCTCAACCTTCTTTTCCGGCGGTTCCCTGGATCCGGAAAGCAACATCCAGTTCGGGGAAGGCGGCGCGGGCGCGTTTTCTGATGGAAAGCTCAATACCGGCATTAAAAATCCTCGCTGCCGCGAGGTGCTCAAGACGCTTGTCGAATTCGGCGCGCCCGAGGAAATTCTCTATGACGCTCGCCCGCATGTGGGAACGGACAGGCTTCCTTCCGTCGTCCTCGGCATCCGGCGGGAAATCCAACGTCTGGGGGGCGAAGTGCGCTTTGAAAGCCGCCTGGAAAAGCTGCTTTTGGAAGGCGGCCGCGTCGTCGGCGCGGAATTCCGCGGTCCCAAAGGGACGGAAATGCTCCAGACAGAGGAATTGGCCCTGTGCGTGGGGCACAGCGCGCGCGATACCTTCGCGATGCTCTATTCCCTGGGCGTCCCCATGGAAGCCAAGCCGTTTTCCATCGGCGCGCGTATCGAGCACCGGCAGGCCTGGATCGACCGCGCGCAGTACGGCCGATCCGCCGGGCACCCGGCGCTGGGCGCGGCGGAATACCGCCTGAGTTGCCATTTGCCGGACGGGCGCGCGGCCTACACCTTCTGCATGTGCCCGGGCGGCACGGTCGTGGCCGCAGCCTCGGAAGAAGGCGGGATCGTCACCAACGGCATGAGTCCCTTTGCCCGCGACGGGGAAAACGCCAACAGCGCGCTGCTTGTCTCCGTCTCGCCTGCGGATTTTCCCGGCGAGGACGCGCTGTGCGGCGTGCGCTTTCAGCGCGAATGGGAGCAAAGGGCTTTCCAGGGCGACTACTGCGCCCCGGCGCAGCGGGTTGAAGATTTTTTGAAGGACACGGCCTCGCGCGGGCCGGGAGAAGTCCTCCCCAGTTATCCCCTGGGCGTGCGCTGGGGAAAAATCGATCTTCCCGCCTATGCCCTCGAGGGAATGCGGCGGGCGATCCTGGAATTTGATCGAAAGCTGCGCGGCTTTGCCCATCCCGACGCCGTGCTTACCGGGCCGGAGACACGCTCCAGTTCCCCGGTTCGCATTCCGCGCGGCGCAGACGGCCAATCCTCGATTCGCGGCCTGTTCCCTGTCGGGGAAGGGGCGGGTTATGCCGGAGGCATCCTCTCCGCGGCGGCGGACGGAATGGGCGCGGCAGAGGCAATTCTCCGCGCGCCCGGCAATTCCTGATTCTCTTGAAATACGCTTTCGGAGGCATTCTTCCATGCCAGGGATTTGGAAATTCTCCTTTCGGCAGTCCTCGCCCATCCTGCCCGGATATCTCTTTTTGGGGTTGGCCTTCGGCGTCCTGTTGCGCGAGGCGGGCTATTCCTGGTTCTGGGCGCCGGCTGCCAGCACGCTTGTGTACGCGGGATCCATGCAGTTTGTGTTGGTCTCGCTCTTGCGCGAAGGCGCTCCGTTGGCCCTGGTGGCGGTGACAACCCTGCTGGTCAACGCCCGGCACCTGTTCTACGGCCTGGGTTTTCTCGATCGCTACCGGCAGATGGGGTGGAAGGGCTGGTACATGGCGCTCGCCCTGACGGACGAGACGTATTCGGTTCTATGCGTGCTCGATCCCCCGAAAGGAATGTCCTGGGGCGAATGCGCGTTTTGGATCACGCTTTTGGATCATCTCTACTGGATCGCGGGAAGCGTTCTGGGAGCGGTTGTCGGAGGCCTTCTGCCCGTGGACGCCGCAGGAATCGACTTTTCCATGACCGCGCTGTTTGTGGTCATTTTCCTGGAACAGTGGAAGGCGCTTCCCAACCATATCCCGGCGCTGACGGGACTGGGCTGCGCGATTCTCTCCCTGCTGCTATTCGGGGCAGATAACTTCCTTCTGCCCGCGCTGGCGGCGGCGGTCGTTCTGCTCACAATTCTGCGAGGGGAGGCGGCCAAATGACTCCCCTGCTTCCCATTCTCGTGTGCGCGGGCGTAACGGCGCTTTTGCGCCTGCTCCCCTTTCTCTTTTTCCGCGGCCGACCGATTCCGCGCCTGGTTTCGGATCTGGGCCGTCTCCTGCCCCCGGCCATCATCGCCATCCTGGTAATCTACTGTCTCAAAGGCGCAAGCGCGAACCGGGATACGCTTTTGCAGTTCCTCGCGGTGCTGGCGACGGCGCTGATGCACCTTTGGCGGCGCAATTCGCTTTTGAGCGTGTTTACCGGCACGGCGGTCTATATGCTGCTGATTCGCATTCCCCTGTAAATGCAATTGTTTGCTCAAAAAGCGCTTTAAAACTTCCTTCTGGGAAGCGAGCGAATCAGTTCCAGCCCTTCTTCCAGCGGCAAAACCCCCTCCGATGCGTCCGCATCGCGCAGCGAACTTACCGAAGCGGCGATGGCGTATTCGAGCGCCTCATCCATCGGGCGCTCCCGATAGGCTCCCAGGAGCAATCCCGCGGCAAACGCGTCGCCCGCGCCCACGGTTCCGCCGATAAAGGACGTTTCCACCACCGCGCCGGGAATCGCATGGTATTCGCCGTTCTCGTCCAGGCCGAATCCTCCCTCGGGCGCGTGCACCGCGACCCAGCGCCGCACGCCCATGGCCTTTAGCGCCGCAAGCGCACGGGGCATGTTTTCCAAAATGAGCTGATCCTGCGCGTTTCGCAGGGGAATATCCGTAGTTGACGCAGCTTCGTGTTCGTTGAGACAGACAAAATCCGCATAGCGCAGCGCGGCGGGCATGAGCTGCTTGTAGCGATCCGTATCCCGCGTCACCGTATCGACGCTGGTCAAAATTCCCCTTTCCTGTACCGCGTGCAGAAGCCGCGCCATATGCGTTCCATACTCTTCATCCGGCGCGTCCAATGCATCCATTAGCAAGATATATCCAATATGGAAGATTGCGCAATCCAAATGCTCCACATCCACATGTTCCTCGCAAAAGCGCGCCGCAGCGCCGGTGAAGGGCAAGAACGCGCGTTCGCGGGTATGGATGTTGCTCAGCACGTCCGTAAACGCGGTCTGTCCGGATCGCAGGATGCGGCTGGTATCGAGGTTGGGATATTTTTTCAGTCGCTTGAGCAATTCGTCCCCATATCCATCCTCGCCAATCAGCGCGCACATTCTGACCGGCAGCGCGGGGTCCAGGCGCGCGAGCGAGCGTCCGCAATTGTTGACCACACCGCCCAATGTCAGCTGGGTAGACAAAATCTCAGCCATGCCGTGCGCCTGCGGAAAATTCGCGATCTCCTTGACCACATCCACGCAAATGTGTCCGGCAACCGCAATTCCGTTTTTCATGCTTTCGTCCCTCTCTTTCGCGCGCCTGCGTTCTCTCGAATCCATCCTTCTTTGCGCGCTTCTTTCTTCAATATACATCATTTTTCCCCCTTCCGCAAGCGCTTTGTCGTGCCAAAAACCCGCCTTTCGGGCGGGATTTTTTCGCGCAGGCGGCTTTGCCGGAGAAAGGCGCGCCTTTCTCCGGGGCTTCGGGGGCCAAAAAATGAATTTTCAATGGACAATCCCGCGCGGACACGGTATAATAAAAGAAATCGGCACATCCTTCCATACAGAATTTTCGGGAGAAAATACAGATGCTCACTTGGATGAATCAGAATTCCGGGCTGTTGGCGGCGCTGGCGGGAATCCTCGCCCTGGTCGCCGTCTTCCTGCTCAAAGCCGGGCAAAGCGCACAGCTCCGCCGCCTCAACGAACGCCTGCGGCGCGAAAACGCCCGCCTGCTGGAAGAAATCCAGCGCGAAAGCGATCTGTTTTCCAAGGCTTCTGAAGCCATGGAAACGCGCCAGGAACGCCTGCGGACTTCCCTGGACGAGCGCATGGAGGCCGTGCGGCTCTCCAGCGAAAACAGCGCCAACGAATTGCGGCGCACTTTGGATCAGCGGCTGGATTCCCTGACCCGCTCCAACGCGCAGAGCCTGCAGGAAATGCGCAAGACCGTGGACGAGCGCCTGGCGACCACGCTCGAGGGAAAGCTCGGCGAATCCTTTAAATTGGTCAACGATCAGCTTTCCCGGGTTCACAAGGGCCTTGGCGAAATGCAAAACCTGGCCTCGAGCGTAGGCGATCTCAAAAAGGTTCTGACCAATGTCAAGACGCGCGGCGTCTGGGGCGAGGTGCGCCTGCGCGCGCTATTCGAACAGAACCTGGCTCCCGGGCAATATGAGGAAAACGCGCAGATCGTGCCCGGTTCGCAGGAAAGGGTGGAATTCGCCGTGCGCATCCCCTCTGCGGAAGGCGAAGGCGCGCTGTTGCCGGTGGATTCCAAATTCCCGCAGGAGGATTATCTGCGCCTGGTGGACGCCTCGCAGGCCGGCGACGCGCAGGGCGTGGCCAAGGCCCGGCAGGCGCTGGAACGCGCCATTCTCGAACAGGCAAAGAAGATCGCGGAGAAATATATCTGCCCGCCGGGAACGACGGATTTTGCCGTATTGTTCCTGCCCGTGGAAAGCCTGTATGCCGAAGCGATTTCGCTTCCCGGCCTGACCGACAAACTGCAAACGCGGTTCCGGGTCATGCTTGCGGGGCCCTCCACCTTCTCCGCGCTACTGACCAGCCTGCAGATGGGGCTGCGAACCTGCGCGCTGGAAAAGCGTTCAGGGGAAATTTTGAAGCTTTTGGAAGGCGTCAAGCAGGAATTCCAGAAATTTGGGGAAACCATCGTGCGCGCCCGGCTCAAATTGGAGCAGGCGGGCAATGAATTGGATAATGTGGACACGCGCACGCGCGCCATCAACCGCCGCCTGCGCGACATTGGGGAGGAGTAAACAAGATGGATTTTCGTTTGGCCATTGCGCAGGAAATTTTAAAGGCCCTGGGAGAGACGAATCTGACCGCGCAGGAAATCGCGGACATGCTGGAAGTTCCGCCGGATTCCAAGCTCGGGGACTATGCCTTCCCCTGCTTCAAGCTTTCCAAGGTGCTCCGCAAATCGCCCATGATGATTGCGGACGGCTTGGCTTCGGCGGTGCGCGCGGATTTTCTTTCGCGCGTGGAATCCGTCAAGGGGTATCTGAATTTCTTTATCGATCGCGCGATCTATGCGGAAAAGGTACTGCGCCGCGCCGAGGCCGAGGGAGAACGCTACGGTTCGGACAAAAGCGGCGAGGGCAAATGCGTGGTTCTGGACTATTCCTCGATCAATATTGCCAAGCGATTCCATATCGGCCATCTATCGACCACGATGATCGGCAATTCCCTCTACAAGCTCTACAAATTCTTTGGCTGGAAGGCCGTGGGCGTCAATCACCTGGGCGACTGGGGCACGCAGTTCGGCAAGATGATCGCCGCTTACAAGCGCTGGGGAGATCGCGAGACCGTCGAAAAGGGCGGCGTGGACGAGATGGTCAAGCTCTATGTGCGCTTCCACAAGGAAGCCGAAAAGGACCCTGCGCTCGAGGACGAGGGGCGGCATTGGTTCAAATTGATTGAGGACGGCGACCCGGAAGCGCTCTCCATTTTCAACTGGTTCAAGGAGGTCACGCTCAAGGATGCGGAAAAGACCTATGCGCTTCTGGGCGTAACCTTTGATTCCTACGCGGGCGAGAGCTTTTACAATGACAAGATGGGCCCGATCGTGGACGCGTTGCGGGAAAAGGGGCTTCTCAAGGAAGACAAGGGCGCGATGATCGTGGATCTCGAGCCTTACGGGATGCCCCCGGCGCTGATTTTGCGTTCGGACGGCGCTTCGCTCTACATCACCCGCGACCTGGCCGCCGCCAAATACCGCAAGGATACCTATAATTTTGATAAATCCCTCTATGTCGTGGCCTATCAGCAGGACCTGCATTTCAAGCAGCTTTTCAAGGTTCTGGAACTGATGGGGTACGAATGGGCCAAGGACTGCGAACATGTGTCCTTCGGCATGGTTTCCTTTGAAGGGCAGACGCTTTCCACCCGCGAGGGGCGCGTGGTCTATCTGGACGATCTTCTCAAGACCGCCATTGAAAAGGCGCGCGCCATCATCGACGAAAAGAGTCCGAACCTGGAAAACAAGGATGAAATCTCCCGCCAGATCGGCGTGGGCGCGGTGGTGTTCTTCGCGCTGTACAACAACCGCATCAAGGATATTGATTTCTGGTGGGATCGCGCGCTCAACTTTGAGGGAGAAACCGGGCCGTACGTCATGTACACGCACGCGCGTTCCTGCTCGGTTCTGCGCAAGGCCGGGGAATGCGCGGCGGAGCCGTCCTTTGAGGCGCTTTCCGATCCGGAAGCGCAGGAGGTCGTGCGCCTGATCGAGCAATATCCCCTGATCCTCAAGAGCGCGCTCGAACGCTCCGAGCCTTCCATGATCACCCGGTTCAGCGCGGATCTGGCGCAGGCGTTCAACCGATTCTATTTCGAGCGCCGCATCCTGGACGACGACATGGGCGCGCGCGCCGCGCGGCTTTTGCTGACCCGCATCTGCCGCGACGTGATCAAGAGCGCGCTGGGCCTGATCGGCCTGAGCGCTCCGGAGAGAATGTAATTCCGGAGAAGAGTTTATCCTTCCTCGACGAGAAGAAAGGTTCCGTCCTTTTCCGCCCGGTAGAGCATGACGGGTTTTCCCCTCTCCCGGGCGCGGCGGATCGTATACAGGGTGCCGCGGGATTGGCCGTCCCAAAAGGCGAGCACGCAATCGCAGTGCGCGATGATTTGATCATTGCGCCAAAGCGGCGCGCGCGAACCGAAGAGGCGATAATCGGGCAAAAATTCCCGCAGCGCAATTCCATGCCGCCGGGCATAGCAAGCGGCCGCGGTATCCACGCCGCGCGCCCCGCCGGAGACGATTTCCGTCACCCCGTCCGGCACAAATCCTTCCAGATCCGGCGCCAAACTGCGCGAACCCACGATTGCCAGGCGCATCTAATCCCCCCGTTTCTTCGCGCCGTTTCCATCGAGCGAGACGGCGCGCCCTTAGTATATCCGGTTCTTTGTATTCGGTCAAGCAAATCACAAGAACTCTACCTCGCGTTCGATTGCGCACTGCCGCGCGCGGGGAATTTGCAGGAAATTGCTTGAAATTGCAGGTTAATTGTGTATAATGGGCACGAAACTACTCAAGAGGGAGGTTTCTGCGGATGCGGCAAAGCGGCGTACTTTTGCACATCACTTCCCTGCCCTCGCCCGGCGGCGTGGGCACGCTCGGGCGTGAGGCCTACGCATTTTGCGATTTCATGGTAAAGGCCGGCCTGAAGATCTGGCAGGTTCTGCCCATCGGGCCCACGGGGTTCGGCGAATCCCCCTATCAGAGCGCCTCTACATACGCGGGCAATCCGATGCTGATCGATCTCCGGCGCTTGCAGGAGGAAGGCCTCCTGGACGCGCCGCTTCCCCATGATTCCGGCGATCCCTGCAAGGTCGATTTCGATCGCGTGCGCCGGGAAAAGAATGCCGTGCTTCGGCAATCGTTCGAAAGTTCTTTCTCGATGGTCGCGGACGAAGTCGAAGCCTTTACCCAGGCCAACCCCTGGTTGGAAGACTATGCGCTCTTTATGGCCGTCAAGGAGCATTTCTCCGGCCAAATGTGGCAAAAATGGCCGGATGAGGGATTGCGCTTCCGCCGTCCCGAAGCCATTGCCCGCGCCAAGGAGCAGTTCCGGCGCGAGATCGATTTCCATTGCTATCTCCAGTGGATCTTCTTCCGCCAGTGGTCGGCGCTCAAGCGCTATTGCAACGAAAAGGGCGTGGAGCTGTTCGGGGATATGCCCATCTATGTGGCGGAGGATTCGGCCGATACTTGGACGCACCCAAAGCTGTTTCAGCTCAATCCGGATCTGACCCCGCAACGCGTGGCGGGCGTGCCTCCCGATTATTTCAGCGAGGATGGCCAGCGATGGGGCAATCCGCTTTACAATTGGAAGGCCATGCGCCGGGAAAAATTCCGCTGGTGGCTCGATCGGCTCGGCCAGGCGCAGGAGATGTTCAATTGGCTGCGCATCGATCACTTTATCGGCTTTGCCAATTTCTATTCCATTCCCGCCTCCTGCCCCACCGCGCGGGAGGGAAAATGGGTCAAGGCGCCGGGAAAGAAGCTGTTTAAGCGGGTCAAGCGCGAAATCCGCGATCTGAAAATCGTGGCTGAGGATTTGGGAGAAGTCGGCCCGAGGGTCCAAAAGCTGATTCGCTATTGCGGCTATCCGGGCATGAAAGTGCTGGTCTTCGGCTTTGATTCAGATGAATCCAATCCGCACTTCCCGGGCAATATTGTGGAAAACGCCATCGTGTACACCGGCACGCACGACAACGATACCGTGGCCGGATGGTGGGAAAAGGCGACTCCCCATGTCCGGGAAATGGCGGGCAAGTACCTGCCGCCCATGGAGGACATCTGCGACGCGATGATTGAATGCGCTTTCCGCTCGGTTGCCGAGACGTGCATTGTCCCCATGCAGGACTATCTGCATCTGGGCGGCGAGGCGCGCATGAACTACCCCGGCACTGTCGGGGGAAACTGGCTGTGGCGCATGGCGCCCGATCAGGATTTAACCGCTCTGGCGGAGCGCCTTTTCGCGCTTAACCGGCGCACCGCCAGGCTTTCCCCGGCCGCGGACAGCTCCGCGGCGACGCACAAAGGAGGCACGAACCTATGACCGCATCGGAACGAATCGCGCGCGCGGAGGAAATCCTGCTCGCTGAGCATCGCAAATCCCTCCGGGACGCGAGCGCGTATGAATTGCACAGCGCCCTTTCCAAGGCCTGTATGCTGGAGATCGCCCCTGCCTGGCGCGCGACGGAAGCCCGCCGCGCGGAGGGCAAGCGGGCGGTATACCTGTCCGCGGAATACCTGATGGGGCGGTTGGTCTTCAACAACCTGTATTGCATGGATATTCTGGATCAGGCGCGCGAAATGCTTCTGGAAAAGGGCGTGGATCTGGCTCTTCTGGAGGAAGTGGAGGATACGGCGCTGGGCAACGGCGGCCTGGGACGGCTTGCCGCCTGCTATCTGGATAGCGCGGCCACGCACGATCTGCCCCTGGACGGATACGGCCTGCGCTATCGCTTCGGCCTGTTCAAGCAGAAAATCGAAAATTGCCGCCAAGTCGAAGTGCCCGACGATTGGACGCGCTATGGCGATCCCTGGAGCGTCCGGCGGGACGAACTGGCCGTGGTGGTTCCGATGAAGACCGGAGACGTGCGCGCCGTTCCGTATGATATGCCCGTCATCGGCTACAAGAGCGGCAAGATCTCCACGCTCCGTCTCTGGCAGGCGGAGAGCCTGCAAGAACTGGATTTCCGCCTGTTCAACGAACAGAAATACCGCCTCGCGGCCTCCAGGAAGAACCAGGCCGAGGATATTACCAAGGTCCTCTATCCCAACGATACCCTCAAGGCCGGCAAGCAGATGCGCATCAAGCAGCAGTATATGCTCGTCAGCGCCAGCCTGCAGGATATGCTTCGCCAGTTGGACGCCATGGGACAGCCCCTGGAAAAATTCCCTGATCTGTTCCAGGCGCAGCTCAACGACACGCATCCCTCCATGGGCATTCCCGAATGGATTCGCCTGGCAGAGGCGCGCGGCGTATCTTTTGATCAGGCCCTGGATCTGGCCAAGCGGATCTTCTCCTATACCAATCACACGGTCATGCCCGAAGCGCTGGAGCGCTGGGATATGGATGTGCTTTCCAGCGTGCAGCCGGAAATCGCCCGCAATCTTCGCCGCATCGACGAGGCCTGCCGCCGGGAATGCGGGCTGGGCATCGTTGAGGATCATCAGGCGCACATGGCGCGCCTGGCGGTCTATGGATCGCATCACGTCAACGGCGTGGCGGAAATTCATTCGGAATTGGTCAAAAAAACCGTGTTCCGCGAATGGTATGAGAAATTCCCCGAGAAGTTCGTCAACGTCACCAACGGCATCACCCAGCGGCGCTTCCTCGGGCTGTGCAATCCGGAATTGACCGTCCTGATCAAGAGCCGGATCGGCGACGGATTTTTGACCGATCTTCCGCAGCTTAAAAATCTCCTTCCGCATATCGATGGAATGAAGGAGGAGTTCCTTCAGGTCAAGCACGAGAAAAAGCGCCGGTTCGCCGCCTTCCTCAAGGGCCATGCGGGCGTGGAAATTTCTCCGGATTGGATCTTTGACGTGCAGGTCAAGCGCCTGCACGAATACAAGCGCCAATTCCTCAACGCGCTGTCCATCCTCGATCTGGCCAACGGCGTGCGGGACGGAAGCATCCGGGATTTTTATCCCACGGTCTTCCTCTTCGGCGCCAAATCCGCACCCGGCTATGTGCGCGCAAAATCCATCATCTATCTGATCAATTGCGTGGCGGAAAAGATCAATGCCGATGAACAGCTGCGCGAGGTCATGCAGGTGGTGTTTGTCCCCAATTACAACTGCACGGTCGCCGAAAAGATCATCCCTGCGGCCGATTTGTCCGAGCAGATCTCTCCCGCGGGCACCGAAGCCAGCGGCACCAGCAACATGAAGCTCATGCTCAACGGCGCGCCCACCCTGGGAACCTATGACGGCGCAAACGTCGAAATCGTCGCCGAGGCGGGGATGGAAAACAACTTTATCTTCGGCGCGCGCGTGGAGGAATTGCAGGCCCTGCGCGATTACAATCCCCGCGCCATCTATGAGGCGGAGCCGCGCATCCGCAAGGTCGTGGATACCCTGGTTGACGGCACGTTCCCCGATCCGGACGGCGGCCTGCGCGAATTGTGGGAAGCGCTTCTCAACGGCGCAAGCTGGCACAGGCCCGATCACCACTTCCTCCTCAAGGATTTCCTTTCCTATCAGGAAGCGCGCCTGACGGCCAATCGCGCCTATCGCGACAGGCAGCATTGGGCGGAAATGTGCCTGAAAAACGTGGCCAACGCGGGCAAATTCTCCTCGGATCGCGCGGTAGAAGAATACGCCCGGATCATTTGGGATCTCTGATTTCCGATCCCCCGGCGGCGCAAAGAGCGCGTCCGCAGTTCCAAATTTTCCTGAAGAGGGACGGCATGGATCCAAAGCCATGCCGCCCCTCAATCTGTTGGCAAAAACCTTCTCCGCAAAATCCTCGATCCGGAATCGCCGGCCCTTTCCGCGTTATATCCAGATATTCCCGGAAGTTTGTCCGTCCGCGCATCCTCGTCTGTTCGGAATGCTTCGGGAAGTTTTCAGGCAAGCCGCCGAATTCTCTCTGCCGCAGTTCTTTTTAACAAACAAAATACATAAATATACATTCGATCCCTTGATTTTCCGGGAATATTGTGTATAATATTTCATATAAACCGCACTTACATGCAAGGAGGGCATTCCATGAAATCCTTTAAGAAGATCGTTCTGGCCTAT
>DVMU01000073.1 GCA_018714825.1 Candidatus Pullichristensenella excrementigallinarum
TCAGAGCGTTATTGATTCTGGGGAGGATGACCCTGATTTTTTTCCGTAAGGTGTTCGCATAGTTCGTGCTACTGTCCACCATAGTGTGTCTGAAAATTATTTTTCAGACACATTTTTTCATTTAGGTGGCACGGCAGATCAGGCGATGTAAAAATCCATCAATAGCATCACGCAAAAACCGATCAGGAGCGCATAGGTGGCGGCGCGCTCATAGCCGTGCGAATGGGTTTCGGGAATCATTTCGTCGGAGATGACATAGAGCATAGTGCCGCCTGCAAAGGCCAGCGCGAAGGGCAGAATGGCGGTGGCAACGGTGATGGCCAGATAGCCGAAAAGTGTCCCGACGACTTCAATCAGGCCCGTGGAAATCGCGATCAGGAATGTGCGACGCGCAGAAATGCCCGCCGCCAACATGGGCGCGATGATGACCATGCCTTCGGGGATATTTTGCAGCGCGATGCCTGCGGCAACGGAAAAGGCGTCGGAGGGGTTGCCCGTTCCAAAGCTTACGCCGGCCGCGATGCCTTCGGGCAGATTATGGATGGCAATGGCGCAGACAAAGAGCAGGATTTTATCGACATGGCCGGTGGAACCGCCGTGTTTTTCCCGATCTATGCCCGCCAGATTGTGCAGGTGGGGAATGAAGCGGTCGAGCAGATTCAGGCACAGCGCGCCCGCAAGGACGCCGAGCGCCACAATAGGCGCGCCTGCGCTGTCCGCATGTTCCAGGGCGGGAAGAATCAGGCCGATTACCGCCGCAGCCAGCATGACGCCCGCGGCGAAGCTGAGAATGATGTCGTTAAAGCGATGCGGAATTCTCTTAAAACCGAACCCCATCAGGGCGCCGACGATGGTTGCGCCGCCGATCCCCAACGCGGTCAAAAGCACTTGCTGCATACCGACCCTTCCTTTCCCGGCCTTCGCCCCGCATTTGGGAGCAAAACTGACGCGCACAAAGGTCCCTCTTGTGATATAATATACCCGAGAGGACAATTTTGCAAACGGGGAATGCCGGATGAAGCGGAGAAATTGGTTCCTTCTGGCGGTTGCCGTACTGTTGATGGTTGCGAACGGATTTGCGCGCGTGCGCCTTGGGGTGAATTTGGGCGTGGCTCCCGTGTATCAGGGAGATTACCGAGAGGTAGTGTGCAAAATCAGCGGAAAAAACCGCACGGTGGCATCATCGGGATGCGGCGCGGCGTGCGCGAGTATGGCGATCCATGCCCGGAGGGGGAAGGAAGTTGATCCCACGGAGCTGTTCCGCTTTGCCTGGGAAGAGGGATTGTACGCAGGCGAAGGCCTGAGCCATCGAGCGGTCAGCCGCATCCTTTTGGAAAACGGCGTGTCTTCCCGATGGATCGGGTTGGAGAAAACGCGCATCCTTGCCGCGCTATACCTGGGATTTCCGGTGATTGCGCACATGGGCCCGGGAACCTTTACCCGAAACGGCCATTATATTCTGCTCGTGGGCGTCACGTCCGAGGGGGAAATTCTCGTCAACGATCCTGCGAGTCGCACACGCACGGGCTGCGCGTATCCTTTGGAGGAGATCTTTGCCGAATCCAGGACGGAAACGCCCTTCTGCATCTGTGGGTAGGGACATTTTTGAATTTTGCGCATGACCGCGAAAAGGAGAAGCACGCCATGGGGCGAGGACAGGAAAAGAATTTGTCCGTGCCACGCGGCGCGCTTTGAAATTCCGGGAGAAAATTAAGGCTGGGTGGGCATCGCTTCCCGCTCTTTGAGGCGTCGTTCAAATTCCAGGCGCGCGTCGGTCGGCGGGGTAGTGTCAAAATGCGTCGGCGCGTCAGTGACTTCCAGAGTAAAGGCTGAAACCTCGTAGGCCGAGCGGGTCATGTATTCGCCGTTTTCCAGAAGTTTTTGATACTCGCGGGATTGCAGCCGCCCGGTGAGCTTGAGCCGGTCGCCGACGTGGAAGCGCGCGGCGAACTGCGCGTTGCGGCCCCAGGCAATGCAGGGAATATAATCGCTTTTGCCAAAGGCGCGATTGACCGCGAGCATCAGATCGCAGATTTCGCGGCCAAAGGGCGTGGAACGATAGATGGGCGGCTTGCACAGCGCGCCTGAAAGGGTGACTTTGTTGAGGGTGTCGTTTTCTTCGGTCTCATAGATGGATTGCGCGAACAGCGTGACCATCAGGCGTCCCGCGCCTTCTACGACCTTGTTATAGGAGCGCACCTGCCCCTGAACCAGCAGCAGCTTTTGGTCGAAGGCTTCGGGAAAGGGAATCAGTTTTCCGGGGATGGTGATGGGCAGGCGGTCGGCCGCTCCGGAGAGGCGCTTTACCAAAAGCATTCCGGAGAAAAAAGGCTCGTTCATGACTTCGTGACTGATGGTCAAAGGCGCTTCCAGTCGGCCGGCGGCGACGATGCGGTTGTTGGGATTTTCCATTGTAGTACTCACCTCTGTAATTTCATTCGTATATTTTTATGCGGGAAATTTGCGTTTGATGCGAGTTGTGTTCCCGCAAAGGCAAATTTCTTTTCCAAGTTTTGCAACTTGGCAGATTTTCCCCACGTCCAAATACCAGAATCGGCGAGGGGGAGAGAAATATGCGGCGATGGCGCGTCTTGATCTGGAGTTGTATCATGGCCGTGGCGCTTTTATCTGCAAGCGCGGCAGCGGAGTGGGAGGGAACTTTTGCAATCTATGACGCTCAAGGTTCTATGCTCTTTTCCCAGGAGGGAGAACTCCTCGTGCCGCGGGGCGCCTATGTAAATTTGTACTGCGTCAGCCCGGAAGACTGCCCGAGAGAACAGCGATTGTTCTACGCCCAGCCGGCGACGCCCGTGGAAATGCCGGGGACGCTTCGGGAGGATGAAGATTTGCCTGGAGCCCTGATGGACGCGCAGGGGAATTTGCTTACGGAGGCCGAGTATTCGGCTTTTACGCACTACTGGCAGGAGGGCGTGGTGATCTTCTGTCAGGCAGACAGGTATGGCGCGATGGATACGAGCGGCCGGGTGCTGTTGGAGGCAAAGTACACCTCGCTTGTTCCCAACGGAGAGGGCGGCTTTTTGGGAACGCCGGAATCGACCCTGCGCTACGGGGAAGACGGATATCCGTATTGGGCCGAATTGTACCGGATCGACGGAGATGGTAGGGAAGTTTCCTTGGGGTATACCACTTCGCCCTACGGCCTTTCGACTTTTTCCGAAGGCCTCTGCGCGGTTTCTATCGGGGTAGGAGAGGCACAGATGTATGGGTATTTGAACGCGCAGGGAGAAATTGCGATCGAACCGCAGTTCCAATGGGCAAACGCATTTTCCAATGGGCTTGCGGAAGTGACGACGCTCGAGGGAAAACAGGGACTTTTGCGCCCGGACGGAAGTTGGGCATTGGAACCGGTTTATATGCAGTTTGCCTCGCTGTATCGGGAGGGGAAATCCTTTGCTGGGGAGACGTTTCTGGCTTGGCCGGATGCGCACACGATCGCGATGATGGATTGCAAGACCCTGGAGACATACAAGACCTTTCGCGCGCCTCAGGCAGAATACTTTTCCGGGTATGCGGTGAACGAATCGCTCTATTCCATCAGCGACGGAACGCGCACCGCAATGTGCGATGCGCGGGGAAAGATTCTCTTCAGCTTTTCCAACGCGGACGGAATCTATGTGGATGGGTATTACGGGCGCACGGACGGAACTCCTGCCAGGATGGTGCGCACGCAGGGCGATTGGCCGGAGGGAAGCGCCTGGCTGATTGCGATGGACGGAAGCGAGGTTTCAGGCCCGTATCAAAGCCTGAGCTGCGTGAGTTGGTATGGCGATCAGGGGCGGTACATGGTCGCAAGCTATGAAACAATGACGATACAACTCGAGGATGGAAGTACTTATCAGACCCCCTTGGGAGAAACGTATCGGTATGGTTTGATTGATCAGGATGGGAAGGAAATTCTGCCGGTCCGCTATCGCGCGCTCTATGAATGTGCGCCGGGGCTTTATTGGGCGCGGGAGGCCGATTTTTCGGGTTTGCTGGATGAAGCGGGGAATTGGCTCTATACGATCAGCGATTATGAACAACTGATGGATTAGGAGGGGAAAGGGAATGAAAAAGGTCTTGGGAGTGCTTCTGGCATTGGGAATGTTGCTTGCCGTGGCCTGTGCCGAGGCTCCGCAGATGACGGTGGAAGAGTATCCGCGGGTGGATGGATCTACGGCCACGCTGCCCTTGAGTTACGCACTGATGGCGGAGGTTACGGGTATTTCGCAGGAGGAAGCCAAGGATTACATCACCCACAACCGTACCACCGGTTCGTTTTATAAACTGGTGGACGGGGAGGCGGATATTCTGCTGGTGGGAAAGCCCGCGCAGGAGGCGTTGGAGTACGCGCAGGAGAAGGGTGTGGAATTGGAAATCAAACCCATCGGCGTGGACGCGCTGGTATTTTTGATCAGCGATCAGAATCCGGTGGATTCCCTGACGAAGGAGCAGGTCGTCGGCATTTACAGCGGGGAGATCACCAATTGGCGGCAGGTGGGAGGCGAGGATCTGCCGATTCGCGCCTATCAGCGCAACGAAACCGCCGGAAGCCAGGTGATGATGAAGAACGTGGTCATGGGGGAGGTCGAGATGACCGACGCGCCAGTGGAATACCGGCCGGGAGACATGGCCGGGTTGGTGGAGGTCATCGCCTCCTATCGCAACACGGCGGATGCCATTGGGTATTCGGTCTACTTCTATGTGACCAATATGTATATCCAACAGGGAATCAAGCTGCTTGAGGTGGACGGCGTGGCGCCGTCCAATGAGACGATTGCCTCCGGAGACTATCCCTATACTCAGGAATACCTGTGCGTGATTCGCAAGGATGCGGCGGAGGATTCGCCGGAACGCCGCCTGTTTAACTATCTGACTTCAGAGGAAGGCAAACAACTCATCGCGGAAAACGGCTATGTGCCTTGCGCATAGGGGGGAATTGTTCCCAGGAGGCATACAATCTCGGGAGAACCGCCAAAACCTCAAACAAGTGAACCCGAAGCCGCGCGGCTTCGGGTTTAATGCGTTGCCAAAACCGGCAGACGGCCTGCTATTGGTTTGGGAGGATCGGAGAACGCCTTTCAAAGAACGGCGCGCAGGCAACGGAATGTATTTTCCGGATTGGATGCGGAGGAGACGTCCCTGTATCCGTCATCATGTTAGAGGGGAGAGCCGGAAATTTGTCCGGCAGGTTTTGCAGGGAACGATCTTCCTGGGTTCCATGCGGCGAATCCGCCTGTACGGCACTGGGGTTTGCGTTTCGCAAATTTCCAATTGTGCCTAAATAGAGATGGACGGCTTGACAAAGAGGAGGAAAGGCGATACAATTAAATCGTAAGTAGTAAGTAATAAGT
>DVMU01000074.1 GCA_018714825.1 Candidatus Pullichristensenella excrementigallinarum
ATTGGAATACGCCCGATCAGCTCTTGCAGGCGGTTTGCAATTCGCTCTCTGCCGCGGAGATCGAGGCCAATTCCAAGATTCGCGAGGTATACGTCGGCATTCCCGGCGAGTATGTGCATATCTGCACCGGCGAGGCTGAGATCGAAGTGCCCGAGGGCGAGGAGATCTCCGAGGAAATGATCAATCGGGTGCAGGATATGGTGGCGGACAAGCTCAACATCGCGGGGATGGGCGGATATGTGTTGCATCGTTCGCCGGCCTGGTTCGTGGTGGACGAAGGCAAAAAGACAATGACGCCGCTGGGCGTGCATGGAGCAAAGCTCGCCGCCGCAGTTTCCTTTGTCGTGGCAGATCCGCAGTTTATTGAGGATATGAAGGAGATCTTCGGCGCCCTGAATATCACCATTCTCGGCTTCCTTGCGCCGACGTTGGGAGAGAGCCTGCTGCTTTTGTCCCTGGACGATCGGGATCACGGAGCGCTTCTGATTGATGTGGGATATCTCAATACGGAAATTTCGGCCGTGGAAGGAGACGCGATCACCTTTCACACGGTCCTGCCCATGGGCGGATGTCAGCTGACGGTGGATCTTTGCGAGGGCCTTGGAATCCCGATGCGCGCCGCCGAGCAGATCAAGAGGGCCTATGTCTTTAACCCGGACGAGTTCGAGGCCGACCAGTATTTGGAGGCGGACGACGGCGAGGGGGGACATTTGAGCTTCCCCAGAGAGTATGTGGCCGAAATTCTGGAAGATACGATGGACAGCCTCTGCGAGGAGATCGCGCTCTGCGTCAAAAACGATGCGGCGCCGCATTTGGGAGCGCGTTCACAGCTGTTCCTCACCGGCGGCGGCATCGCGCTGATGCGCGGCGGACGCGAACACCTGGCGGCTTGCCTGAATCGTCCGATCAAGGTTCCGGTCGCCAAATCCGCGAAGATGAACAGCCCCGTGTTTGCCTCGGCGCTGGGACTCGTGGATCTGATCTTTGATTCCATTGAACAACAGACTCCCAAGGATTCCGGCGGGATCAAAAAGCTGAAAGGCTTGTTCAAATGAGAATAGAAATACTTAATCTTAAGACGAGGGGGATGCCTTGTGCTTGAATTTGAAATGGAGACCAACAACTTTGCGTCCATAAAGGTTATCGGCGTGGGCGGCGCGGGCACCAACGCGGTCAACCGCATGGTGGATTCCGGGCTGCAGGGCGTGGATTTTATCGCCATCAACACCGACAAGCAGGCCCTGACATTGAGCAAGGCCGCGACAAAGGTGCAGATTGGCGACAAGTTGACCAAGGGTCTGGGCGCGGGCGCAAACCCTGAAGTCGGCAAGCAGGCGGCGGAAGAGAGCCGCGAGGAAATTTCCAACATCGTCAAGGGTTCGGATCTGGTGTTCGTGACCTGTGGTATGGGCGGCGGAACGGGAACCGGCGCCGCGCCGGTCATCGCGCAGATCGCGCGCGAACAGGGAATCCTCACCATTGGCGTGGTTTCCAAGCCCTTCCTCTTTGAGGGCAGGCAGCGGATGAAGAATGCGGAATCGGGTATCGAGCGGCTCAAGGCGAATGTGGACACGCTTGTAGTCGTTCCCAACGACAGGCTGCTCTCGGTGGTGACCAAGGGAACCACCATGACCGAGGCCTTCCGCATCGCGGACGACACGCTGCGCCAGGGCATTCAGGGCATTTCCGACCTGATCGCCGTGCCGAACCTGATCAATCTCGACTTTGCCGACGTGCGCACGGTCATGGAGGCACGCGGATTGGCTCATATGGGCATCGGCATCGGCAAGGGCGAAAACCGGATGGTGGATGCGGCCAAGCAGGCCATCTCCAGCCCCATGCTCGAGACTTCGATCGACGGCGCACGCGCGGTTCTGATCAACATCACCGGCGGCCCCGATACTTCGATCATCGATATCAATGAGGCTGCGCAGCTGATTACGCAGGCCGCGGATCCCGAGGCCAACATCATCTTCGGCGCGGGAATCGACGACAATTTGGATGATGAGGTGCACATCACCGTAATCGCCACCGGATTTGAGAAAAACCCCTTCCCGGCCAAGAAGGAAGAACCCGCGGCGCAGCAGACGGAAACGGTGGAAGAGACTCCGGTTGTCCGGGAACGCGCGGTGCGCTCTCTGGATGAAGAGGACTCGGATTTCCCGATCTTTGAGCGCAGGCAGCCTGCCTCCCGCACAATGCGGCCGGAACCGGCGCGTCGGGAACCCAGGACGTCTACCTTCCCCAACGATCGCAGGCAGCAGCCGCCGCAGCGTAGGCAGCGTGTCTATCAGGATACCCCCGAGGATGACAATCGCTCCCGTCGGGGCTATACGCCGGATACGCCGAGCTTCCTCAAGCGTAGGTCGGATCGATAATTGCATGGATAAAAATACCGGGCAATTCCTTCAGGGATTGCCCGGTCTGCGTTTTGCAAAATGTTTTGATACGTCGGTCAAAATTGTGGGGTTTCATTGGGGAAAAGAGAAACTGCAAAACGCAAAAATCGCGTTTCATTGCGGTCTGCTTGATAGATTCTCAAACACAGGCTTGAGGTTCCATTTCTGCATTTTGGTATCGATGGATTGCCAATCGACGGTTCCAAGATTTTTCTCTGAGTATTTTTGAGGAGGAAACGCGGATGGTAAGAAAACCCTTTTGCGTGCTTTTGATTGCGGTGCTTCTTTTTTCCGGCGTCTTATGCGCGGCGCCTTCGCGTGCATCGGCGGATAATGGAGAGATTGTTCTTGTGCCGTGCGTTTCGAACCTGTCAGAGCAGCGTCAGATTGAAGTATATATCGATGCGCGACAGGCGCATCTGCGCGAAGAGGATGCTGCTCGCGTTTCCGGCTTTATCTACCAGGGCGGTTCGACGACAACTGCTTATTATGAACGGGCAGGGGAATCGATCGCTGTACCTCTATCGGCGACAAACGCACAGGGGCGCTGGGTTTCGTTGCACGACGCGCTGTATCAATTGCACACGAGCGTCGTCGCGACAGATTTTGGATTGGTATTTGTGGGAATGGAATCGACTCCTTACGAATTGTTTGCCCTCGCAGATCCCTACATGCGGCAAGGCGGAAAATACAATTTGCTCGATGGGGAGGACTTTTATATTCAATTTGGATTTGCCCTATCAAATCTATACAACCGCATCATCAAAATGCAGTTTCTCGGCTATTCGGAAGAATGTTACAAAGGGATTTTGCGAGAGTTGCTTGAAGTGGAGGAAAACTCGCCCCTGGTGCAGATCCTCCTGGATTCGGGAGAGTTGAGCAAGCACTATGAGGAACTGCGCGATCTCGGGCTAGAGGACAACGATATTTTTAAGACGCTGGACATCCTGGGAGACCTTTCAGATCCTGTAAAGATCCTGTCGGACAGGCTGTTGGAGATAGAAGGCTTTTCCATCAGCGGACTTGACTTTTTCGATCAGGTTGCGTTATATGCGGATATTGATTCCCTGATGCGCCTGTCCACGTTTGGAGAGAATTTGATTCGCTATACCTATTCGTCGGATACAATCAGCGCGCAGAAAATGCGATCCGCATATGTTCCCTCGGCTGCTTGGGGTGCGATCAACGATGTGCTGACCTATACAAGGGAGATGGACGCTTCGGAGATGATGGCGCAAGTTCTCCTCGACGAGGCGGAAAATATGCTTAAAGGCACGGCGGGTTCCCTGGTAAACAACCTGATTACCAAAGGAATGGGACCCAAAATCGCAGCGTTTATCCTCGGAGAGGTCAATGAATCGCTATTTCCGGAGACAATCCGCGAAATGGATTATGTGGAAACCTTCGGTTACCTCGCGGAGTTGCAATCCCCTCTGCCCGCGCTCTACGAAGAATACAGGAGATCTCCCCAAACGGCGATTCATGCCAAATATACGGCGCTTCTCTACCTGCGCATCGTGCAGATGGCCTTTGAAAAATATGAGCAATACGGCCTTACCGAAGAGGGACGCTATGATTTTGACGAAACCATTGAAGCGGCGATGGCATCTTTGATCGAGATCGACGATAGCGATCTGCTTTTCAATCCCGCTGCGAACAACCCTATTTCGCCGGAGACGATTCTGTCCATCGGCGTGACGACGCCTGAAAACATTCAGCTTGACGGCGGATTCGAAGTGGGCGATATCATGATGCGGGCGATCGATAACCTTGGTTGCACGATTACATCCGAGCGGGATCTTCTAAAGCTCTGTTGCGAATTGACTTGGGAAAGCAATGATTTTGAAGCGATTGAGCACATCCTGGCGCATTGCGATCAGGCGCAATGTACCCTTCTTGAATATGAAAGACTCGGCGAAAACGAGGAATATTACCTGTTCGACATCGTGGTAGACGACGGGCTTACGCGTTATACATACAGACTGCGTTATCAGGTGTACATCGGCCTTGTCGAGGGAGAAATGTATCAATCGCAGATCTTATCCAGCACGGAAGAATCGCTTGTTCCGATGGACGGTCTGGCGCTTTGGTGGTATGGCGGCGATCCTGACGGCTACTTTTCCGAGATGGAACAGATATACGGCCTTGCCGAAAACGACGGCGGCACTATGTACGGCGATGCTTCGACCGGGATACCGATCGGCAACGCTCTTGCCACGTTTGTCAGCCAATGGAGCGGCCAAACGGGAAATTTCAGCCCGTTTTGCGATCTGATCGATGCGGCCTATTTCTGCTATGATTGGAACAATGCCTCTATCGAATTGTTGGAAAGCGACGTGTACGGGTGGGGACCGACTCCCTACGGCGCAGGAATCTACGAGGAATATTACCGCTTCCGCATAACGAGCGCAGACATGGATTGGGAGGACATCTGCGTCCGCATGTACAGCGACGCAAGCGGAAACGCATTCGAAGGCAGACTCTATGACAGCAGCGCAAGTCAGACAAATCCTGATGACGGCATCTATGACGATGGATGGGAGCTTCTGCCGGAGTATGCGCCGGATCATACCTCGGGAAATTCCTATTGCGGCATGTATGTGGTCAACTGTGAGGAATGGATTTCTCTGCGGGAATCCCCGGATACGGATTCCGCCCGACTGGCAAAGATTCCTCTGGGAACCTATTTGGAAGTATATTCATTTGACAGTCAGTGGGGCTATTGCGATTATGGAGACGCAGCCGGTTTTGTCCTCCTGGAATATCTGAGCTACGATCCGCCTTATGTCGCTGGGGAGCCGGAAAATTCTGCTTCATATGACGATTCTGCCGGCTCTTTGGGGGATGACTATGCGATCTATCTCGATTCCTATACGGGACGGACGCTCGTTCCAGAAGATCCTTCCGGCCTCACTGCATGGGCGAGCAGCGAATTGGTGGATCAATACGGCAGCTATTGTGCCGCCAATGTTGTAGACGGCAGCGCGGATACGACCTGGGCGGAAGGAGCGCTTGATATGGGCATCGGTGAGACGATCTCCATCTATCTGCCTGCACCAAAGGAGATCGGGGGGATCATGTTGCAAAACGGTTATCAGAAATCCTGGGAAATATTCAACAAGAATTCCCGGTTGCGAGAGGTGCGCGTCTATATCGGGGACAGTCATTATAGAGATATCGAACTCTTTGACGAGATGGGCTGGCAATATATCGAATTTGGGACGCAGGTGTATACCGATCATTTTACGCTGGAGATTCTCTCCGTCTATCCAGGGGATAAATATACGGATACCTGCATCACCGAGCTTTATCCGCTGACACTCCCCGAATTTTAAAAAGATGTGGTTTCCTCTTAGAAAAAATCGATTGCTCCAAGATCAGAATGCGAGCCGTTGCTGACGCGGCCGGTACTTCGATAAGAACTTTTGATATGTTTGGCGAAAATCCGCGGAATGCCGTTGGGTCGGAAGAGCCTTTTCATTCTCTTCTGCAATGAATGCTCTGCCCGGTGAAGACCCCGAGAAAACCAACGGTGGAAAAAAGAGTTTTCGCTTCATGTATTGGCAGGAGATGCATTTTCCGCTATAATGGTGCCGGAGGGATTACAATATGAAGAAATGTGCAGTCATTGGTTCGATCAACATGGACATGGTAACCCGGGTGGATCGCTTTCCCCGGCCGGGAGAGACGCGCATGGGCATTTCCTTTGCCACCGTGCCGGGCGGCAAGGGCGCCAATCTGGCCGTCGCCCTGGGAAAATTGGGCGTTCCGGTCAGGATGGCGGGCCGCGTGGGCGGTGACGGCTTTGGAAAGCAGTATTTGGAGCATTTCGCGTCGGTGGGGGTGGATACGTCGCTGGTGAAACTTTCGCCGCAGAACACCACCGGCACCGCCACCATTGAGGTCAGCGACGAAGGAGAAAACCACATCGTGGTTGTGGCCGGCGCAAATTTGGATTGCGACATTGTCTGGCTGGAGGAGACGCTCAAGGATTTGGAAGAGGAAGAAATGGTCTTGCTGCAGCTGGAAATTCCGCATTCCACGGTCTGGCAGGCGATTGCCCGGCTGCATGAGATGGGCAAGACCATCGTGCTCGACCCGGCGCCCGCAGTGGAGCTTCCGGAAGAAATTCTGCCCATGATCACCTACCTTACGCCCAACGAAACGGAATTGCGTATCCTGACGCCGTCACTTCCGGAGGAAGCCGATGCGCCCGCGCGCATTCGGTTGCTGTTGCAAAAGGGCGTGCAATGCGTGGTGCACAAGGCCGGCGCGCACGGCGCTTACCTAGCGGATGCGTCGGGAATCGAACATATTCCGGGTTATGCGGTGAAGGCGGTGGATACGACGGCCGCCGGAGATACCTTCAACGCGGGATTCGTCGCGGGCTTGGCGATGGGGCCTTCCCTGCAGGAAGCCGTGCGCATGGGCAACGCGGCGGGCGCGATTTCCGTAACCGCTCCGGGCGCGCAGGGAGGAATGCCCAACATGCGACAGGTGGAGCAATTGCTTCGCGGGGAAAAAGCGTGAGGCTTTTCGAAACCCCTGGCGGAAGCAGGCATGAAGGATGAGGATACGCTGATTTGACGCGCAGTTAAGTTTTCGGCGCAGAGGTTGCCATCTGTTCGATTGTGCTCGGAGGCGCGGCTTGGTATAATAAGGGAGCAAGGATTTTTTCGCAAGATCTTCAAAGGAGATATCCCGATATGCCAATGAGCACAATCATCCTGGAAAAAAGAAAAGAACTCGGATGGACGCAAAAACAAGTGGCGGAGTATCTCGGCGTATCCGTTCCCGCGGTCAGCAAGTGGGAAAAAGGAATTGCGAGCCCCGACATTGGCCTATTGCCAAGCTTGGCGCGCCTGTTAAAGACGGATTTAAATGCCCTATTCTGCTTTCATGAAGCCCTTTCGCCGCGAGAACTGGGCGCGTTCTGCAACGAGCTTGTGAGCCTTGCCGGAAAAAATATTGCCGCGGCGTTTGAACGGGCCGAAGCGAAACTGCATGAATTTCCCCATGACGAGCAGCTCCGTCTCAGTGTCGCGGTGGTTATGGATTCTGCGCTGTTGCAAACGCATGATCCCAATGTGCTGAAAGAGGACTTTGAAAAGAAGATTTCTTCTTGGTATGATTGTTTGGGGAGAAGTGCGGACGAAAAGATCCGAAACAGCGTAGATTTTATGCGGGTCAGCAGATATATTCGGCAAGACAAGCTGGACGCGGCCCAGGAGGTGCTGAACAATATCCGGGACAAGCGCGAAATCGCCGCTGCGTTTCCCGATAAACAAATGCTTCAGGTATCGATTGATCTCAAGCGGGGAGAGGCCGAACAAGCGGCGCTGGAGCTTGAAAAGATGCTGTTTCAGGAAGCGTCCAAAATACAAATGCTGCTTGCAAGCCTTGCGGAGGCGGAGCTTGCCGCCGGGGAGAAGGCTGTCGCAGAGATGATCGCAGAAAAATCGAAGGCCATGGTTGCGCTCCTGGATCTGTGGGAGGGCAACAAATACAGCGCGCTGTATCCAATTGTCGCGCAGGAAAAAGATGCGGACGCGATGCTTTCTTTGCTGGAAAAGATGCTTAAATCGCTAAAAAAGCCATGGGGCTTTACAGAATCCGCTTTGTACCATCGAATGGCGCCGGAGGCCAAGCAATTCTGCCCCGACGAAATTCTGGCAATGGTTTTAAAGGGGCTTGAGAACGACCCGGATTGCGAATACCTCCGCGAACATCCAAAGGGGAAGGCGCTCCTTGCGAAATACAAGAGATAAAAAAACAGACAATCGCGGCTGTTCTCCCAAGGGGAGAACAGCCGCGATAATTGCTGGATGCTTCTCTATGCCCTCCGCCGCGTCATTGCCCTGCAAGGGAAAGAAACGCCGCGTTTTGGTGATTTACTCTTACGCTTCGGGTTCCGCAGAAGCGGTCTCGGTCGCAGCGGCAGTAGGCGCTTCCGTGGGCGCTTCAGTAGCGGCGACGGTGGGAGCCTCGGTGGCTTGCTCTGTCGGAGCTTCAGTATCCTCTTCCTCTACGGCTTCTGTAGGAGCCTGGGTGGCTTCTTCCTCAATTTCCTCGGTCGCATCGGCAGCGGGGGTTTCCGTCGCGTCTGCATCCGTAGCTTCTGCCGAGGCGGAAGGATCGGCGACCGTATCGTCGGTGATATCTTCGATGGAAGATTCCTCTTCGGCTTTCTCATCGGCCATGATCTTGGCCGTGACGCCGGTGGCGACCATTGCCAAAACGATGAAGACAACCGCGCCGATCTTGGTGATCTTCTGCATCTTGGCTTCATACGATTTGGCCTTGCCCTTTCCGAAGAAGGTTTCCGCGCCGCCGCTGATCGCGCCCAAACCCTGGC
>DVMU01000075.1 GCA_018714825.1 Candidatus Pullichristensenella excrementigallinarum
ATTTCGTATCCCGCAAGCATGAGCGCATCCATATTCTCTTCCACAAGAAGCATTTCCTTGGCGGTGAGGCGCACCAGAACAGGCGTAAGGAGCTGCTGAGAATCGGCTTCTTTCGAAACCAGTTCCTTCAGTTTCTCATATTGCAGCCGTTCATGCGCCGCGTGTTGATCGATCATGTAGAGCGCGTCGCCCGCTTCCAAGAGTATATATGTGCGAAACAGGGTTCCTATCAGCCGATAAGGGATTTCCGATCTATCCTTGATTGCCGTTTCCTGAATGCACGAAGGAATGGACGGCTTTTCCGGCATTGCAGGAATATCGGCATGTGGTTTGGAAGACGGCGCAGAGACTTTCGGCGGCGCGACGGGAGCCGGTTGAGAAGATTCCGGGGGCACGAGCGCGCTTTCCGCACGCAAGAGATTCGGATTCGTCACCGGAATGCCTTCTTCGGCCAAATAGCGCGCCGTCGGCTGATAGATAACCGCCCGGACGGGCAGGTGGAATTTGGTCTTCTTTTGAAGAAGTTCCGAAGGCGCATTTTGGACTTCGGTTTTTAAATTAGAGGTATCGGTTTCTTTTTTAAAGACTTCGGCGCTGTTTTTGATCGGAATTTCGACGACTTTCTTTTCGGCCTGGATTTCTCCTCCCATCGGCTCCGAATCGAGGCGAAGCATCGGCTGTTCCTCAAAAGTCAAGCGGAGCATGTGTTCCACGGCCACGCGCGTGGCAATTTCATCGCGGAAGCGCACTTCCAGCTTGTTGGGATGGACATTCACATCCACGCTTGTGGGGGGCAAAACGAGGTTGAGCGCGCACATGGGGTACGTCCCGACGGTCACCCGCTCACGGCAAGCGGCTTCCAATGCCTGCGAGAGCAATGGGCAGCGCACGCTGCGTCCATTGATAAAAAAACACTCATGTGCGCGAGAAGTCTTGGCCTGCTCGCCGATGCCAATCAAGCCGAAAATCCGCAGGCCGCCTTCGCTCTTGCTGATTTCCAATGCGTGTTCCGCAGTCTCGCGTCCATAAACGGCGTAAAGCGCGTGGCGGAGATTGCCGTCGCCAAAGCTCTGGTAGACCGTCCGCCCGTTGCTGACATACTTGAAGGCGACCTTTGGATTCCCAAGGATCATTTTTGCCATCAAATCGCTTACCAAAGCCGCCTCATATTGCGGTTTTTTGAGGAAAGCGCGTCGAACCGGGAGATTGAAGAACAAATCCCGCACCACAACGCTTGTTCCATCCGGACAACCGATCTCGCGCAGGCGAATGTTTTCTCCGCCATCTATATTCAACCTCGTTCCGGAATCCTGACCACGCGCGCGCGTGGTCAGCTCCACCCGAGCGACGGCCGCGATGGAGGGAAGCGCTTCGCCTCGAAAACCGAGCGTTCGGATGTCGTCGAGCTGTTCGGCGGTAGAAATTTTGGACGTGGCGTGATTTTCAAAGGCAAGGCGTACCTGACCGGGTTCGATGCCCACGCCGTTGTCCGTGACGCGAAGGTACGAAATTCCGCCTTCCTTGATCTCTACGGAAATGGAAGTCGCGCCCGCATCGAGCGCGTTTTCGATCAGTTCCTTGGCCGCGGAGGCCGGACGCTCCACGACCTCGCCCGCCGCGATGCGGCCGACGATTGCGGCATCCAATACACGAATGGGCATGGAGAACTCCTCCTCTTCTGTTAGATTCTTCGCGCCTTTTCGTTCAATTCAAAGAGCTTGTTGAGCGCCTCGATGGGCGTCATACCGACGACATCGAGCTTGGAAATCTCCTCCACCAATTCAATGGGTTTGAGATCCGCGATGCCAAGCTGCCGTGTAGAGCCTTTGGATCGCTTTTCCAAAATGCTTTGACCAATCGAACCATTCAATTGACCGTCTACTTCAAGCCGCGCCATGATCTGCCTGGCGCGGGAAATTACGGAATTGGGAAGTCCCGCCAATTTGGCAACCGCCACACCGAAGCTGCGATCCGCGCCGCCGGGGACGATCTTGCGCAGGAAGATCACGTCCTCCCCCTGCTCTTTGGCGGTGATGCGGTAATTTACCACGCCTTCGAGCTGTCCCTCCAATTCCGAAAGTTCGTGATAATGCGTGGCGAACAGCGCGCGCGCCCCGCATTTTTCCCCCGCAATGTATTCCACCGACGCCCAGGCAATCGACAATCCGTCAAACGTCGAAGTCCCCCGCCCCACTTCATCGAGAATCAGCAGGCTCTTGGGAGTCGCGAATTTGAGAATGGTGGCCATTTCCGCCATCTCCACCATAAAGGTGGATTGCCCGCCAAACAAATCGTCGGAAGCGCCGATGCGGGTAAAAATCCGATCGGTCAGCGCGATATCCGCGCGCTTCGCCGGCACAAAGCTTCCCACATGCGCCATCAGGACGATCAGCGCCACCTGCCGCATGTAAGTGGATTTTCCGGCCATGTTGGGTCCGGTGATGATCATCAGGCGATGTTCTGCGTCCAAATGCGTATCGTTGGGAACAAAGCCTTCCCGGCCCAGCGCCTGCTCCACAACCGGATGCCGTCCCTCTTCAATCTCGTAGCGCCCTGCATCGTTGATTTCGGGACGCACATACCCGTTTTCCCCCGCCACCTCGGCAAGCGACAGGAGCGCATCGAGGTTTTTGATCCCCGTGGCCGTGGATTCCAGGCGTTTGAGGGAGGATTTGAGCATGTCCCGAATTTCCAAAAAGAGCTGATATTCGAGTTTTACGGCATTTTCCTCGGCCCCGAGGATCTTCTGCTCCAGGTTTTTGAGTTCTTCCGTAATGAACCGCTCGCAATTGGCCAGGGTCTGCTTGCGCGTATAGCGGTACGGGACAAGATCGTAGAACGAGCGCGTCACCTCAATATAATAGCCGAATACGCGATTGTAGCCGATTTTCAGATTCTTGATGCCGGTCGCATCCCGTTCGCGCCTTTCCAAATCGGCCAGATATTCTTTCCCGTGCTTGGAAATGGTGCGCAACTCATCCAATTCCGCGTTGTAGCCCTCCAGGATGAGTCCCCCGTCCCGCACGGACAAGGGGGCGTCCGGGGAAATGGCCTTTCGCAAAACGCTTTTCAGATCCTCCAGCGCATCGAGCTGCTCCTCTGCCTGCGCAATGAGGGGCGCATGGAAGCTCTTGAGATGCTCCCGCACCAACGGAATGACATCCAGCGAGGCAAGCAGGCTCAGACAATCGCGGGCGTTTACCGTATCATAGGCAATTTTGCTCATCAGGCGCTCAATATCATACACGCCGCTGAGGGCTTCCCGAAGCGCGCTTGCATCTGGAAAATTTTGCAAAAAGCCCTCCACAGCATCCAGGCGCTTATGAATTTCTTCCGAATCACACAATGGCCGCTCGATCCACGAGCGCAAAAGCCTGCTTCCCATGGCGGTTCGCGTGTGATCGAGCACAAACAGGAGGCTGCCGCGCCGCCCGCCTCCCCGAAGCGGCTTGATCAATTCCAAATTGGCCAACGCCAGGCGATCGATTGAAAGCGTGCGGCAGGATTCGTATGCGCGAATGGAAAGGATGTGCTCCAGCGCATTTTTCTGCGTCTCGCTCAGATATTGAATGAGCGCGCCCGCCGCGCTGACCCCGAGTTTCTTTTCCTCAAGGCCCATCTCTCGCACGCTCTGACCAAAGTGCGCGCGCAGCGCCTTGCACGCCGCAGGATAGGAAAATACTTCCTGTGGACGGACGCTAATCCTTCTCTCAAGAGAAGAATCGATTATCAACAGATCCTCTTTTGCATTTGTGAGAATCTCTTTGGGAGCAATGCGCGCCAATTCATCCTTGAGCGTGTCTCGCACGTTGTCTACCTGATAGAGATAGAATTCGCCGG
>DVMU01000076.1 GCA_018714825.1 Candidatus Pullichristensenella excrementigallinarum
TGTGTGAGGAGCTGCCCTCCAACGAATCGCCCCTGTCCCTGACGGTGTATCAGGGGGTCCCCAAGGCGGACAAGCTCGAATGGATTGCGCAGAAGCTCACGGAATTGGGTGCCAGGCGGCTGGTGCCGGTGGTGATGGAGAGGAGCGTCAAGCGGCCGGAAAAAATCGCGCGGCTGGAAAAGATCGCGCGCGAGGCCGCCAAGCAGTGTTCGCGCGCCTGCCCGGTAGAAATCGCCGCGCCCCTTTCCTGGAAAGAGGCCCTGGAGGAGATGCGCCGGCATACCCTTCTGGCGGTTCCCTGGGAACAGGCCTCTGCGGGGCGGCTTTGCGAATTGCCCCCGGCCCGGGATGTCGGCCTGCTCATCGGCCCCGAGGGCGGCATTTCCCCAGCGGAAATCGCGGACGTCCAGGCGCTGGGCGCACGGGTGGTGACGCTCGGTCCGCGCATTTTGCGCACGGAAACGGCTGCCATCTGCGCCGCAGCAATCGCAATGAGCCTTTGGGGGGATCTATGAAGACCATCGCCTTTCATACCTTGGGTTGCAAGGTCAATCAATACGATACCGAGGCCATGCGCGAGGCCTTTGAGCGCGCGGGCTGGAAGGAAGTCCCCTTCGAGCAGGCCGCGGACGCCTATCTGATCAATACCTGTACCGTCACCGGCACGGGCGATCAGAAATCGCGCAAGCTCATCCGGCGCGTCGCGCGCGAACATCCCGCGGCAAAGCTCATCGTCTGCGGGTGTCTGGCGCAGCGCGAGGGCCAAAGTCTTCTGGAAATGGAAAACGTCTGCCTGGTGCTGGGCGTGCAGCGCCGGGGCGAAGTGGTGGAACTGTTCTCGCGCGCCGTGGAGCAAAACGAAAAGATCAACGCCGTGGGAGAACTGAAAAACGCTTCCTTTGAATCGCTGTTTGTAACCCGACACGAGGGCAAGACCCGCGCCACCATGAAAATTCAGGAGGGCTGCGATCGCTATTGCGCGTACTGCATCATCCCTTCGGTGCGGGGGCCCGTGCGATCGATGCCGCTGGAGGCTGTGCGCGCGGAAGCCCAAAGGCTTGCCGCGGCGGGCTATCCGGAAATCGTGGTCACGGGCATTCACCTGGCCAGCTATGGAAGAGGAACCCCTTACGGCCTTCTGGACGCAATCGAAGCCGTGCACCTCTCCGCGCGCCGGGTCCGGCTGGGTTCGTTGGAACCCCTGATCGTGACCGACGCGTTCGCCCAGGCGCTTTCCCGCCTTCCGGGCCTGCAGAGGCAATTTCACCTTTCGATGCAGAGCGGCTCGCGCGATGTGCTGCGAAGGATGCGCCGCCGCTATACGCCGGAAGAATATTTCGCCGCGGTCTGCCGCCTGAAAGAGGCCATGCCCGATTGCGCAATTACCACCGACGTGATCACCGGCTTCCCGGGCGAAACGGATCAAGAGGCGCAGGAAACCCTGGATTTTGTGGAAAAATGCGGCTTCGCGCGCATCCACGTCTTCCCCTATTCCCGCCGCCAGGGAACCCTTGCCGACGCGATGCCCGATCAGGTCCCCGAATCCATCAAAAAAATTCGCACCAAGGAATTGCTGACACTCGGGAACCAGTTGGAGGAAAAATTCGTCTCAGGATTGGTGGGTACGCGCCAGGAAGTGCTCTTTGAGGAAGCCCACGGAGATTTCTCCGAGGGGTATACCGGTCAATATGTGCGCGTACGCGCCAAAGCCCGCCCGGGGGAGATTCGCCTTGTCAGGATCGGTCGGCGTGAGGGGACGCTCGCCTTTGAAGACGAGGAATAAGGGGGTGAACCGTATGGACTGTCTTTTTTGCAAGATCATCGCCGGAGAAATTCCGGGAAATAAGGTCTATGAGGATGAAAATATCTTCGCTTTTCGCGATATTAATCCGCAAGCGCCAGTACATGTGCTGATTGTTCCCAAGCGGCATATGGAAAATATTCTGGAATGCGATGGCGAGACGATGCAGCATGTGCTCAACGCGATCAAGCGCGTCGCCCAGTTAGAGGGAATTTCCGCTTCCGGATTCCGCATTGTCACCAATTGCGGACGCGACGGCGCGCAGTCGGTCAGGCATTTGCATTTCCACCTGTTGGGAGGAACGCAACTTTCCGAAACCATGGCGTAAGCCCGAAAATCCGCCTATCGCGCGCGTAGCTTCCATTACGCGGCGAAAATATCCATGGTCATTCCATGGCTCAAATCGCAAATTATTGTGAAAATAACGAATTGAAGGGTGGATTGGCTTGACGGCTACATACCCAATGCGGTATAATAGAATCTGTGGCGCACCCCATGCTACATTGGCGTCTGCCATCACCTGCGAGGGGAGGGAAAGCACATGTCCGAGGTACACGTTCGTCAAGATGAATCGTTGGAGAGCGCACTGCGTCGTTTCAAGCGCAAGACCGCGCGCGACGGTATTCTCGCCGAGGCTCGTAAACGGGAGCATTACGAGAAACCCAGCGTAAAGCGCAAGAAGAAGGCGGAAGCGGCCCGCAAACGCAAATATTAGCCAATGATACCCCTTTGCTTTGCGCAAAGGGGTTAATTTCTCTTTGTAGCCGTTTTTTCTTAGTATGTACTGCCTGCAATTCGCATAAAATTCTTCCATACTCCATCTCTTTTGCGGAGCGCGAAAATGCAATATGCTATGCTTTTGTGGCCGCACGCCAACGCCCGCTATCAAAATGAGTCCGCTCGGCTTGCCCGTTGTGAGTTGGAACTTAGTTTGAGAAAAATCCATCTGGAGCATGAAATTTTGCCGGAAAGCGCGTTTCCGCTGCCCGGATTGCGTTTTGAAATTCCCCGCGCGCTCGCGGCGGAGGAAGTTTCCGTGCTTTCCAGACAATCGCTGCTCTACGGCCTGTTCGAATCCAGGCCGGACGGCTCCCTTTTTCCCGTCGCCGGGCGTGCGGAGGTTTCCATTGGCGCGGATCTTCCGGCCATCCTCAAATACAAGGGCAAGACCAACGAACAGTTCACGCAATTGCTGATCAATCTTGCCTTCCTCTCGGGAAATCTTCCCGAAAACCCTGCGTTTCTGGATCCGATGTGCAGCCGGGGCACTTCGGTGTTTGTCGCCGCGAACCGCGGTTGGGACGCGACCGGTTCCGATATCGACAAAGCCGATCTCTGCGAAGCGGAGAATTTCCTCAAGCGCTATCTCGAATACCATCGTTTGAAATATCGCCTGCGCAGCGGTTCGCTGACGCTCGCGGAGAAAAAAAGCGCCCGGTTTGCGGAATTCTGCCTATCCGATCAGCGCCTGCGGTTCGCCCTGTTGGACGCTCGACGCGTCCGGGAGGCTTTCGGCAAAAAAAAGTTCCACATTCTGGCGTCCGATCTTCCCTATGGGGTGCAGCATTCCGGCCTTTCGCTGGATTCGCTTCTGCTGGATGCTCTTCCTGCCTGGCGGGAAGTCCTCGCTCCCGGCGGCGCCGTCGCCCTGTCCTTTAATGCGCAGACACTTCCCCTGGCGCGCGTGCGCGCCTTGCTGGAACAGGCCGGCTTTCTCGTGATGCGCGAAGGCCCCTATGATTCGCTGTCCCATTGGGTGGAACAATCCGTCACGCGCGACGTGGCCGTGGGCGTCGTTCCCCTTTAAATCCTCGACGAGGAGGTATTGTTTTTGGATTACCAATCTTTGCATAGGAAAACAGTCGTCGAACTGCGGAAATTCGCAAAGGAACTGGCGGTAAAACTTCCCGCCGGTCTTCCCAAAGCGCAGATCGTAGAACGGCTGTTGGAAGCCCTGCACGAGCGCGCGCAGGGGCATATGCCCGCGCCTGCCGTGCAGGTAGAATGGAATTTCCCCGTTTCAGAATCCCCTGCGCAGGCCGCGCAAAACACCTTGGAAGTTTCTCTCCCGGGTGATGCCCCGCAGGAAACACCGCAAGTTTCTATCTCGGAAGCCGTTTCTCGGAAAGCATCGGAAATTTCCTCTCCAGGAGATGTTCCTAAGGCGAAGTCCAGGCGGGATGTCCCAAGAAAAAATATGCGCAAAACTCTTCCCCCTGCCCGCAAAAACACAGAAAAGCATCCCGATTCAAATGATTCCGAAAAATCTGATTCTCAGCCTATCTCCCCGATAGGAGAAAACGCCCCTATCGAATCCGTGCAGATTGAATCCGCCACACAGGTTGAACCCGCCGCGCAGGTTAAACCCGCCGCGCAGGTTGAACCCGCCGCGCAGGTTGAGCCCGCCACGCAGGTTGAACCCGCCACGCAGGTTGAACCCTCTATGCAGAAGAAATCTGTTGGATCAGCCAAGGCCACTGCACGGGGAAAAACAACTCCCCGTGGCAGGCAAACTGTGCGCGGCAAACGATCCAAGCCTGCGGATCCCGTACAACCTGAAATTGTACAAGCCTCCTCTTTGCAGGGGCAATCCATCCTGACGAATCCTGTGCAGAGCGCCTCGGTTGTCGATACATTCTTCCCGACACCCTCTGCCTCTCTGGAGAATTTCCCTGCCGAATCGATAGCCGAATCTTCCCGGGAAATTTCTCCCTCGGAAAGCGTTCCCCTCGATCAGATTTCCACCGTGCAATCTGCTTCGGCAACCAATGCTTCCGAGAGTGTGTCCGAACCCGCTTCACAAAAGCCACGCCGCAGAGGAAGGCCACCTCGGAAAGCCACTGTCTCAGAAATTCCCAGGTCATCCTCCGAAAGCGAGCAGACATCTTCCGGAGCAGAGGCTTCCAAAGAGACCGTGCGTCCCCATCGGGAAAAACCTCTCAGCAAGCAGCCAATCTCCTCTGAAGGAGCCGCTTCTATCTCTTCGGAGCCGATCTCAATCGCCGAAGCCATTCTTTCCTCGGTTCGCGAGGAACTGGAGGGACAGCAGGACGCTCCTGTTTCCCGCAAAGGAGAAACTTCCTCGGAAAATCCGAACGGACGCGCTGTCCCCGATCAGACGCAGCGCCCGTCGCTTGCTCCACGGCATTCAGCGGAAGGAGAATCCTCCTCTGAGCGGGGAACACAATATGCTCAGCGCTCGCGTACCGAGCAGTTTTCCCGTTTTCCCGCACAACCCCGCTTTTCCCAAGGGCAATCTCCGCGCTTTCCGCAAGCCTCTTCACCCTCCCCGCAGGGACGGTACGGACAATCCCCCTTGCCCAGCCAGCCTTCCCGCTTTTCTCAGGCACAGAGATTCTCTGCTGCTTCGCCCTCGGCGCAGCCCACGCGCTTCCAACCCGTTTCGCCGCGCTTTCAGAACGGCCAACAGGCGACCGTTCCTGGCCCCTCGCGCTATTCCAGGCCTGTACCCGCCCCTCGCCAACCAGTTGCGACCGATGCAGGCGTTGCACCCCAGGAACTTAATCTCGCCGATTGTTCGGATGGATTCGGCGTATTGGAAATCCATCCGGATGGATACGGCTTTTTGCGCGCAGACAACTATTTGCCCGGAACGCGGGACGTGTATGTATCCATTGCGCAGATCCGTCGCTTTAATCTTCGCCCGGGCGACTATGTCGTAGGAAAGACGCGGCCGCAGCGCGAGGGCGATCGCTACAACGCGATGATCTTCATTTCCGAAGTCAACGGTGAATCGCCCGAAAAGGCGCTCAACCGTCGCCCGTTTGAATCGCTGGTTCCGGTTTATCCCAATGAACGGCTCCGGCTCGAAGATCCGGAGGGCAAAAGCGACATGGCCCTTCGCCTGATCGACATCCTCGCCCCCATCGGCAAGGGACAGCGCGGCATGATCGTCTCCCAACCCAAGGCAGGCAAAACCACGCTTTTGAAAAAGATCGCCAACGCCATCACGCGCCACAATCCCGGCGTACATCTGATCGTATTGCTGATCGACGAGCGCCCCGAGGAAGTCACGGACATGAAGCGCTCCATCGATGGCGAAGTGGTCTATTCCACCTTCGACGAGGCTCCGGAAAACCACACGCGCGTGAGCGAAATGGTGCTCGACCGCGCGCAGCGCCTGGTGGAGCAGGGCAAGGACGTGGTGGTGCTGCTCGATTCGATCACGCGCCTGGCACGCGCGTACAACCTGGTCATTCCCCCCACGGGGCGGTCGCTTTCCGGCGGCCTCGATCCGGGCGCACTGCACAAGCCCAAGCGGTTTTTCGGCGCGGCGCGCAACATCGAAAACGGCGGCAGCCTCACCATCATCGCCACCGCCCTGGT
>DVMU01000077.1 GCA_018714825.1 Candidatus Pullichristensenella excrementigallinarum
CATGACCGTGGAGGCCTGTCGCCTGGCCGCGCATCGGACGGAATATCCACAGCATATCGGCGTGACCGAGGCGGGAACGTATGCGGACGGCATCGTCAAATCCTCCATGGGCATCGGCGCGCTGCTTTTAGACGGCATCGGAGATACGATCCGCGTTTCCCTGACCGGCGATCCGGTCAGAGAAATCGAAGCGGGGCTATCCATTCTGCGCGCGGCGGGATTGCGGCGGGATTATGTGGAAGTCGTCAGTTGCCCTACCTGCGGAAGAACCGCGATTTGCGTGGAGGAGATTGCCTCGCGCGTGCGCGAAGCCACAAAGGACATTCGCAAACCGATCAAAGTCGCGGTGATGGGATGCGTCGTCAATGGTCCGGGCGAGGCGCGGGAGGCCGATCTGGGCATTGCCGGAGGAAAGGACGGCGGCGCGCTGTTTATCAAGGGACAACCGCCCCGCACGGTGCGGGGAGATCTGGCGCAGATTCTGATCGACGAGATACGAAGGATTGTTTCATGAGCGAATTGTGGCGGGAACTGGTATCCAAGGACAGCCCGGACCTTTCCGGGCTGCTTTCGCTTCGAAGGGTACATATTTCCCAAAAAACCGGAGAAATGCTCATTCGCCTGAATGCTTCCCGCCTCCTCACGCGGGAAGAATTCAAGCGA
Organism: Candidatus Pullichristensenella excrementigallinarum; assembly: GCA_018714825.1. GTDB lineage: Bacteria > Bacillota > Clostridia > Christensenellales > Aristaeellaceae > Pullichristensenella > Pullichristensenella excrementigallinarum. The sequence goes on from DVMU01000077.1 coordinate 664, forward strand.
ATTTCACGCGCGCTCGCGGCGGCGTTTCCTGCGGTAGGCGTGCGGGTACGCATATCCTATCCGGATCTCAGGGAGCAGGCCGAAGCGGACATTTCCCAAGTAGCGGGATTTTTGATCGAACTGGTGAAGCACGAAAGCCCCGGATCGGTGCCTTTTTTAGAAAACGGCGCGGCGGATTTTCGCCTGGAAAACGGCGCTCTGTGCGTTACGGCCACCAGCGAGGAGGGCGCGCGGTACATGCGCGCGCGGCATGTGGACGAGTTGCTTTCCCGCCTGCTCAAGGAATTGTTTGATCTCGAGGCGCCTACGCGCATCGAAACGGCGGGGGACGAGGAAGCGCGGCTGCGGCGCATCGCCCAAGAGCGCGCCAAAGAGGCGGAGCGCATGGCCCAGCAGGCGCGTGAGGAATCCGCAAAGTGTGAATCGCATCGGGGCAAGGTTGCGGCGGAAGCTGTCTACGGCCGGATGATTTCCGATCCGGTCACGCCCATGAACGAGGTGACGGAGGATATCGGCCGCATGACGGTGGTCGGAGAGGTCGCGGCCATGGAGATGCGCGAGGCAAAGAACGGGCAATCCAGGATCGTCACTTTTTCCATGAGCGATCACCATGGCTCGGTCAATTGCAAATTGTTTTTGGGCGGCCAGCGCGCAAGAGACGAAGGATCGGTCGAACAACAGGCGGAAAAACTGCAAGAAGCGCTCAAGGACGGAATGTGGGTCAAGGCACGCGGCGCCTATCGATATGACGATTACAAGCGCGAGATGATGTTGATCGTCAACGACATCAATTCCGTTCCCAAGCCGGTTCGGGAGGATACGGCGCCGGAAAAGCGCGTGGAACTGCACCTGCACACGCAGATGTCCACCATGGACGCCTGCGCTTCTGCCACGGATTTGATCAAGCAGGCCGCCAAATGGGGCCACAAGGCCATTGCGATTACGGATCACGGCGTGGTACAGGCCTTTCCCGAGGCCTTCGGCGCGGCAAAGAAGAACAATATCAAGCTCATTCCCGGGTGCGAGGGGTATCTGATCGAGGATGCGCCGCAGATCGTGGAAAATCCGGACGGGCGCGATTTGGAGACGTGCGCCTTTGTGGTGCTGGATTTTGAAACCACGGGCCTGAATCCCAGCGCGGACGAGATCATCGAGATCGGCGCAGTGCGCATAGAAAACGGCGAAGAGGTTTCGGAATTTTCCCAACTGATTCGGCCCGGCCGCGCAATTCCGGAAAAAGTTGTGGAATTGACGGGAATCACCCCCGCCATGCTTGCGGACCAGCCCACGATTCGGGAGGTCTTGCCCGCGTTTTGGAATTTCCTCCAGGGCGCGGTATTGGTGGCGCACAACGCTTCCTTTGACCTGGCGTTTTTGCGCCGCGCCTGCAAGCGGGAAAATCTGCCCCTGAACGCGCCCGTGCTGGACACGCTGGCCCTGGCGCGCAATCAGTATCCGGAGCTGCGCAATCACAAATTGGGCACGGTCTGCAAGCATCTGAACGTATCGCTCAAGGACGCGCACCGCGCGGTACACGATGCGCGCGCAACGGGATTGGTCTTGCTTCGGTCGCTTGCGGAATTGGGAGCAAAGAAACTGCGCGATATAAACAACGCCTTCCATACGGATGCGGGCGGGAAATCCCACCACATCATTCTCCTGGCCAAAAACCAGCAGGGCATGGCGAATCTGTATCGCCTGGTGAGCGAGGGGCATCTGAATTACTTCCATCGGACGCCGCGCATTCCCCGGAAGCTGATTGAGAAATATCGGGATGGGCTGATTGTGGGAAGCGCGTGCGAATCCGGCGAGATGTTCCGCGCGGTGCTGGCGGGGAAGGACGCCAGGACGCTGGAGCGTATAGCCAGATTCTACGACTATCTGGAAATCCAACCCATCGGCAACAATGGCTTCCTCGTGCGCGAAGGAACCGTGCCGGATGAAAAGGGCCTGCAGGATCTCAATCGCAAGATCGTGGCTCTGGGCGAGAAGCTGGGGATTCCCGTAGTCGCGACAGGCGACGTGCACTTTATGAACCCGGAGGATGGAATATTCCGCGCGATACTCATGGCGTACAAGGGCTTTGAGAACGCGGACGAGCAGCCGCCGCTGTATTTCCGCACCACGGACGAGATGCTCGAGGAGTTTTCCTATCTGGGCGAGGAGACGGCGCGTCGGGTGGTCGTGGAAGCGCCCAACCGCATTGCCGATCAGATCGAAGACGTGCATCTTTTCCCACCGCATCCGGAGGGAAAGGAGACGTTCCAACCCTTCTGGCCGGAAGCGGAACACGAGCTTCGGGAAATCACCTTGGGCCGGGCGCGGGAAATCTATGGGGACCCGCTTCCCGAAATCGTGCAGAAGCGCATCGACAAGGAACTGGGCGCGATCATCGGCTACGGATTTTCCACGCTCTACATGATCGCGGTGAAATTGGTCGCCAAATCGCTTGCAGACGGATACATCGTCGGTTCGCGCGGTTCGGTGGGTTCCTCTCTTGTGGCGTATCTTTCGGGGATTACCGAAGTCAATTCGCTGCCGCCGCACTACGTCTGCCCCAAATGCAAACATGTCGATTTTGATGTGGAAAAATTGGGAAAGACGGGGTTGGACCTCCCGCCGATGGACTGCCCCAAATGCGGAACGCCCATGCACAAGGACGGGTTCAATATCCCCTTCGAGGTGTTTTTGGGATTCAAGGGCAACAAGGTGCCGGATATCGACCTGAATTTTTCCGGCGTCTATCAGCCCCGCGCGCACAACTATATCAAGGAATTGTTCGGCACGAAAAACGTCTTCCGCGCGGGAACGATCGGCACGATCGCGGAAAAGACGGCCTACGGCTATGTGCTCCGGTATATGGAGGAGCGCGATTTGCACTTTCCCAACGCGGAAAAGGAACGCCTGGCGCGCGGCATTACCGGCGTCAAGCGCACGACCGGGCAGCACCCGGCCGGCATGGTGGTTCTGCCCAAGGATTACGAGATCTATCAGTTCACGCCCATCCAGCACCCGGCGGACGATATGAAGTCCGAGACCATCACCACGCATTTCGATTTTTCGTCTATGCACGATGTATTGGTCAAATTGGACGTGCTCGGGCACGATGATCCCACGATGCTGCGCAAGCTGCAGGATTTGACCGGCATTGCCCCCAGGGAAGTGCCGCTCAACGACGCGCAGGTGTTTCGCAATATCCTCTCCCTGTTTTCTTCGCCCAAGGCCCTAGGGCTTACGGCGGAGGAATTGGGCGTGCCTACGGGAACGTTGGGCATTCCCGAATTCGGCACGCGCTTTGTGCGGGGGATGCTGGTAGAAACCATGCCCAGCACCATGGAGGAATTGATCCGCATTTCCGGTCTTTCGCACGGGACGGATGTCTGGCTGGGGAACACGCAGGATCTGGTTCACGCGGGCGTGCCGCTGAGCCAGTGCATCTGCACGCGCGACGATATCATGAACGCGCTGATTTCGTTCGGCGTGGATTCGGAGGTCGCGTTTAAGACCATGGAATCCGTGCGCAAGGGCAAGGGACTGCAGCCCTTTATGGAAGAGGCGATCCAGGCGGTGGACGCGCCGGATTGGTATATCGATTCCTGCAAGAAGATCAAGTACATGTTCCCCAAGGCGCACGCCGTGGCCTATGTGATGATGGGACTGCGCATCGCGTATTTCAAAATCTATTATCCGGCGGCGTATTACACCTGCTATTTGCAGAGAAACCTGGAGGATTTTGACGCGACGCGCATGGTCACTGCCGACGTGACGGTATACCGCGCGATGATCGAGGGGATCAACGCCCTGGAAAAGGAAGAACGCGAGCGAAAGGACGGGGAACTTTCGCTATTGGAGATACTCATCGAGATGAACCTGCGCGGCATCCGGATTTTGCCGGTGGACCTTTACAAATCGGACGCGCTCGAATTTGCTCTGGAAGAGGAGGGGATTCGTCCGCCGATCAACGCCTTGCCGGGCGTGGGGCAGCAGGCCGCGGAGGCTTATGTCCGCGCACGGGAGGAGGGGCCGTTCATCTCCCGGGACGATATGCTCCGCCGCAAGGTCGCCAGAGGAACCATCGAGGCGTTGCGTCTGGCGGGATGCCTGAACGATATTCCCGAAACCAGCCAAGTGACACTGTTCGAATTCGAAGTTTAAGGGAAACGGGTGTCACACATTCGCGGCATGGCTTCGGCATATTCGATGCGAAAGTGTGCCTGTTCCATGGCAAAGCAGGAACACTTTCGTGCGAGGATTGACAGAATACATAGCTTGTTATATAATAAAAATGTTAACCAGGTTTTGGCCCAAAAGAAAAACCTGTATAAAGGGGGATCGAAAAGCCGATTTGCGGTATGCGCTTGTGCAACGGCAGACGCAAATTGACAGAAAGAAAGGAAGGATGCGTATGAAGACAAGAGAAGATTTGCGGCCCGTATTGGAAAAAAACGAGCTGAGGACCTTTTTCTATAAGCATCTGTTGCGAAACCCGAGATGGGAAACCAATTGTATCTTTGAGCCTGGAGAGGTGGATCGGCTCCTGCGCCGAAAGAGCCTCTACATGGGAAAATGCGAATCCGGCGCGTTTCTGATCGACGACGAGGGCGAGTACTATCGCGTGCATTTTTTCTTTGCCGTGGATAAGCCGGTGTCTTTTGAGCGCATGGACAAGCCCGTTTTGGTGGAATTCCTCATGGCGGGCGGCGAAGATCGGCGCAGGAGCATCCGCGAAATGGAGCGCAAGTGGATGGATTGCGGATTTGTCCCGCATGTGGTGGATTTAAAGATGTACCTTTCCCTGCAGGATTATGTGCCCGGGCCGACGGTTGTGGAAAACGCGGTCGGAAAGTTCCGGGGACGGCTTGCGCGGGCCGAGGACGCAGAGGCAATTTTGCCCATTTGGGATCGATCGCTGGATCATCTCAATTCCGCGATTCCCAGCATGGACGAGACGCTCTATGAGATTTCTCAGGGAAATATCTTTGTCATGGAACGGGAAGATACGGGAGAAATCTGCGCGGCCAACAAGATGGTAATCCGCGGCGGCATGGTTTCGACCTGGCTGGGAGCGGTGAAGAGCGAGTATCGCCGCATGGGACTTTCCACGGCCATGAAGCAGATGATCTATAAGACCGCGCAGGAGCGCGGAATCCAGATGTGCTATACCTGGGTCGATCGCGAAAACACGGCTTCCGTCAAGGCGCTGGAAAAGCTGGGATTCCGCTGCCACGGGGAATGGACGGAGGGATTCATCCTCCGATAGCGCAAGTTGTCGCGATTTTTAACCCGATTTCTATTGAAACGCGTGCAAAGGGAGTGCTATCATAGCTCCATGTTTTTTTGGAATGGAGCGTGAGGGCGTGGATACTCGGTATATTTTTGTAACCGGCGGCGTGACCTCATCGTTGGGGAAGGGCATCACGGCCGCTTCGCTGGGAAGGCTCCTCAAGGCGAGGGGGTACTCTGTCGCCATTCAGAAATTCGATCCCTATCTCAATGTCGATCCCGGCACCATGAATCCCTATCAGCATGGGGAAGTATTTGTCACTGAAGACGGTGCGGAAACCGATCTGGATTTGGGGCATTACGAGCGGTTTGTGGATGAAAATCTCACGCGGTACTCCTCGGTGACCTCCGGACAGGTCTACTTTTCCGTCCTGCGGCGCGAGCGCGCGGGCGGCTATAATGGGGGCACTGTGCAGGTGATCCCGCACATTACGGACGAAATCAAGGAAAAAATCTATCGCGTCGGCGAAGCGGTCGACGTCGTGATCACGGAAATCGGCGGAACGGTCGGCGATATCGAGGGACAACCCTTTATCGAGGCCATCCGCCAATTTCAATGGGAAGTGGATCGCGAGCGCACGCTGTTTATCCATGTGACGCTGATTCCCTATCTCAAAAGCTCGCAGGAACTCAAGACCAAGCCCACACAGCATTCCGTCAAACAACTGCAGTCCATGGGCATCCATCCGGGAATGCTGGTGTGCAGAAGCGACTATCCCATTCCCGAGGATCTGCGCAACAAACTTTCCCTGTTTTGCAATGTTCCGGCAAAGTACATCATCGAAAATCTGGACGCGGAATCGCTCTATCAGGTTCCGCTGTTGCTCGAGCGCGAAAAATTCGCGGACAAGGTCTGCGAGGCGCTCTCTATGGAGGCGCGCACGCCGGACTTGCGCGATTGGGCGGAAATGGTCAACTGCTTCCAATGCCCGGAGCGCAAGGTTACCATCGCACTGGTGGGCAAGTACATTCAGCTGCACGATGCGTACCTTTCCGTGGTGGAGGCGCTCAAGCACGGAGGTATTGCCCATCGTGCGCGCGTGAACATCAAATGGGTTCTGGCCGACGATCTGGCCAAGGAACAGGCGGATCTGGATGCGGCGTTTAAGGACGTGCAGGGGATCTTGGTGCCGGGCGGCTTCGGAAATCGCGGCATCGCCGGAAAAATGGCTGCCGCGCGCTATGCTCGCGAGCACGGCATTCCCTATTTGGGCATTTGCCTGGGAATGCAGATTGCGGTGATGGAATTTGCGCGGAATGTCTGCGGCCTTGCGGGCGCGTCTTCTACCGAGATTGATCCCGAGACGCCCTATCCTGTGATCGACATCATGCCCGAGCAGCGCGGTTTGCAGCAGACGGGCGGAACCATGCGCCTGGGAGCCTTCCGTTGCCGCTTGCAGCCGGATTCCAAGATGCGCAGGCTATATGGACGCAGCGAGATTTGGGAACGCCATCGCCATCGCTATGAGTTTAACAACGCATTCTTGGAAACGCTCGAGAAACACGGAATGCAGGTGGCGGGAATCCATCCCGAGCGGAATTTGGTGGAAGCGGTGGAATTGCGGGAGCATCCCTGGTTTGTGGGCGTGCAATTCCATCCGGAATTCAAATCCCGCCCCAATCGGGCGCACCCGCTGTTCCGGGGCCTGATTGAGGCAGCCATTGCGCGATCGGAGGAAAGACAAGATGGATAAAATCATCGTTCTTGATTTTGGAGGACAATACAATCAGCTCATTGCTCGGCGCGTGCGCGAAATGGGCGTATATTGCGAAATTCTCCCGTATTCTGCGCCCACGGAGCTGTGGGCCGATAAGGATCTCAAGGGCATAATTCTCACCGGAGGGCCCAACAGCGTCTACGCTCCGGATGCGCCTCGCACGGGAATCGAGATCTTCCACCTGGGAGTTCCGGTGCTGGGGATCTGTTACGGAATGCAATTGATCAACTACCTCTTCGGGGGTACGGTCCAGCACGCGGCGGTCAGTGAGTACGGACACACCATGCTCTTTGCCGAATCCGGGCCGCTTTTCGAAGGCGTTGCGCGGGAAACCGCGGTGTTTATGAATCACACCGATCGCGTGGACAAGTTGCCCGAGGGATTTCGATGCAACGCGCACACCGAACATTGCCCGGTGGCCGCATTCTCTGATTCCAACCGGAAAATTTATGGGGTACAGTTCCACCCCGAAGTCCGTCACACCGTCGAAGGAACGCAGATGCTGCGAAATTTTGTCCTCGGCGTGTGCAGCCTGAAGGGCGACTATCGCGCGGAAGACAGGCTCGAGGAGATGCTCCGCGAAATCCGGGATCAGGTGGGCGAGGGGAAGGTCGTCGCGGGCCTTTCCGGCGGCGTGGATTCGTCGGTGGCCTGCGCGCTTGCAGGAAGGGCGCTCAAAAAGGAGCAATTGACCTGCGTGTTTGTCGATCACGGGCTGCTTCGGCTGAACGAGGCGCAACAGGTGCTTAAAACCTATCGCGATCACCTGGGCCTGAACGTGGTGCATGTAGATGCTTCCGAACGCTTCCTTCGCGCGCTTGCGGGCGTTACCGAGCCGGAAAAAAAACGCAAGATCATTGGCGAACTGTTCGTGCGCGTCTTTGAAGAGGAAGCTCGAAAGACCGGCGCGCAGTTCCTTCTGCAGGGCACCATTTACCCCGACCGCATCGAGAGCGGCATGGGCGGGTCGGCGACCATCAAGAGCCATCACAACGTGGGCGGCCTTCCCAAAGATTCTCTCTTCAAGAAGGAAAACATCGTGGAACCCCTGAAGAATCTGTTTAAGGATGAAGTTCGGCAGGTCGGGATCGCCTTGGGCATTCCGGACGACATGGTCTGGCGCCAGCCGTTTCCCGGACCGGGTTTGGCCGTGCGCGTGATGGGGGAGATCACGAAGGAAAAGCTCGATACGCTCCGCCGCTGCGACGCGATCTATCTCGAGGAATTGGAGAAGGCCGGCCTTGCGAGGCAAATCTGGCAGTCTTTTGCCGTGCTAACGGGCGCGAGAACCGTGGGTGTGATGGGAGACGGACGCACCTACGCGCATTGTGTGGCCCTGCGCGCGGTCGTTTCGGACGACGCGATGACCGTCGAGGCTGCCGAAATCCCGTATCCGGTGCTCAAAAAATGCGTCAGCCGCATCATTAACGAAGTCCCCGGCGTCAATCGGGTCGTCTACGATGTTACCGGAAAGCCGCCGGGAACGATCGAGTGGGAATGACGGCATAGCAAGGCCTCAACATAACATGTAGAGAAATAAATCGTAAAGCCCCAACCGCAAGCACAGTATATCGTGCAAGTGGTGGAGGCTTTTTCTGTGCTTCAGCCTGCCTGGGAAATAACGACCCCGGCCGAGGTCGTCATTAACCGCTCCGCCGGTTTTGCTCTGCAGTCATCAATAGGATGCGAAACAAATATTTCCGGTCCTTCTGCCAGTTTCAAATTAAATGCGTCAATTTTATCTGTATTAAACGAACATCCATTTCCATTCTCCTTTATGCCCTCGGCTTATGGCCCTGTATCGAGAAAAATAGACCATACCTGTTCGACGAAAGGCAAGGAATATTAGACTGGTTCAATCAAACGTAGGAATCAAGGGGAGCAAGGCGCAATAAGGCGATCAACCTCTTGGCGTTCAGGATGTTTGCGATGCCCTGCCGCCACCTTTCGGGTTATTCCTGCGTCCGGGAGTGGCGGGGGAAGGCAATATATGCTAAAATAAGATGAACAATTAAAATACGAGAACGATTGGATGGATTTGAATTTTCGGGAGGCGTGCGACGATGCAATACAGAGTCGATGATAGAGCGCTGGAAGCCAGAGAGTTTCTTTCCTTTGTCAATCAGATCTGGCCGGGAAAGTATGACCCGGAGAAAACGCGAACGGCATTATCCAAAACGCTCAATATTACTGCTTATGAGAAGGAAACCCTGGTGGGGTGTCTGCGCATTCTTTCGGACGGGTATTTCTTTGGGACAATAACGGAATTGCTGGTCCTCCCTCAATATCAGAGGAAAGGCGTAGGGAGCAGGCTTTTGCGGCTTGCGCGGGAGAACGCGCCGACAATGTTGTATTTCGGCGCGCAACCCGGAGTGGAAGCGTTCTATGAAAAAAACGGTTGTCCAAGGAGCCTGCAATCATTCCTCCTGGAGAAAGCGGAAAAGTGTGCAATTTCTAATGGGCAAGATAGGGGAAAAACCGGCGAAAGCGGACCGGATGAAGAAAGATAAAAGTGGAAAGGGGAAAAAACAAGATGCGAATGGAACATGTCGCGCTGTATGTGCGGGATCTGGAACGAGCAAAAGATTTCTTTATCCGGTATTTCGGGGCAACGGCCGATCCGTGCTATCACAATCCGAGGACGAATTTCCGATCCTATTTTTTGCGCTTTGCGGACGGTGCGCGGCTGGAAATCATGCACAAGCCGCTTCCGGAAGAGGCGCCTGCCCTGCAGGAACGGATGGGATACGCGCACATCGCCTTCAGCGTCGGAAGCGCACGGGCCGTGGACGCGTTGACCGAAACCTTGCGCGCGGACGGCTATGCAGTTCTCAGCGGTCCGAGGACGACGGGGGACGGATATTATGAAAGCTGCATCGCGGATCTGGAAGGAAACCGGATCGAAATAACGGTGTAGCGCCTGTTTGTGCCATGCGAAGATCGCGCTCGACGGAGAGATTGGAGGAGCAAAGCGTTGAAGGGGTTTGAACGGGAGAACCTGCTGTTCTCGCTGTGCGGGCTGAACTGCGGCTTGTGCGTCATGCGCCTGGGAAACTATTGCCCCGGATGCGGAGGCGGCGAGGGAAACCAATCCTGCAAAATCGCCAGGTGCAGCATGGAACACGGGAATCCCATGTATTGCTTCCAATGCGAGGCATATCCGTGCGAGCGATACGCGGGCGAGGATGCGTGGGATGGGTTTATTTCCAGTCGAAATCGAAAGAGAGATCTGGAAAAGGCACGCGACATCGGCCTGGATGCGTACAATGCGGAACAGAGGGAAAAGGTGGAGATCCTTCGCTTCCTGTTGGCCCGTTGCAACGATGGAAGGCGGAAATCCCTGTTTTCTTTGGCGGTCAACCTGCTGGATTTGGAAGAACTTCGCCACGTTTTGCGCCCGATTCGGGAAAAAATTGAAGAAGAGGATGCTTCTCTCCGGGAAAGCGCCGCGTTTGCCGCGGAGCAATTGCAGGCGGCGGCCAAAAAACGGGGAATTGAGCTCAAGCTGCGCAGGAAAAAATAGCGGCATTGATTTCGGGCGCCTTTTGGGAAATGGAAGAATCCTATTCAAACTTCCGATCATATAAGAGCGCCGCGATCAGGACGACCAGGCAGGAACCGGCGTTGTGTACCAGTGCGCCGGAGGTAGGGGTGAGCACTCCCAGCAGCGAGAGCACGATGGCGACAAAATTGATGCAGAGGGATAGCAGGATGGAGAGTTTGATGGTCCCAACGGTGGCGCTGGACAGGCGCTTGAGATAGGGGAGTTTCCGCAGATCATCTCCGACCAGTGCGATGTCAGCGGCATCGACTGCGATGTCGCTGCCGATGCCACCCATCGCTACGCCAACATCTGCGCTTTTCAGGGCGGGCGCATCGTTGACGCCGTCCCCGATCATGCAGACTAGGCGGCCTTCTCTTTGCAATTGGGCGATGGAGGCAACTTTTTCTTCCGGCAGCAGCTCCGCCTGCACGGCAGAGATCCCTGCCTGCCGGGCAAAGTAATGGGCGGCTTTTCGGTTATCCCCGGTAAACAGAACGGCGCGTGCGCCGGTTTTTTCGAGATCCGATACGATTTCCTTTGCCGAAGGACGCAGCACGTCGGCCAAAGCGATCACGCCCAGGCAGGATTTTTCGTCAGCCACCAGGATAGAGGCCTTGCCTTGCTCTCGCAGGAGATCTAAGGTTTTCATCCTGCTTGTTTCCGGCTCTATTCCGCATTCCCGGAGAAATCTTTCGCTCCCGCAAAGCAGCTTTTTCCCGCCGACGCGCGCGGAGATTCCTTTGCCCGCGCGCATTTGGAAATCTTCGACCGGCAGAAGACCCAATCCTTCGGATTGCGCAAAGGCAACAATGGCTTTTCCCAGGGGGTGCTCGCTGTGCGATTCTGCCGAGGCGGCCAGGACAAGCAATTCCCTCTCTGTCAGGGAATTCTCAAACACGGCGATATCGCTCACTTCCGGCCGCCCGAAGGTGATTGTGCCGGTCTTGTCAAAGGCGAGGGTATCTACCTTGCCCATTCGCTCCAATGCTTCGCCGGATTTGATAATGACCCCATGCTTTGTGGCCTGCCCGATGGCGGCCATGATCGCGGTGGGGGTCGCCAGTACCAGGGCACAGGGGCAGAAAACCACCAGAATCGTCACGCCGGTGACGATATTTCCGCTAAAGAGATACGCCGCCAGGGCGATCAACAGCGCCACCGGCACCAACCAACTGGCCCAACGATCCGCAATGCGCTGCATGGGCGCCTGTCTGCTTTCCGCCTCTTGGACCATATGGATGAGCTTTTGCAGGGAACTGTCTTCACCGACCTTGGTTGCGCGGATTTCCACGACGCCAAAGCGGTTGATGGTTCCGCAAAAGACGCTGTCGCCCACTCCCTTGTCCACGGGCAGCGATTCGCCGGTCATGATGGACTGATCCAGGCTGGTTTCTCCCCGGAGGATGATGCCATCCACCGGAACGGCTTCTCCCGGCAGGATGCGCAGAATGTCATTTTTGCGGATCCGGCTCGCCGGGATGCATTCCTCTTTTCCCTCTGCGATGCGTCGTCCCTGTTGGGGAACCAGGCAGAGGAGATTTCGCAGCCCCTTTTTTGCGCGCTGCGTGGTCTTTTCTTCCAAAATGGCGCCGATAGCCATGATAAAGGCGACTTCGCCCGCCGCGAAGAGATCGCCGATGGCAATCGCCGCGAACATGGCGATTGAAATCAGCAGCGCGGAAGAAATCTTGCTGATGCCGCGATTGTGCCGGATTCGCCAAAGCGCGAGGTAGAGCAGGGGGATACCGCTGATGAGCACCGATCCCCAGGCAGGATCCAATCCGATGGATTTTCCGGAGAGCGTCAGCGCCAGGCTGAGGGCGAGAAACGCTCCGCTGACCACCGTCATCGCGGTTCCGGAGAGAAAATCGGAAATCCTCTTTGCCATGATACGTGCCTCCCTACAGGAAAGATCTTGACATTGAATGGAAATTCTGATACGCTCAACGCGATTTAAAACATTTTGTTCTGTTTTATTGTATCGAGAGAGCCTTTGCGGAGCAAGGGGCAATTTCCGCCCCGTGTGCGGTTTTGAACAGATTTGGAGTTTTGTTCGGGAGGCAGTATGGACAGGCGCAGGCAAAAGACCCGGGAAGCGGTGTTTGCGGCTTTGGGCAGATTGCTCAAACAAAAGAGCCATCATAAAATCACCGTGCAGGAGATTATCGACGAGGCCAATGTGGGGAGGACCACGTTCTACGCGCATTTTGAGACAAAGGACGATCTGCTGCGGGAATTGTGCGAAGAACTGTTTGCGCATATTGTCGATTCGGCGCTGGACGCCGCCCACACCCATGGGCGATATTCCGACGCTCCGGCGCCCAATTCGGTCTTTTTGCATCTGTTTCAGCATTTGGAACAGGATGATCGAAACGTCCTGGAGCTTCTCTGCTGCAAGAGCAGCGATCTGTTTCTCCGGTATTTTAAAGACAGCCTGAACGCTATGGTACGCAGTTGGCTTTCGGGCGCGTCCCACGGGGAATGGGAGGATCTTCCGGAAGACTTTCTCGTCAACCACATCTCCTCCACGTTTGTGGAAACCGTCCTGTGGTGGTTGAAAAACCGGAGGAAACAGGCTCCGGAAGAACTGATGCGCTATTTCGGAACCGTGCTTGGCCCCGTCGTTGCGTTGGAAGACGAATTTTAAAGAGAACCCGGAGGAGGATCCATCATGATTGTTGCGAGGATTTCTGCAAAACTTCCCTACGATGTGCAGGCTGTGTGGAATACGGTTACGTCCCTGGACAGCTGCGCGTGGAGAAGCGATCTGAGCAGAATCGAGATTTTGGATGAACGCCGATTTGTCGAATATACCAAGGCAGGCCATGCCACGCGGTTTACAATTACCGCTTCTGAATTCTGCAGTCTATGGGAATTTGATCTGGAAAACGAAAACCTCCGAGGGCATTGGATCGGCGTATTTACTCCGCAAAAAACAGGCACCATGGTTGAATTCACCGAAAAGATCGACGTACGCAATCCCCTGATGCGCCTGTTCGCCCGGCTGTATTTGAAAAGGCAACAGGCCGGATATCTCGCGGACTTGCGAGCAGAATTGGAAAGAAAGCGCAATGAAATGCAAGGGGTGGTTTGAAAAGGCGTCCCTTTGAGAGAATCCAAATTTTGCTGGACCGTGTCCTGGGGGAAACAAGGGCATCCCGAAACGATTCGGATTTCGGCCCCCGAAACAGGAAACAAACGCGAACGCACCGGTTGCGTTCGCGTCTGCGGACAGATGGATAGCGAATTTATCCCAACAAGGCCCGGCGCAAATCCTCCACGGAGTCGGCCCGGCGCTCGGGAACGGGCTGCATTTCCTCCGGCCTGCGGAAGCCCCAGGAAACCCAGATCATGTTCAGCCCGGCGTTCCTGGCAGTTTCAATGTCCACGCCGCTGTCCCCGATATATACGGCGTCTTCCTTGCCGACACGCAGGGATTGCAGCAGGTTTTCCACGCCTGCGGGGGAAGGCTTGCGCGGGATACCCGCGCTCTCGCCCAATGCCTTGTCGTACAGGCCGGGGAAATGGGCCTGCATGAGCAGTTGGACGGCAGCGTCGTACTTGTTGGAATTGACGCCCACCTTGATTCCCGCCGCCCGAAGATCGCGCAAAAGCTCGGGGATTCCCGCGTAGGGATGCGTCGCCACGTTCAGGTGCTCGTTGTAATACGCCTTGAAATCCGCGAGGATTTCCGGGATTTCCTCCGCCGCCGTGCCTTGCGGAACGGCGCGCTCGATGAGATTTTTCACGCCGTTTCCCACAAACGCGCGCACCTCTTCCAGACTGCGGGCGGCATAGCCGCGCTTGGTCAGCGCGTGGTTGACCGCGTTTTTCAAATCGCCGAGAGTATCCAGAATTGTTCCATCCAAATCAAAGATCACGCATTGGTATCGCATGGGCACGCCCTCCCTTTGTTTCTGCCAATGATTATAGCCGGTCTTGGGAAATTCCAGCAAAGCGTTCGGGTTAGATTTTGGTTATTCCCAAGGCGGAGAAGAAAAAATTCGGCATGACCCAATGAACGGATATGGCGACGCCGCGCGCGGTTGCAAAGATGCCGCGCATATGCTAAAATAAATCCGGCAGGTGGGAGCAATTGGAAATGTATACGGCCTTTGCGCAGGTCTATGATCAACTGATGGATGATTTTGATTATCCGAAATGGGCAGAGTATTATCTGGAGCTGATTTCGCGCGCCGGGATCTATCCGGAGACGCTTGTGGACGCAGGATGCGGTACCGGATCTATGGCGTTGGAATTTGCTCGACGGTCCATCGCGGTCACCGCGGCGGATCTTTCCGAGGAGATGCTTGAAGCGGCGGCGGAAAAATTTCGCAAAGCGGGCCTTCCGGCGCGCCTGATCTGTCAGGACATGTGCGCGCTTTTGCTTCCAAAGCCTGTGGACGCGGTGACGTGCGTTTGCGACGGAGTCAATTATCTTATCACGCCCAGGCGCTTGCGCGCGTTCTTCCAGGCGGCCTGGCGCGCCCTGAAGCCTGGCGGCGCGCTGGCGTTCGATTTTTCTTCCCGCCATAAATTGGAAGAGGAAATCGGCGATGCCTTTTTCGGCGAAGAGCGGGAAGAGGTCGCCTATCTTTGGGAAAATCGATTGGATCGAGATAAGCATCTGGTTGCAATGGATATCACCTTTTTCCTCAGAGAAGGGGACGGGCGATATCGCCGCTTTCGGGAAAGACATGTGCAGCGGGCGCATACTCCGCAAGAGATATTGCCGCTTTTGGAGGAAGCCGGATTTGGGGAAATTTGGGTGTTTGGAGATCAAACGTTCGAATCTCCCAAGCCGGAGGAAAAGAGAATTCATGTTGTGGCGAAGAAAGGATAAATAATGGACGGATTGTATCATATTTCGCTTTTAAACGGGCAGGCGCGGGCGCTTTTGATCGAGGGAACGGAACTGGTTGAGCGGGCGCGGAATTTGCACAAGCTCTCCCGCACCGCGACGGCGGCGCTCGGGCGTACGCTGATGGCGGCTTCCATGATGGGCTCCATGCTCAAGGGGGAAAACGAGAGCTTGACGACGACCATCAAGGGCGGCGGTCCGATTGGCTCTGTGGTCGCGGTGGCCAAAGCGGACGCTTCGGTCAAGGGATATGTCGGCAATCCGGAGATTGAACTTCCGCGCGTGGGCAAGAAGCTCGCGGTCGGCCAGGCGGTGGGCAGGGAAGGAAAGCTCACCGTGGTCAAGGATTTGGGCTTGCGCGATCCCTATGTGGGCCAGGTCAATCTCGTTTCCGGCGAAATTGCCGAGGATTTTGCGATGTATTTTACCGCCTCTGAGCAGGTCAATTCGCTGGTTTCCCTGGGCGTGCTGGTGGGGGAAACCGTGGAGGCCGCGGGCGGCTTGATCGTGCAGATGCTTCCCGGCGCGTCCGAAGCGGCGATCCAGTCCGTTGAAAATTCCGCGGGCATGTTCATGGACATTTCCGGAACCATGCGCGAGTATCATCTCAAGGGCGCGGTAGAACAATTGCTTTCGCATTTGCAGCCGGAGATTCTTTTGGAAGTCTATCCCCGATACAACTGCGATTGTACGCGCGAACGCGTGGAACGCGCGCTGATCTCTCTGGGCCGGGAGGAATTGGAGGCCATGATCTGCGAAGACCATGGCGCCAAAGTCGATTGCCATTTTTGCAACAAGCGATACATCTTCTCCGAAGATGCGCTGAAAGGACTTCTGGAAAACGCGACCAGCGGAGGAAAGCATGACATTTGACCCCAAAGTGGTTCCTTTTGACCGAAGCGCTGCCTATGTGCACCATCGCGCGATGAAAAATCGGCGGGACAACAATCCCGTCGATGCGTTGGAGCTGTTGCGGCGCGCGGTGGAAAACGCTCCGGAAAATGTGGAGTATAAATTGGATCTGGCGGAGATGTACTGCGAAATGGGTTGCCATGCGCAATCCAATCGCCTGCTTTTGGATCTTCTGGCGCAGGAGAATGCGCCTTCGGAATGCTATTACGGGTTGGCGCTCAATATGCTGGCCATGAACGATTTGGAGGGCGCCAAGCGCACGCTCATGCGCTACCGGCGCAGCGACCCCAAGGGCGCGAGAAGTTTGGATGCCGGAGGGCTTGCCGAGGAATTGACCTTTTATACCGCCATGCTCCGCCCGGCCAGCCGCAAGGCGTATCGGGCGGCGAGAATCGCGGATCAGGCCTGCGACCGGATGAAGCGGGAGGATTTTGGGGAGGCAAGGCGCTTGTTCGAGAAGAGCCTTGCTCTGGATCCTGCCCGTCGGGAAATGCGCGCGCTGTATGCGCTGGACCTCAAATTGGCGGGCGAGGAGGCCTCGGCCATCGAACAGGCCCAAAGGGCGACGGAAGGAGAAGAACCGTCCTTGCGCGCCTTATGCGTCGCCGCTCAGGTCTATCAGATGGCGGGCCGCGCAGATTTGGCGCGGCGGGAGATTCTCCGCGCGGTGACGCTTCGGCCCGAAGGATTGGAGCTTCGGCTGCTGATGTACGCGCTGGGAGAAATGGGAATGCATCAGGAGGTTGCAGAATGCGCGCGCATGGCGCTTCGCGAAGCGCCGCACGATCGAAAGCTTCTGCACACGCGCGCAGTTGCGCTCCATTATACGGGAGCGCCGGACGCGGAAGTCATCAAATTTTGGGAGCGCATCCTTCGCATTGATCCGGAGGACAGCATCGCCGCCTATTTCCAATCCATGGCGACGCGGGGACAGTTAAACGAAATTCGGCTGAACTATATCTACCAGGTTCCCAAAGACGAGATGCTGCGCCGGTTTAAATCCATCGCGGATACGCTCTCTTCCAGCATGGAAGAGTTGGAGCGGGTTTGGCAATCGGATGCAAATTTCCGCGCGTTGCTCAAGTGGTGTGCGACGGTCGAAAGTCCGCAGTTTCGCCGCGCGGCGGTGACGGTGCTTTCTACCCTGGAAGATCCGGAAGCAGAGAGCACGCTGCGGGAAATCCTTCTGCGCCCGGACATTCCCTTTGATCTAAAGCTTCACGCGTCCATGCTTTTGCGGATGCGGGGCGCGGATATGCAGAGGATGCTTCCCCCGAGCGTGGACGAGGAGGATGGAATGCTTCCCGAATCGGATCAAGTCCTGGAGGGATTGCCCCTGACCATGCGCCAGGCCGCAAAATACGCGGATCGCGTGTTGGAGGAGGTCTGGGGCGTAAGCGCGCTGCCGGCGCTGGCAGTGATGTTTCTGCGGGTATGGAACGCATGTCCGTCGCTGCCCCGATCCAGGGAGCGCGTGGAGGTGCTCGCGGCGGCATCCGCCTATTGTTACCTGAAGCTGCATGAATACAAGGTGCGCTTTGACAAAATTGCGCGGGAATTCGGCTGTTCTTTTCGAAGGGTTGTCTATTACGCCGCGCGGATGGCCGACGCGCTGGAGGAAGAGGAAAATGAAGGCAATTGATTTCAGTGGGGAATTCCGCCGGTATGTGCTCGAGAATTTGCAGGGAAAGCCCGAAATGGACGAAGAAGAGGCGGACGAGTTCGCGCATCGCCTCTACCATCAGTGGATGGAGACGCCGATGGACTGGCTTGATGGAAAAACTCCTCAGGCGTACTTCGAGCAATTTGACGATCCGCGGGAATTGATCGCGGCGGTGGGGGAGTATCTCAAGAAGGATTGGGATATTCCCGAATCTTTGATGGATCGGCTGTCCGCCCTGGCAAAGAAGGATTTCAGCACGCTTGTGGAAGCGGTGCGCAATCCGAAGAATTCCGATACGCTGCGCGCCGTCTTGCTGGGACTGCTGTCTGAAGCGGAGTGCCCGGAAGTGGATGCGATTTGCGAAGAGGCGATCCTGCGCGCCGGACAGGAAAGCGAATTTTCAGAAATGGCGGTAGAAATCCTCTCTTACGGTTGCGCAGAGGAAACGCTGGAAAAACTGATCCGGCGCTATCCGGCAGCCAATGATTACGCGAAGCTGCTTCTATTGGATGTGCTTTGCAACTATCCGGGCGATGATCGCGTCTATTCTTATTGTATGGAGCGTTTGTTTGCAGATCCGGAGAATCGCGCGTTGTACGCAAATTATTTGCTTAAATTGGGAGACGATCGTGCAGTCGAGCCGCTGCAACGGCTCTTGGGTTTGACGGACCTGACCTATTTGGATTATCTGGAATTGCGAAACGCCGTGGAGGCGCTCGGAGGAGACCCGGGCGAGGAACGGGCGTTTTACGGCGACCCGGATTATGAGGCGATGCGGAACCTGTAGAAGGGAGGAGCGCCGTGTATTGCGGATATTGCGGAAAGAAGAATTCGGATCAGATGTTGTTCTGCGTGTTTTGCGGAAAACCTCTGGAGGTGCCCGAACAGGAGGAGGAAGATGTCCGCAAGAGCCGGTATGCCCCGCCGGAGGACGTTGCGCAGGCGCCGTCCCAAGAGGGCGTTGATGGGGATGAAGAGCGCAATTTTGCGCCGGACGCAGCCGAAGAAGCTCCGGAAGCGCAAGAAGATGCGGCATCGGGATTCGAAGTTTTTGACGAGCCTGACGCGCAGGCGACGGCAGGCGGGGACATGCCTGAATCCTCGGAGCAGAGGCTGGAGGAGCAGGGCGCTGAGGAGCAAGTTCCGGATCTGCCCCTGGAACCGGCCATTCGCA
>DVMU01000006.1 GCA_018714825.1 Candidatus Pullichristensenella excrementigallinarum
ATTTTACTTGACGAAGCGCCGCGCGCGTGATAAGCTGTGCTTTGGGTTGTGAGGACGCTGGGCGGTCGCGGGCGCGCATGCGTCCGAGGAAAGTCCGAGCTCCATAGGGCAGGGTGCCGGTTAACTGCCGGTGGAGGCGACTCCAAGGAAAGTGCAACAGAGATAGACCGCGAATTCCCTTCGGGGAACGCAAGGGTGGAAAGGCGAGGTAAGAGCTCACCAGCGACATGGCGACTTGTCGGCTCTGTAAACCCCACCTGGTGCAAGATTGATAGGGGAGCACATGCGGCGGCCCGTCGCGCTCCCGGGTAATCGCTGGAGCCCGCAGGCAACTGCGGGCCTAGATAGATGGTCGTCCAAGACAGAACTCGGCTTATAGACGCCGCTCACCATTCGCGACGAGCGCAGACCTTTGGGTCTGCGCTCGTTTTGCGTGTCCAAAAGGATTTTGACACGCCCATGAAAATCTCCGGATTTTCTAAAGGAACGTCCTTAGTTCGCACACTTCGGGGGCTGGCGAATGGGCAAGCGAATCACGGTTTTGAGATTTTCCGCCTTGCAGCGCCGGGCGTCGCTGAGATAAATCTCGTGGTGCTGTCGAATCCCCGAAAGGTCCAATGCGCATCCCTGCAAAAGGGCGTATGCTTCCATGGCGGCAATGGTCGCAGGTTCCGCATCGTAAGGGCCGACATGGAGACATTGCACGCAGAGGCCCTCGGAATACGAAAACCATTGCACTTTTGAAAAATATCGCTTCTTTCTTTGACTTGCCTCTCGAACGGCCCATTCCAATTCCCGCTCTGTGACAAATTCGGGCAGCCGGATCATGGAAATCCATTGAAAGGATTCTTTATGGGCGAGATCGATGGCGGTGTTTCCCTGTTGCCGCCAGAGTCCCTCCAGGGGCGGGACGACATAATTGAAAAATCCCTCGATCCCGTGGCCTGCGCGCGCACTCATCCTGAGCGTATAGGCCACGGCATAGACAAGGCCGATGGATTCCCTGTAATCGCCGCCTTCCTCGTTGGGATTTCCCGATCCGCGCACGGCGAGAAAATTCATGGGCGGAATTTCCAGAATTTGCGGCGTCTTCGGCGGAAGATAATATTCCGGATACGCCCTTTTGTAATCGAAAGGCATGTTCTATTCCTCCTTCAGGCGCCGAAAGCGATCCCGGATGGATTGCGCAAATTCTTCGGGGGAAAGCTGCGGATCCCGTGTTTCCCGCCAGAGCGAGCAGGGAATCTGTTCGCAGTTTGCACAGTGTACCAGCTTGCGTTTGCGCACGGCGCATTCATAGATTGGACAGGCCTTCCCGGGCGGAGCGTGAAAGACTTTCCCCGCGCACGCCTCGCAACCGGGGCACTTGGCCGGATAAGCGCCGCAGGCCGCGCATTCCATCCCGCAGCAGGTCAGTCCCAGAATTTCCCTCTGCCGCTTTTTGCTAAAGCCCGCAAGCACCAGGCGATAGGATTTGTCCAGCATTTGCCGGAGCAACGCGTCGGGAACCGCTCCGTTCGCGCGGACGGAGTTCCAATGGAGTTTGTCGGTATAATAGCCGGGGAGAATATCCTCGTATTGCGCGCGTAGGAATTCTCCTTCCACGGGATCCAGCTTAAGCGTGATGAAATAGGGCTCGGAATTCCGATCCAGGCAGATCGCGGCAAACATCTTGCCGCCGACGTGGTAGCGAATCCAGTTCCAAACGGGCTGGAAATCCTTCGTAACGCCTCGCTTTGCCAGCAGGTAATCGTCCATCCACGAATAACGCATGAACGTGCCTCCCTTCTCCATGCACTTTTGCAGGTGTTTTGGGGAAATTCGTCTACGGGACGTCCGTATCCTCCGCGTAGCGCGCCGCCGCCTTTTCCAGGGAATCGCAAATTTCCGCGCGAAGATCCCTTGGTTCGAGCAGAACGGCGTGTTCCCGAAAACTGATTAGCCAGGTGATCAGCGATTCCCGGTCGGTATAATCGGCCTGAAACAGCAGACGGCCGTCGGGGAGTTCCCGGAAACAATTTGCTCCGAATTCCTCCACCAGTCTCCATTTGCAGCAGGGGTTAAACAGCGCCCGGACCCGAATGCCGCCGGGGAAAATGCGCTCGTCGCGCAGATCCGGAAGCGGCGCAGAGCGGTCTTCGAACGTCGCTCCCATCATAAGCGCCTCCATGCGGTTGAGCTTGAACAGGCGGTAGTCTTGCCGGCTCCGGCAATATCCCCAGACATACCAACTCGACCAGCGAAAGAGCAGATAATACGGCTCGATGGTCCGTCGGGTTTCTCCCCGGGGCGAATAATAGAGGAAAGAGATTTCGCGCTTCGCATCCATGGCCGCGCGAATCCGTTCGATTTTTGGCGCAAGCGAATCCTTGTACCAGGAGGAGAGATCGATGAGGATATTCTGTCCGCCCGGCATCAGCGAAGACGCTCCCGCGCAGAGCTTTTCCATGAGCTGTGCGTACCGGTTTGTTCCGCTGACGCTGTCCAATCCGCGAAGTCCAGCGAGGATTTCGCGCATTTCCGCAGAAGTAAACAGCGCGCGATCAACGGCGTATCCCTCCAAAATGGAGATCCCGCCGCCGTGCCCCTGTTCGGTCACCAGCGGTATTCCGGCCCGACACAGCGCTTCAATATCCCGTTGGATGGTCCTTCGGGAGACTTCAAAGGTTCGGGCGAGATCAGGCGCGGTCACTTTTTCTCGCTGCAGAAGAATCGAAAGAATGCCGATGAGCCTGTCGATTTTCATGGAGGCTTGCTCCTCTCTCTTTCGGGGAAAACGCGGCCGGTATATTTGCGAAGGGAAAAGGGGATTGCCCTTAGTATAGCACGAAAGCTGGACAACAGTGCGTCATGTTTGCGCGAGGAGGCTGTTTTGAATGCGATGTTATTTTTTTGCGTGGAAGTGCCGCGGAGGATCTTCGCAATTGACATTTCCCCATAAAACCTGTATAATAAACCGGAAGCCGCTCGGAAGGGGCCTTTAAATTTGTGCGAGCAATGCCTCGTTCCGGCGAGTATGAAGGTTAGGAGGTGCAACGCGTGTACGCAGTCATTCAGACCGGTGGCAAGCAGTACCGCGTCCAGCAGGGCGACGTGATCTTCGTTGAGAAGCTCGACTGTCAGGCGGGCGATTCGGTATCGTTTGACAAGGTGCTTCTGGTCAGCTCCGAGGAGGGAACCAAGATCGGTACTCCCGTCGTCGCGGGCGCGAAGGTCGAAGGCAAGGCCGTCAAGCAGGTCAGGGGCCGCAAGATCGTCGTCTACAAGTACAAGGCCAAGAAGAACGAGCGCAAGAAGCAGGGCCATCGTCAGCCCTACACCCAGGTCGAGATCACGGCCATCAACGCCTGATGACGACCATTTCCGTCTTCCGCAAAGCCGATGGCACGCTCATGGGCTTTGCATCGAAGGGGCATTCCGGGTACGCCGAGGCGGGAGAGGACATCGTCTGTGCGGGGATTTCCGCCATCACGCAGACATTTCTAAACGGAATTGTCCATATCCTGCAGGCGCCTGCGGAAAGCCGGATCGATGAAGAAGGCACCCAGCTCACCGTTCGCCTGCTCGAACCGATAGCCGAGGACAAAATGCCCGGGGCGCAATTGCTGCTCAGGACGTTTGTCGAAGGGGTTCAGGCGATGGCGGCGGGGTATCCCCGGTATGTCCGGGTCATCTTTCAAGATTGGAGGGAACGCAAATGTTCGTCATGAATTTGCAACTGTTCGCCCATAAAAAGGGAATGGGCTCGACCCGTAACGGACGCGACAGCCAGGCCAAGCGTCTTGGCCCGAAGCGTGCCGACGGTCAGTTCGTGCTTGCGGGCAACATCTTGGTTCGTCAGCGTGGCACGCGCATCCATCCCGGCATGAACGTCGGCATTGGCGACGACGATACGCTCTACGCCAAGATGGACGGCATCGTGCGCTTCGAGCGGTTGGGAAAGACCAGGAAGCAGGTCAGCATCTATCCGCGCACCGAGGCGGCTGCCCAGTAAATTTCGAGGATCTTTTCAGGAGACGCGCCCTTTGCGGCGCGTCTTTGTTTGATACGAAAATACTTTTGAAGCATTTTCGCAGGGGGCTTCCTGCGAAATACAAGAGGAACGAAAATGTATTTGGGGAACGAAGCGATTGATCTTCGCCTGGCGCTGATCGACAGCGCGCAGTGCTTCCGCTGGGTGGAATCACAGGGGCGCTTCGGCGCGGTTTTTGCGGGGCGCGCGGTGTGGATATGGCAGGAAAATGGCTTGCAAACCGAAGGCGGCGGAGCATGGTTGCGGAATTACCTGGATTTGGAACGCGATTATGCGGCGCTGATGGCTCCATATGCGGAATTTCCCGCGGCGCGGGAAGCCTGCCGCACGTTTTCGGGAATGCGGGTTTTGCGCCAAGACGCATGGGAGACGCTGATCTGCTTTATCCTTTCGGCGAACAACAATGTCGGCCGTATCCGCCGCCTGGTATATGCGCTTTCCGAGGCATTGGGAGAGCCGGTGGAGAGCCGGGGAGAAATGCTGTATGCGTTTCCCCAGCCCGAGGCGCTTGCCGCCTGCACGGAGAGCAATCTGCGTGCCATGGGCGTCGGGTATCGCGCGCCGTTTTTGCGAGAGACGGCCCGATGCGTGCTCGAAGGATTTCCGTTGCGGGAGCTTTCCCAAATGCCCTATGAACAGGCGCACAGGCTTCTGACGTCGCTTCCGGGAGTGGGGGATAAGGTGGCAGACTGCGTTTTGCTGTTCGGATGCGGGCACGACGAGGCGTTTCCCGTGGACGTCTGGGTAGAACGGCTGATGGAAAGTTGGTTCCACGAGAGTGGAAGTCGCCGGGAACTCGCGCGCAGAGGCCGCGAGCGTTTTGGCGCATGTGCGGGGATTCTGCAGCAATACCTGTTCCACGCGGCGCGGGTCGGGGCCATTTCGCTATGACGGAGGGATAACAATGCTCGGCATTTGGGCGAATTTTTTTGCGGTAATCGTCGGCGGCGGGATCGGCCTGTTGCTCAAGGGCGGATTGCCCAAGCGGCTGCAGGGCGCGATCAATCAGGCATTGGCGCTGTGCGTATTGGTGATCGGCGTTTCGGGTGCGATCCAAACGGAAAACGCCATGATCGTGATCGTGTGCGTGGTGGTGGGAACGCTGTTGGGGGAGCTTCTCAGGATCGAGCGGGGAATCGACCGAATGGCGAATTGGGCGCAAAGCCGCCTGGCAAAGGGGGAGAATGCCTTTGCCGAGGGGTTGATCAATGCGACGCTGCTGTTTTCCGTAGGCGCGATGGCCGTGGTCGGTTCCCTGGAGGCAGGCCTGTCGGGGAAAGCGGATACGCTCCTGGCCAAATCCGCTCTGGATTTTACCAGTTCTATCATCTTCGCTTCCAATTTCGGCGCGGGCGTCCTGTGCGCGGCCGTGCCGCTGACAATCTATCAGGGAGCCATCGCGCTGTTGGCCGGGGCGCTCTCCCCACTTTTGACGGAGGAACTGATCAACGAGATGTCCGCGGTGGGTTCAGTTCTGATCATCGGGCTTTCCTTTAATATGCTGCATCTGACCAGGGAACGCATTCCTGTGGGCAACATGTTGCCGGCAATGCTCGCGCCCATCGCCTATTTTCCTTTGGCACATTGGGTGGAGGCGCTGTTTTAGCAGGCGTTCGAATCCCGGACGCAAAAGGGAAAACTCCCACAGCCCTTCTCCTTTTCCATGAAACTCCGCAGATTTTTATGGAGCGTCTTAAAATCCTTTTTTGACCCGCAAAAATCCCGCAGCCCATCGGCTTGCGGGATTTCTTGCTTCTCTGCGCGAAACTCACTCGACCTGCATGATGGTTTCACGCATTCCCTCTTCGGTTTCGCCGGGGCGGAGCTTTCGCAGGGCCACGATATAGCGGCCGTCTGCATCCGAATAGCTGCAGGTGACCAGAGTTAAAATTTCGTCTCCGTACTCTACGTCCACGGGAATTTCCTGTTCGGAACGCGCCTTGAGGCTAAGGACAAACAGTTCGAATTCGGTTTCGTCAAAGGCGATCTGACGCACTTCAAAATAGTGGGAATCGTCCGGGTCCATGGATGCAGCAAACATGGCGAAAGGGACATACAGGGCATTTTCATAGATCGTATCAAAGCGAATGACCGCGTTTTCCTTCAGAAATTCGAGCTCTCCAAATTTCCAAAGATTGCCGAACATGGTGCCGTTTTTCATATTGTGGCCATAGACGATCAGGTTTTGATCTCCGGGCGTGAGGCGATTTGCGCCGTCGAGAAACAGGGCGCCTTCCAAACTCTCTTCGCCCTCAAAATTGTGCGAGAGATAGAATTCATTGTCATTGATTCGCTGCGCCACGGGCAAAGAGATGGTTTCTCCGATGGTCAAATAGCCGACGGTTTCCGGATTGTAGCGCAAAAGCTCGGTAAAACTCTCCTGCGTAGGGGGAGAGGTGGGCAGGGAGAGGATAACCGTATCCTCATCCGGCGTTGCCAGAGGTTCCAACGTGGGCTCAGGGGTCGGCGCTTCCATGGTTTTTTCCGCCGGAGAGATTGCCGAATTGGAAGCGGAGGGTTCGGACGAAGCAAGCGCGGCGGCGGGAGACGGATTATCCAAGGGCTCGACGCCCGCATCAGAATCGGCGGTTTCGAGCGTGGATGTCTCCGCATGGGGAGAAGAGGAAGCTGCCGCGGGCTCGGAAGAAACAATGGGAGCGGGGGAGTACAACTGCCGGTAATAGGCACTGTCTTGCTCAATCCGGCTGCGATTATGTTGCCAAAAAAGCGCGTATGCGCCCGCAAGCACGATGGCCGCGACGCACAGCGCGCAAAATAAGACATGCCCGCGCCTGCCCTTCAGAGCGGAAACCGTTTTTTTCAGCGCCTTCCGGGCGCGCCTGGAAAAATTCTTCATGCCTGCCTCCCGTCCAATTTCCTATCTATTATAAGCCCGCCGCGGAAAGATTGCAAGGAAAAAGCGTGCGGCATACCCCGAATGAGGGGCTCATATGCTGGAACAGTAAATTGTGGCAGGAGGCGCATTCCATGAATCAGGACACTTTGTATCAGGATATCGCCGGGCGATGCGAGGGCGATATCTATCTGGGAGTCGTCGGCCCCGTTAGAACCGGGAAATCGACGTTCATCAAGCGGTTCATGGAGCTG
>DVMU01000078.1 GCA_018714825.1 Candidatus Pullichristensenella excrementigallinarum
GATGCGGCGGCGTTTTTCGCGATGCACGGCCTCCGCAGGCGTGCCGAAGCGATCAGAAGAGCGCGCCTTTACCTCCACAAAGAGGATGACACCTCCCATATTGGCCACCAAATCGATTTCCCCATGCCCCAGCCGCACGTTGCGATCGAGAATTTCCGCGCCCTTTCGGACAAGATAAGCTTCCGCCTCATGCTCGGCCGCGGCGCCCACTTTTCGCAGATTCATGTTCCATCGCCCACAAAATTTCGGATAAAGGAGAGGCGGTGTTCCGGACAGGGCCCGTATTTTTGCAGGGCAAGGATGTGTTCCCTGGTGCCGTATCCCTTATTGCGCGCAAAGCCGTATGCGGGATATTGCCGATCCAATGCGATCATATACCGATCGCGCTCGACTTTGGCAACGATGCTGGCGGCGGCGATCATGTAACTGAGGGCGTCGCCGTGAATCAGGCTCCGCGCCTCGCCCGGCAGATGTAACCCCTCTACGGCGTCAATCAGAAAAATTCCCGAAAATCCCTTCGCCGCTTCTTCCATCGCGCGACGGGTAGCCTGAAGGATGTTGATTGCATCGATGATTTGCGGGCCGACAAAGGCGGTTTGGACGTATTCCGCAGCTTCGAGGAGCTGGGGATAGAGCGCTTCGCGCCGCTTTTCACTGAGCTTTTTGGAATCGTCTACGCCCGGGACCAGCTTTTCCTGCGGAATGCAGATGCATCCTGCGACCACCGGCCCGGCCAACGGCCCGCGGCCGACTTCGTCGATTCCGGCAATGCGGGCATCTTCGGCCCAGAGGGCGCGTTCCAATTCGGTCAGGCGATGGAGCTTTTCTTCCTGTGTTTCACGCATGGGAATCCTCCGGCCGCTCGAGCGTAATTTTCCCCACTTTGCCGGCGCGGAATTCGTCCAGCACCAGGGCGGCGGCGCGTTCGGTATCGCAACGCCCTCCGGACAACAGCCATCCCCGCCCCTTGCAGGCCGCTTCCAAAAGCGCCTCGGGATATTCGGGAACCAAATCTTCGGGCAGTTTAAAGCGCCGACGCGTCAAATCCGGGCACAATTCCATCAGTCGAGCAAGAAGCCCGGCCGCCAAATCCTCGGTATCGAGAATCTGATCGCGCACCGAACCCAGATAGGCCAGAAGCCTGGCGCCCTCCTGATCGTCCAAACGGGGCGGCAACATGCCCGGAGTATCCAGCATTTCCAGATAAGGTCCAATCTTGACCCATTGCTTTGCGCGCGTGACGCCCGGGCGATCCGAGGTCTTGGCGATGGTGGCGCCGTTGATGCGATTGATAAAGGTGGATTTCCCCACGTTCGGGATGCCCAAAACCATCACCCGGATCGTCTTTTTGACGCCCTTTTGCAAATATCGCTGCGCGACGGGGCGTGTCGCCTGCTCGATGCGGCCCAACATTTCCTTGACGCGCCCGCCATTGGAATTGAAGCGCATGGCTTCGCTGCCGCGGCGGCGAAAGTATTCGAGCCACCGGGAGGTCTGCTGATCGTCGGCCAAGTCGGCTTTGTTGAGGATTACAAGGCGCGCCTTGGATCGCGTGAGGGAAAGAAGATCCGGATTGCGGGTGGCCAGCGGCGCGCGCGCGTCTACCAGTTCAATCACCGCGTCTACCGCGCGCAATTGCTCGAGGAGCATCCGGCGGGATTTGGCCATGTGTCCGGGATACCAGTTGATCGAGGGCATGAAAACCTCCTGCAAAAGCGGAATGAAGAAAAAGAGCCGCTTGCTTGCGGCTCTTTTTCGGGGATTACTTTTCCTTAACCTTGGCTGCCTTGCCGCTGCGCTCGCGCAGGTAGTACAGCTTCGCGCGGCGAACCTTGCCGCGACGCACTACCATGATGCGATCCAGGCGGGGAGAATGCAGCGGGAACGTACGCTCGACGCCGACGCCATAGCTCGTGCGGCGGACGGTGAACGTCTCGCGGATCGAGCCGTTGCGGCGGGCGATGCACACGCCCTCAAACGCCTGCAGGCGTTCGCGGGAACCTTCGACAACCTTTACGAACACGCGAACGGTATCGCCCACGCGGAACTCGGGGATGTCGTTTCGGAGCTGGGCGCTCTCGATGGAACGGATGATCTCATTCATTGGATTGGGCCTCCTTCCTCTCAAGGACGTTCATACCCGGCCGGAATTGCCTTCCCGAAGAGCTTCCCGACAAGCGGAGAGGCTCGACGCGCACAAATCCTTCCGACAGCGGACCGCCCGATGTCACAACCCCGATTATACCATAGCTTGGAATGCTTGGCAAGCCGGGAACGTGTAAAATTTTGCGGGAACGCGTTACTGGGCGAATTCGGCGCGCAGCGCGTCCTTCATCAGCTCCAACGGCGCCTTTTCGCCCGTCCAGAGGGTGAAATTGCGCGCCGCCTGGCAGGCGAGCATTCCCAGCCCCGTGATCGTCTTTGCGCCGCGCGCGGCGGCTTCGCGCAGGAACGGAGGATTTTCCGGATTGAAGACCACGTCCGCGACCACCATGCCCTCAGAGATCGCCTGATAATCGATGTCCGGCCGCTCGTGGCCGTTGGGCGCGAGGCCGACGCAGGTTCCGTTGATCAGGATCTGCGTGCCTTCGGGGATTTTTGCCGTGCCTTCCCAAGGCAGATAGGAGGATTGTGCCGAAGTCTTGGAAGAGATCAGGCGGGAAAGTTCCAACCCGCGTTCGCGATTGCGGTTGATCACGTCCACGCGCTTTGCGCCCGCCAGCGCGCATTCCACGCCGATGGCCCGCGCCGCGCCGCCCGCGCCCAGGAGCGTGATCTGCTTGCCGGTCAAATCCACGCCCTCGGAAATCAGCGCTTCCACAAAGCCCTTGCCGTCGGTATTTTCCCCGATCAGCCGATCGTTTTCCAGATACACGGTGTTCACCGCGCCGATCAGCCGCGCCGCGTCGGTCAATCCGTCCAAAAACGGGATCACGCGGATCTTGTGCGGCATGGTGAGATTGAAGCCCTTCATGTGAAACGCGCGCGCGCCCGCGATGGCCGCGCCCAACGCCTCGGGCAGTACCCGAACGGTGAGATAGCGGTAATTCAATCCCAGAGCCGCAAACGCGGCTTCCTCGATCGCCCCGGTCGGATTGTCGTCCACAGGATCTCCGAATACAGCGACCAGCTCCGCACGATAGTTTTTCGCCATGGCTAGTTCCTCCTTATATCTTCAATGAGTTGGTTGACCGCCTCTTCGCGGGTCGCCCAGCTGGTACAAAAGCGCACTGCCGAGCGATGTTCGTCCACGCGCTCTATGAAACTGTATGCGTACTTCTCGCCGAGTTTTGCAAGAAGAGTATCCGGCAGGATGGGAAACTGCTGATTGGTCGGGCTGTCGATCAGGAAGGGAAACCCCGCTTCTATGAACGCGGAACGCATCTTTTGGGCCAATTGAACCGCGTGCCCGGCGAGGGAGAAATACAGCCCGTCGCGCAGAAGTTCGGCAAATTGAATTCCCAGAAGACGCCCCTTGGCGAGCATTCCGCCCCTTTGCTTGATCAGATAGCGAAAATTCTGATCGAGAGAGGGGTTGGAAAGGACCACCGCTTCTCCGAACAGCGCGCCCTGCTTGGTGCCGCCGATGTAAAAAACGTCGGTCGTCCGGGCAAGGAAGGGCAGGGTCAGATCGTTTTCCGCAGCGGCCAGGCCGTATCCCAGGCGCGCTCCGTCGAGAAAGAGAATCAGCCCGTACCGATCGCACACGGCGCGGATTTCTTTGATTTCTGCCTGCGTGTAGAGCGTTCCGAATTCGGTGGGATGCGATAGATAGACCGCTCCGGGCATGACCATGTGCTCGTGCGTGGCGTCTTCCCAGTGCGCGGCGCAGGTGGACGCGATCTGGGCGGCGGAAATTTTGCCGTCCCGATGCGGCAGCGTGAGCACCTTGTGCCCCGTGGCCTCAATCGCGCCGCTTTCATGGGCGGCGATATGCCCGGTTTCGGCCGCGATCACGCCTTGCCAGGGACGCAGCGCGGCGCAGAGCACCGTCAGATTGGTCTGTGTGCCGCCTACGAGAAAGTGAACCGCGGCGTCCGGCGCTTGACAGAGCCGGCGGATGATGTCCGCCGCTTCGCGGCAGTATTCGTCCTCTCCGTATCCCGCGGTTTGAACAAGATTGGTCTGAAGGAGCTTTTCCAAAATTCTGGGATGCGCGCCTTCGCAGTAGTCGCAATTAAAGCGTATCATTTGCGGTTTCATCCTTTGTTGCAAATCGTAAAAGGAGACGGTAGAAACATATTTATTTTAACACACTCGATTCCAGATTACAATGCCGAATTCGAGAGGTTAGAGGCGATGAAAGATTGGCCGCATGGCCTCAAAAGTACAAAAATAAGAAAACCCGATTTCTCGAAGCAGAGATTTCATTTCCTCAATGCGTTCGGCCAGGCGCGCCGTATCGTGCGCATCGGAGCCGAGGGTGAGAATTTCGCCGCCCAGATCCCGGTAGAGGCGGAGAATTGCCCGGGAAGGCGTAGTGTCCTTCAGACCGTATTTGAAAAACGAGGTATTGAATTCAATGCCCTTTCCATCGGCAATGGCCTGGCGCAATATGGCCTCGACAATATCGAGGATTTTTTCATCTGGATAGTCACCGCGCTGATCATAGCGCTTGATCATATCCAGGTGCGCCAACACCGAATAGTTTTTGTACGCGCGAATGACATGAAGAATCGCTTCGTAGTACGCGCGTTGGTATTCGTCCTGTGTCTTTCCGACTTGAAATTCCTGGGTCCAGAATTCCTTTCCGTCTGTCTGGTGGTTGCTCAGCAGGATAAAATCGAATGGATGTTCTCGAAAATCCCGCTCAAACAGGGGAATGGTATGCACCTGTACGCCGAATTCCATGCCCGCGCGAATGCGCAGCCGTCCCTGTGTGGCCGCGCGCATTTTCGACAATTCTGAAAAGTATTGCCCGTAATCGCAGGTCGAACCGTAGGGCGCGTCGTAATCGACGTGTTCGGTGATGGCGATTTCGTCCAGGCCCAGTTCCAGCGCTCTTGCCACCATCTCGCGCATGGGACACTGCGAATCGTCGCTCAAATCTGTATGTACATGATAGTCCGCTTTCACTGGTTTTCTCCTTCGTCGTCGTTTCGGGGAGACGCATTCCCATTCCCAGGGTGCGGACAACAGTATAGCAGATGAAAAAGATATTTGTCACTACTCTTTCCCGGGGGAATCGAAAATTTCTACGTTTTTGGGGCGATCGGGTGCGTCGCTTTTCAAAAGGCGCAGCAGTGCCTGCAGGAACGGTTTGTCCGTTCCGGGCAAATAGACAGCCCCGAAAGAAAGAGGGTCAAATTCCGGCAGCGGAATATAGCGCAGGCCAGGGAGGCGCGTGTTGGGAAGATCTGCAAGGATTGCAAAGGCATATCCCGCCTGCACCAGCGGATATAGAATTTCATGGTTGTCGCAGAAGAGGATTTGCGCGGTTTCTCGAGAACCGACAACCTGGCTCTGGATGGTAAACAGGGCGGGGGGACAGATCGGCGGACGGCAAGTGGCGATGCGGCCTGCGGCCTGAAGCTGCCGAACGGTCAGGTGATCAAATTTTGCGAGCGGATGATCGGGATTGCAGATGCAAACGACGGGGCAACGCGTCAATTCGCGAAAACGCGCCTTGGGAGGCGCTGAATCGCGGAAGGAGAAGATCATGTGGATATCGCCCTCTGTAAGTTGGTTTTCCACGGAGTCAAAGGGAATCAGGCGAAGAACGGGGAGCACGTCCGGCTGCTGCGTGCGCAATCGCTCCAGCGCGGGAACGAGGAAGCGGGTCTCGGCCGTGTTCCGACAACCGATCACCAACCGCCGGGGAGCGCCCAGCTGCGATTCGGTCATGCGTGCTTTGGACAACCGCGTCAGTTTCAGGATTTCTCCGGCATATTGGGTAAATCCGAAACCCTCCTGGGTCAGACGCACGGTCTTGCTTGTGCGATAAAACAATTTAACGCCCAACTCATCCTCCAAAGCGTTGATTTGGTGGCTGACGGCGGGCTGCGTGATGCGTAGGCGTTCTGCAGCTCGGGAAAAGTTTAGGCAATTGGCAACCTCCAAAAAACATTCCAACTGTGTGGTATTCATCAGAACGCTCTCCTTTCGCCGGGAATAGAAGGTCGATGTGTACAGCGATAAAAATCTTTTATTGAATATAGCATATTTGAATTTCACATGCAAGCGATTTTGTGCTATAAAGAAGAAAGTGCCTCTAGGCATTTCCCGAGCGGAATCTGTGCGATGAAACGCCGGGAAGTTCGGCAGGCTCGGACGCGCACGCGAGCGCTGCGTTCGGTGACCTTTGGCAAAGTATGGAAATATTCTTCCTATTTGTGAAAGGCCGCGCCTTGCCGGAAATAAAGAAAAAGGAGGGAAAAACAATGAAAACAGTTTTGCGCCAATTGGGGCGTTACAAGCGCGATGCGCTTCTGTGTATCGGCTTTACGGCGCTGGAAGTCGTCATGGATATTCTTCTGCCGTTTATCACTGCGATCATCATTGACCGCGGCCTGGAAAAGGCGGATTTGCCCACGGTTTACCGGTACGGCGCGCTCATGGTTGGAATGGCCTTTTTAAGCCTGATTTTTGCCGCGTCGGCGGGGCGACTCGCGGCACGCGCTTCCTCGGGGCTTTCTGCCAATCTGCGGGAAGCGATTTACAACAATATCCAGACCTTTTCGTTTTCCAACATCGATAAATTTAGCGTTCCGGGCTTGGTCACCCGCATGACGACCGATATCACCAATGTGCAAAACGCCTTTATGATGGTCATTCGCG
>DVMU01000079.1 GCA_018714825.1 Candidatus Pullichristensenella excrementigallinarum
GAATGGGCCGAGAGTGCAGTGTTTACCGATATCGATGCGGAAGGCCATACTGTGACCGGTATGCTCTGCACCAATATCTATTGCGCAGATTGCGGCGAGTATCTCTCTCCGGGAGATGTAATCGAATACACCGGCAAGCGTGAGCCGCACAACTTCACCGACAAATACGATACCTACTGCTGCGCGGATTGCGGCTATGTGCCCGAGCAGGAAGAGCCGGGTACGGACGAATGCGCGCATGAAAACGCGGAACTGATGCATGTAGATTTCATAGACCCGGTCTATCAGGTCGTTGACCAGAAGTACCATACCGTCAGCGGGCATAAGGCTTCTTACTTCTACTGCCCGGACTGCGGAGAGGAATTCTGTGGCGAACCGGAAGCGGATTTGACCACCGAAACCAATCGACACTCTTTCGGCGAGGATCAGATCTGCCTGAGTTGCGGGTGTAAGAACACCTGCCAGCATACGCGGGTGACGACATCTTATCTGTGGGAAACCATAGAGGCTGAATCCGTGACCAGCGAAACACACACGATTACCGGCACTTACTACAAGGACTACTACTGCGACGATTGCCTGTCGAATTGGACAGACACCGAGCTGCAGACGGGAACCATAACCGAACCCCATACCCTCTTTACCGGCGAATGCATGGTCTGCAGCTATAAGAACGATTGCGCGCATGAAAACACAACCGTAGAATACTCTTGGGATCTGCGCACCTCTATCTTTACCGACATCGACGCGGAAGGGCACACCGTCACCGGAGATTGGGTCGGCAATCTTGTTTGCGCGGACTGCGGCGAAATCCTCCAGAGAGACTATAATACGGAGCATTTCACCGACAAGCGCGAGCCGCACAACTTCACCGACAAATACGATACCTATTGCTGCGCGGATTGCGGCTATGTGCCCGAACAGGAAACGCCCAAGCCCACCCAGACGGTCAAGCCTTCTCAGACGCCCAAGCCCACCCAGACGGTCAAGCCCACCGCAACGGCGACAATCGCTCCGACGGCGACAATCGCCCCGACGGCTACGATCGCCCCGACACCCGTTCCGGAATACACGCAGCTTCCGAATGATGAGCCCCTGCACGGCGTAACGGTGGAAGAGGAACCGGAACTCACCGAGACGATTACTGCCGTCGCGCAGGAATTGGAGACTTTGGAGGAAGGCACGACCATCGAAATCAAGAACATGGATAAGGTGGTCACTCCCGAGGAAAAGGCCAAGTTGGACGCCCTGCCGCTCAAGGAGCAGTTGCTGACCTTCCTGTCCGTAATCGGCTTTGAGGAAACGGTCAATCGCTCGCTGGAGGCCTCGCAGGAAACGCTGTCCGAACCCGCCGTTGCGGTCAAGGAAGAAATCCAGGCGCGCATTGCCGCGATGAGCGAAGAGGAATACGAACAGTTCACCAACACGCTCCTGGAAAGCTTCCCGCAGGAAATCATAACGATTGACGGCGTGGAATACACCTTCTTCGTCCTGGAATTGGAAGTGCGCATTGGCGATAAAATCCGCTATGAGCGCTATGGATTCCGCCGGGAAGGCGATATTTGGATTCTGACCCGACTGGAGATCGCCGATCAGCCAAATCCAATCTAACCCGCTTGCGATAGGTTCGCAAAAAAAAGAGGCCGAATGTCCGAAACGGGCATTCGGCCTTCGTTCGTCCCGGCCCTCTTTCCGGCCTGTTTTCGCCTTAAATCAGCTTCAATGCAACGACAAGCAATTCTTTTCCCAGGCCCGGAAAAGCGGCCTTACAAGCCGATTCTCGCGGCCTGAGAGGGTTGGCGCACACGCGCTAAAGTCCATCCAAATAGTGTTCCCCCAACGGGCTGTGGGATTGGCTGCGCGGGCCCAATTCCTCCACGTCCGCATGGGCGAACATGCTGTACATCTCCTGTCCGTTAAAGAGCAGATGATCGAGGAGATAGATGTTCATCGCGCGCAAAGCCCGCGCAAATTGGCGCGTATGCCTGAGATCATAGGCGCTGGGGCGCGTCCCTCCCCGACAAATTTGGAGCAGCAACAGACTGTGCGCGTGCAGGCGTACCGGTTCTTCTGCAGCGCGGGATAGCGATTCCTCCCCGGCCCATTTCCCGCGATCCGCAAACGGCCGCGCCGCAAGGAGCCTTCCCTCCGCGCTTAGGCAAAGCGTCCATACTTCTTCCGGACGAATCCCGCCAAAATGTTCCAGCAAAAACTCGCGTGCCAAATGGACATTTCCCAGCATGGGACGTTCCCAACAGGTCAGTTCGCGATACGCCGCAACGAGTTTTCCGACACACGAAATCCACTGCGCCGCCCTCTCCCCGATCCCCGGTACCTGGCGCAACTCTTCCGGCGGCGCGTCCAGCGCCTTGGCGGCGGAGCCGAAGGTATCAATCAGGCGGTGCCCGTCCGGATTGGTATTGCGCCGAGGGATGACGTAGAACAGCAAAAGCTCCAGCACCTCATGCGGCTCGAACGCCTCGAGATCCTCCCGTGCCTTCTGGCGCAGGCGTTCGCGATGCCCGCTGTGCGTATCCGCCATGGCCTCTCCTTCTTTCCGGAACGGCTATTCCCCGATGATCTTGATCAGCGCGTGCTTTTTGCGCTTGCCGTCAAATTCGTAATAGAAAATCTGTTCCCAGGTTCCGAAATCAAGGCGGCCGTCCGTCACGGCCACCACCACTTCGCGCCCCATCACGGTGCGCTTGAGATGCGCGTCGGCATTGTCCTCATAGCCGTTGTGCCGATAGCGGCTGTACGGCTTTTCCGGCGCCAGGCCCTCCAGCCAGGTTTCAAAATCCTGGTGCAGGCCGCTTTCGTCATCGTTGATAAAGACGCTGGCGGTGATGTTCATGGCGTTGACCAGGCAAAGTCCCTCGCGAATGCCGCTTTCGCGAATCGCCGCCTGCACCTCCTGGGTGATGTTAACCAGGCCGCGCCGCGTCGGAAGCTGAAAAAACAGTTCCTTTCGATAGGATTTCATGATAGACCCCTTTCCGAATACACAGCGGGAGCCGACGCAAATCGCGCCGACTCCCGTTTTACCCTGTCAGTTGTTGGCCTTCTTTTCTTCGATCGTGATGATCTGCTGGCCGTCATAATAGCCGCAATGCTTGCAGACGCGATGGCTGAGCTTCATCTTCTGGCAACGCGGGCACTTGACGATCCCCGGAACCGCGAGCTTCCAATGAGCCGAACGACGCGAATGCTTTCTTGCCTTGGAAATTTTTCCCTTCGGAGTGGCCATTGTTACACCTCCTCGTTTTCTTCCACCATTGCTTTCAATGCCGAAAAGGGATTTGCAACTTCTCCACCCTCCAGGCATGTACAGGAAACCAAGTTGCGATTCGATCCGCACACCGGGCACAGCCCCTTGCATTCCGGCGAACAGAGAACGCGCATGGGAATTTGCAAAAGCAAATTTTCCCGGACGCAATCCGTCAGATCGATTTCGGATCCCTCAAAGAGGTATTGATCCGGGGCGTTGGGATCGGCCGCGCGAGAAAACCGCTCGTCCACCTCCGCGCGCAGGGGAACCCGAACCTCCGCAAGGCAGCGCGCACAGTGCAGAATCGCTTCGGAAGTCAAAACTCCCGTCAGCGTCACCACTTCGCCCGCGCCCAGATACGAACCCTCCAGGCGAACCGGACCGAACGCGATCTGCTCCGCGAACATCTCGACCGGCTCCAATTCCATCTCCAACGAGAGCGGATAGATCTGGCCGGGGTTCTTCAAAGCCTGCGAAACCTTCAGCAATGCGGACAAACCATTTCCTCCCACTTGCGCAACCGCAAAAATGCGATTCTCACGGTCGCACCCAGTTATTATACTCGCATTTTCCGGGTTTGTAAAGTTAAATTTCTCGCGGCCCGGACCGCGATTCGGGGGCATCCGATCAGTTCTTTCCCGTCACGATATCGCGCGTATCGCGGGCAATGGCAAGCTCCTCGTTGGTGGGAATGACCCAGACTTCCACCTTGCTGTCCGCCGCGGAAATCTTGGCTTCCCGCGAGCGCACCGACAGGTTGACTTCCTTATCCAGCTTCACTCCCAGGAACTCCAGGCCCTCGCAGATCTTCTCGCGACCCGGGCCGTCGTTCTCGCCGATTCCGGCGGTGAACACCAGCATATCCAGCCCGCCCATGGCGGCGGCATAGGAGCCGATGTATTTCTTGACGCCGTACGCCCACATCTCCAGCGCCAGCTTTGCGCGCTCGTTCCCCTCGTCGGCCGCCTTGTTGACATCGCGCATGTCGCTGGACGCGCCCGAAATGCCGATCAGGCCGGACTTCTTGTTGAGGATGGTCAGCACTTCCGTCACGGACAGATTCTCGCGCATGGCCATGTATTCCACCACGGCCGGATCCAGGCTGCCGGAACGGGTGCCCATCAAAACGCCCTCCAAAGGCGTCAGGCCCATGGAAGTGTCAAAGCACTTTCCATCCACCACGGCGCTCATGGACGAACCGTTGCCCAGATGGCAAACGATGATGCGCGAATGCGGCTTGCCCCACAATTCCACCGCGCGGCCGGAAACAAAGCGATGCGAAGTTCCGTGGAATCCGTAACGGCGAATGTGATGCTTCTCATAATATTCGTAAGGCACTCCATACATATACGCCTTGGGCGGCATGGTCTGATGGAAGGCCGTGTCAAACACCGCGACCTGCGGCGTTTTCGGCATGACCGCCTGACAGGCGCGAATGCCCATCAGATTGGCCGGGTTGTGCAGCGGAC
The DNA here is from genome assembly GCA_018714825.1 of Candidatus Pullichristensenella excrementigallinarum. Lineage (GTDB taxonomy): Bacteria > Bacillota > Clostridia > Christensenellales > Aristaeellaceae > Pullichristensenella > Pullichristensenella excrementigallinarum. The sequence goes on from DVMU01000079.1 coordinate 4,738, forward strand.
CCAGGGGAATGTATTCCTCGATCGCGTCTTCCACGGCCTTGTCGATGAGGATCGAGGCGGAAAACTTCTCGCCTCCGTGCAGCACGCGATGGCCTACCGCGCCGATCTCGTTGATCGAGGAAAGCACGCCGTGCCGCTTGTCCAAAAGCGCCTCGATGACCAGATGCATCGCGGCCGTGTGATCCGGGATCTCGCGGGCAATTTCGTATTTCTGATCGTCCCCATACTTGTGGGTGAGCATACTTCCGGCAATGCCGATGCGCTCCACCAGTCCCTTGGCGATGACGGACTCATCCGCCATGTCGATCAGCTGATATTTGAGGGAAGAGGAACCTGCGTTGATGACGAGAATTTTCATGCGCGTTCCCTCCTTAACCCTGCGCCTGCGCGGCGGTAATCGCTACGGTCGCGACGATGTCTTCCACCGAGCACCCGCGCGAGAGATCGTTGCAGGGCTTGGCAATGCCCTGGAGAATCGGGCCATAGGCCTCTGCGCCCGCCAGGCGCTGCACCAGTTTGTACCCGATATTGCCCGATTCCAGGCCCGGGAAGACCAATACGTTCGCCTTGCCGGCCACGGGGCTGCCGGGGGATTTGAGCTGCCCGACCTTTTCGACGAGCGCCGCATCCAGCTGCAATTCACCATCCAGCAAAAGGTCCGGCGCCATTTCGTGCGCAATGGCGGTAGCCTGCTGCACCTTGGTCACCAAATCGTGCTTGGCCGAACCCTTGGTGGAGAAGGAAAGCATGGCGACCTTCGGTTCGATGCCCGCAAGAGAGCGCGCGGAATCCGCGGCGCCCAAAGCGATGTTGGCAAGCTGCTCGGCGTCCGGATCGATGTTGACCGCGCAATCGGCAAAGACCATCACGCCGTCGGCTCCATAGGTCTTATCCGGGCATTCCATCAAAAAGCAGGAAGAGACGGTCTTGATCCCGGGTTTGGACTTGATGATCTGCAGCGCCGGACGGAGCATGTCTCCCGTGGAATGGATCGCGCCGGAAACCAGGCCGTCCGCGTCGCCCATCTTCACCATCATCACGCCGTAATACATCGGATCCTTGACCAGATTCGCGGCCTGTTCCTCCGTCATGCCCTTGGCCTTGCGAAGCTCATAGAGCGTCGCGGCATACTGCGCGCACTTTTCGGACGTGGCCGGATCAATGATCTCGATTCCCGTCAAATCCACTTCCGGAGCGACCTCCCGCACCTTCGCGGGATTGCCCAGAAGCGTCAGCTTTGCCAAGCCTTCCTTGACGATCTTTGCGGCTGCCTGTACATTGCGAATTTCCTCGCCCTCGGGAAGCACGATGTGTTTCACGTCGGACTTGGCCTTTGCCTTGATTTTGTCGATCAATGCCATTGGTGTCCCTCCATCAGCCGTCCAGCGGCAAATTTTTCATCTCTTCTTATTATACGATACAACCTGTACTTTGAAAAGACTTTCATGTAAACTTTGGCGGGCGTTTGCCCTGAAAAAACGCCTCCAAAAGCGCGCGGCACTCCGCTTCCAGAACGCCTCCCTCCGAGCGGCAAAAGTGCCCGAAGGCCGGGTCCTCGGGAATGCGATAGATACTTCCCGCACAGCCCTGCGCGGGATCCGGCGCGCCGTAAAACAGGCCGGACAACCGCGCCTGGGAAATCGCGCCCGCGCACATGGGACAAGGTTCGAGCGTCACATACATCTCGCAACCGTTGAGCCTCCAGCTCTTTATTTTGCCAGCCGCCGCCCGGAGCGCGAGAATCTCCGCGTGCGCGGTGGGATCCTGCGTTTCCTCGCGCCGGTTGCGCTCGGCACAGAGCGCCTCTCCCCCGCGCACGATCACGCATCCCACCGGAACCTCTCCCTCCCGCAGGGCTTCCCATGCCTTTTCCAGCGCCAGGCGCATCCAACGTTCTTCCAACCTTCTCCCCCCCTTCCCGGCTATTATACCGCGAAATCCCCGCCTCGGACAAGCGCACGGCAGGCAATGTATGACAAATTTTTGTTCGATTCATGGCAAGGTCGGAACGCTTTGAGAATTTCATTCTATGTTCATAAACGTGCCCTTGACACAGCGCATGAATTTGGTATAAATTGTGCAGGGAAAGAGAGGTTTTGTCCATGAAATTCCGCGATCGGCTGGTTCGATTCATGCAAGGTCGTTACGGGCCGGATCAACTGGGCCGGTTTTCCCTGTTCGCGGCGCTGGGGCTGTACGTCCTCAGCCTGTTTCCGCACTGCTGGTTTTTGAATTATGTGGGCCTCGCGCTCCTGATCTGGACCATGTGGCGCATGTTTTCGCGCAACACGACCCGGCGCTATCAGGAAAACGCCCGCTATCTTGCCTGGACCGGAAAATTCCGCAAGGGGTTTTCCCAGGCGCGCGTGCGCTTTAAAAACCGCAGGGAATACAAGTATTTCCGTTGTCCCAAATGCCGTTCCTGGCTCAAGCTCAAGCGCGGCGCCGGAGAGGGCACGATGACCTGCGGGAACTGCAATCACCAGTTCCACGCAAAGGCATAGCGCTATGTTCGGCTATGTGATGGTCAACAAGGAAGCGCTCTCGCCCGAGGAGATGCTCCGCTTCCGGGAATGCTATTGTGGGCTGTGCCGTTCCCTGCGCGTGCGCCACGGCATGAGCGGACAGATGACGCTGAGCTTTGATATGACGTTTCTTTTGCTCCTGCTCTCCTCGCTCTACGAGCCGCAGGAGACCTCCGGGGAGGAACGCTGCGCTCCCCATCCGCGCAAAAAGCACCGCTATATCGTCAGTGCAATCGCCGATTATGCGGCGGATATGAACGTCGCCCTGGCCTACTACAAACTCATGGACGATTGGGCCGACGAGCGCAAGCTCTTGCGGCGCACGGAGGCGGGATTTCTCAAGGGAAGCTATGCGCGGGTGGAAAAACTCTATCCGGAAAAATGCAGGGAAATTGAGCGAAGGATCCGCGAGCTGAGCGAAATCGAAAAGCGCAGGGAGGCGGGGATCGACGCGCCCGCGAACTGCTTCGGCAAGCTCTTGGGGGAATTGTTCGTCTATAAAAAGGATTTCTGGGAAGATACGCTCCGCCCCATGGGCGAGGCGCTCGGCAAATTCATCTACATGATGGACGCCTACGACGATCTTAAAGAAGATCGCAAAAAGGGAAATTATAATCCTCTCACCGCGCTTGAGGGAGCGGATTTTGAAAATGTATGCAAGAGTGCGCTGACCATGCTGATTGCCGAATGCTGCCTGGAATTTGAAAAGCTCCCCCTGATCCAGGATGTGGAACTTTTGCGCAACATATTGTATTCCGGAATCTGGACAAAATACGAGAGTATACGCGCTGCGCGCGAAGGCGGGCGGAAGGGGGCCAAAAAATGATCACCGATCCCTATCGGGTGCTGGGGCTTTCCCCGAACGCGACCGACGATGAGGTCAAACAGGCCTATCGAGCGCTCGCCAAGAAATATCATCCGGATGTGAACCATTCGCCGGAAGCCGAAGCCAAGATGAAGGAAATCAACGAGGCCTATGCCCAAATCATGAAAAACAAGGGCGGTGCTTCCCAGCAGCGAACAGGCGGCGGAACCTATGGCTATGGTTACGGAAGCGGCACCCGCGGAAGCTACGGCGGCTACGGAAGCTACGGAAGCTATCAAAACGAGAGCCCGCAGATGCAGGCGGTGCGCAATTATATCAATTCCGGCCATTACCGCGAGGCGCTGAACGTGTTGGAAGGGATGAGCGAACGTCCGGCGCGCTGGTATTTCTATTCGGCCGTCGCCAATGCGGGATTGGGCAACAATATTGCCGCGCTCAATTATGTGCAACAGGCGATCAGCATGGATCCAAACAATCTCGAATATCGCCAGCTTCTGGCGCAGTTGCAATACGCCAGTCAACCTTACCAAGCCTACGGACGCCGCTATGGAACGCCGAGCCTGAACAATCCCTGCGTGTGGCTGTGCCTGGCACAGATGTTTTGTCCGTTTTGCGGTCGCTGGTTTTTCTGCTGTTGAGGCAATTTCTAACACACCTGCCACAAACCTTCCCCGTATTTTTGCTATACTGGGAAGAGAGGAAAGGGTGTGTTTCTTTTGCAATCCAATCTGCAACGCGAAATCCTGTTTAAAAAGCTCTATTTTCTCTTCGCCATTGTCTATTCCATCGCCAGCGTTGCTCTCTTTTTGTATTATCTTCCCTCGGGCGATTCCTATCACTATTTGCTTTCTCTGGCAACCATCGTCCTCTTTCCAGGGCTAGAGTTGTTCTACCGCCTGACTGGGCTCAAGCGCAGCTATCCGCTTGATTTCTTCTTTGCGTTGTTTGTGTTTATGGCCTGGATGCTGGGGACGGCCTGCCAGTTCTATGTGTGGTTTCCATATTTTGACAAGATCATGCACACGCTCTCCGGATGCCTGACCATGCTCCTGGCACTGCCGCTGTTCTATGCGCTCAAAAGCAGTCACAAAGTAGAAAAAGGCGATTGCAAATTGGCGATCATATTCTGCATATTAACCGCGCTGGCCGTGGCGGGGGTGTGGGAAATGTGCGAATACGGCATTCACTTCGTCACCGGCGTAGATGTACAGAAGGTGCAAACCACCGGCATCAACGATACCATGCAGGACATGCTGGTCTGCACGGCCGGGGCGCTTTTGATGCTTCCGATGTTTTTGCGCTATTATCGAACAGGGCACGGCGGCGCGCTCCTGGGCGCCTGCGATGCCTTTATCCAAAAGAATTTCCCGCAAACGTAGAAATCGAGCCGCACAATTCCAAGATTGGGGCGCATCGTCCCCCTTGCAAAAGAGGATTTTCCCCTGCCGATGAGGACGGGCAAGGCTTGAAAGGTTTCCGCACGCTCTCCGGAAGGGATCTGCCAATCTGTAAAATTCCTCCGGCCATTGACCGGAGGAATTTTGTTTTCAAATCTCGCGGATAGGAAACTGTTCGATGTGGTTCCCTTAGCAGCCCACATCCGACTTTTTCCAATCCCAATCGAGTCTCTCAGCCAACGCGTTGAGATCCAATCCACATCGATTTCGCAGCCTTGCCGCAGTGCGGAAAGAGATTTCGTGCTTGTTCCGTTCCAGCGTGGAATAATACGGAACACTCAAACCCACC
>DVMU01000080.1 GCA_018714825.1 Candidatus Pullichristensenella excrementigallinarum
CCCTCCTCGTTGCTCGCGCACAACTTCCCCGGGGAGGCTCCCTTTCCTATTGACATCCGAATATTCGCACAGTATAATTTCGATAGAAACCGCACACAGCCGAGGTTCCCGGATATGCAATTTAAAGCCCGCAATATGACGGAAGGAAACCCTCTTCGATTAATTTTGTCCCTCTCTCTTCCCCTGATGCTGGGGAATGCCTGCCAGCAGCTCTACACGGTCGCGGACACGGCCATCGTGGGCCGGGCGTTGGGTTCAAATGCACTCGCGGCGCTGGGCGCAGTAAGCTGGTTTAACTGGATGATGCTCAGTTTTATTCAGGGCCTTTCCGAAGGCTTCTGCATCCGCATGGCGCAGGAATACGGCGCGGGAAATCTTCCCGGCTTGCGAAAGACGATCGGCAATTCCTGCGTTCTTTCCGCGATTGCCGCGGCGATACTGACCGTCGCGGGGCTGTTGAGCATTCGGTTTGTGCTGGAGATTTTGGAAACACCCCCGGAAATTCTTCCGCTATCGACCCGCTACATCCGCATGCTGTTCTTCGCGACTCCCGTGGTTATGGCGTTTAACCTCTGTTCCTCAATCCTGCGTGCCTTGGGGGATGGAAGAACGCCGCTGCTGGCGATGCTGGTGGCCTCGGGGATCAACATCGGCCTGGATCTTCTGTTGGTGGTGGTCTTTCCCTGCGGCGTGGCGGGCGCGGCCCTGGCAACGGTGATTGCACAGGCGTTTTCCGTGCTCTTCTGCTTGCGCGCGCTTGCGAAAAACCGAATTTTCCTCTTGCGAAAGGAAGATTTCCGCCTTGAGCGGAAATTGGATTGGATTCTGATTCGTCTGGGGCTCCCGGTGGCGCTGCAAAACGCCATCATCTCCGTGGGCGGCATGATCGTGCAAAAGGTCGTCAACGGATTTAGCGTCGCCTTTATCGCCGGATACAGCGCGACCAACAAGCTCTACGGCGTATTGGAAGTCGCCGCGACTTCCTTTGGATATTCCATGAGCACCTATGTCGGCCAGAATTTGGGCGCTCGGGAGTTTTCGCGAATTCGATCGGGCGTGCGCGCGGGCGTCCTCGCCGCACTGGCCACCTCGGCGGTCATCGGCGGCAGCATGTTGCTGTTTGGGCGCGAAATCCTCTCGCTGTTTGTGAAAGTCAATGTCGAGGATTTGCGGGAGGCGGCCCAGGCCGCCCAGGCCCTGGATGTTGCGTTCGAATTCCTATCGCTGATGAGCATGTGCCTTCCCATTCTCTACATTCTCTATGTCTACCGTTCTTCCCTGCAAGGTTCGGGAGACACGCTGACACCCATGTTATCGGGGGTGGTCGAATTTATCATGCGCGTATCCGCGGCAATCTGGCTGAGCAAAAAAATCGGCTACTCCGGCGTCTTCTATGCGGAGGTGCTGGCATGGGCAGGCGCGGATCTGATTCTCGTTTCCATGTGGTATGTGCGCTCCTGGCGGATATCCAGGGGCAAATCGAGCGTTATTTTGTCGTGAGCCGGCCAAAGTTAACAGGCTCTGCGAACACAATCAATATGCAGATGCTATAACGAAATTGAATTTTTGACAGGAGTATGCGCCATGAAATTTTTGCACCGTCCAAGAGTGGAAGTGGACATGATCCAAGGGTCAATCCTCAAAAATTTGCTTCGTTTCTCCATCCCTTTGATGCTGACCAGCATTCTTCAATTGCTCTACAACGCAGCCGACCTGATCATGGTCAGCCGCTTTGACCGGCCCGAATCCATGGCCTCGGTGGGAGCGACCTCGGCGCTGATCAACTTAATTATCAATATTTTCATGGGCTTATCGATCGGCACCAGCGTCGTCGTCTCGCAATACTACGGTGCGGGCCGGCACAAGGATATCCGGGAATCCGTTCATACCTCGATCGCCCTGAGCGTGATCATGGGCGTAGTGGTCGGAGTCTTTGGGGTGTTCATGTCGAAATCCTTGCTCGAAGCGATGAGCATCCAGGAAAAAAACGTGCTCGACGGCGCGGCGCTCTACATGCGCATCTATTTCCTTGGGATGCCCGGCAACATGGTCTACAATTTTGGCGCTGCGATTCTGCGCGCCGTGGGCGATACCAAACGTCCCCTTTATTATTTGACCACGGCGGGCATCATCAATATCATTCTCAACTATGTCTTTGTGGCCCTGTTCGGCTTAGGCGTAGCGGGCGTCGCCATTGCCACAATTGTTTCCCAGTATATTTCCGCGGTTCTGGTTCTTTTGTCTCTGCTGCGCTCTCACAGCAGCATTCGCCTCTTCCCGCGCGAAATTCGCGTCTATCGGGATAAGCTCTTTGCCATCGCCAAGATCGGCTTGCCCGCCGGATTACAGGGCGCGATCTTCTCGGCATCCAATGTGTTGATTCAGTCCTCGGTCAATTCTTTCGGCTCCTTGGCCATGGCTGGCAACGCCGCAGCGTCCAATATTGAAAACTTCGTCTACACTTCTATGAACTCCGTCTACCAGGGCGCGCTCGCCTTTACGGGGCAAAATGTGGGAGCGCAGCGGTATAGCCGGATTAACCGCATTTTGTTGACCTCCGTTTTGCTGGTGTTGGGCTTCGGCGTGACCCTCGGCGGATTGGCAACGCTTTGCTCCCGGCCGCTTTTGAGCATCTATATTGACGAGGCCAACAGTGCCAATTCCTTTGAGGCCATGATCGCCTTCGGACAATTGCGAATGCGCATTATTTGTACCACGTATTTCCTGTGCGGGCTAATGGAGGTCATGGTCGGAATGCTCCGCGGCATGGGATATTCTCTCACGCCCATGATCGTCGCAACGATCGGCGTCTGCCTGGTGCGCGTGGTATGGATTTATACCATCTTTGCCGCGCATCATACCCTGGAAACCCTCTACATTTCTTATCCGATTTCCTGGCTTGCGACGACAATGGTTCACTTCGGCTGTTTCCTCTTTGTCCGAAGAAAATTGCCGAAAGCGGACGTTGCGCTTGCGGATGTCAGCGCATAATTCTAAAAAAACCGTGCCCCGCGACTTTGTTTCGCGAGGCACGGTTTTTTAGCCTTCCGAAGCAGAACCGTTCGGTTTTCCGGGATCCCGATCCGAAGGCAAATCCTCCATCGGCGCGACAAAAAGCGTCCTCTGATTGGTATAAATCACGAATCCCGGTTTTGCCCCGGAGGGCTTTTTGACATATCTGCGCCGCGTAAGATCCACGGGAACCCGCGTGGAGGCGCTTCCCCTCGAATAGCGTGCGGCAAGCCTCGCGGCAAAGAGGATCGCCGCCTCCCCTGCCTGCGGATTGGCCAAGATGACGTGCGATCCGGGCATATCCTTGGCGTGCAGCCACCAATCCTGCGGATTGGCCGTAAAGGTCAGCTTGTCGTTTTGCAGGTTGTTTTTTCCGACCAAAACAATCGAACCGTCCGGGGCGGAAAAGCGCATGGGCTTGGAAGGCTCCAGCGCCTTGAGCTGTCTGCGGTTGTGATTTTTCCGAACATAGCCGTATTTTTCCAATTCCTGCCGGATTTCAAACAGCTCCGCTTCTTCCCGACACTTTCCCAGGTTGTCCATTTGCCCCTCGAGATAGTCGAGTTCTTCCTGGGTCTTCTCCATCTGTTCCTTTGCCAGAATTTTCGCCGAGCGCGCCTTTTGATAGAGCTTAAAATAGCGCTGCGCATTTTGGTTGGGCGTGAGCTTTTCCTCCAGCGGAATTTCGATCATCGGTGTTCCTTCCTCATAATAGTTGGGAAGCAGGACGCTCTTCTGCCCCTTTTTGACAAGGCGCAAGCTCGCGGTGAGCAATTCCCCCTTCAGGCGGTATTCCTCCATGCGCTCGCTGCCCAAGAGCGCTTCCCGTTGCAGGGCCAACTTTTTTTCGCACCGCTCGATGTTGTTTTTGAGAACCCGGTGCAGCGCCGAGGATTTCTGCTGAATGCGATCCTGCCGGTCGCGCGCCTCATAGAAAGCGTCCATCGCTTCGCTGAGCGTGGGATACGCCCGGCTGGAAAGATGTTGCAAACTTTGGAAAGGAAACGCGGTCACGTCCACCGGCGTTTCCCCATCAAAAAGCAATTGCGGCGCCCACTCTCTGCAAATTTCCCCGATCGCACGCGCGACAGCCCGGGAAGCGTCCTCCATATTGAGTTCCTGCGTGTGCGCGTCGGTCGCTCCTACGGCGCGAAACGCAATCTCGCGCGCGGTCTGCACCGAAAGCCCGCTGACAGAAGAAGAAATCGCCTTGTGCAAGGGACCGTTCGCGCCTTGCAGCGCGGCGGCGATTTCCTCTTCCGGCGCGTCAAAGGGAACCTTGTTGTGCTTCGGAGGGCGTTCATAGAAAAGCCCCGGCAGGACTTCCCGCACCGAAGACATGTGCTCGCTGACGCGCCTCGCACTCTCAAGAATGCGGCCGTCCGCCCCCACGAGGATGAGATTGGAATGCCGCCCCATGAACTCGCACACCAACGTCTTTTTCGCGCTGTCGCCCAATTCGTCCACATGCTCAAATTCAATTTCCAAAATGCGATCCGCATCGATCTGGCGGATCTCCCGCACACGTCCGCCCACGATGTGTTTGCGCAGGAGCATACAAAGCATCGGCGGTTCAAGGGGATTGGCGCGCCTGGCCTTCGTGAGGTGCACGCGCGCGCAACCCGCGCTGGCCGATAAAAGCAGCCGCATATTCTCCCCGTGATTGCGGATGGAGAGGTTCACCTCATCTCTTTCCGGCTGCGCCGCCTTGTCCACGCGTCCGCCTTCCAACCTTTGTTTCAGCTCCTGCGTCAAAAACGAGAGCATCAATCCATCCATCGGCATAACCATTCCTCCAAACAAAGGCTATTTTACCATACGCGGGGTGATTGCGCAACCGCGCAAGGTGTGGTACAATATTTAAGCTTTCCCGCAGGTACTAGTCCGGCATTCCATGGAATACATTGGATTGAAAAGGACTTGCGTGAGGAGGGTATCTATGAAATTCACCGGAAACCAGCGAAAGTTGTATCTGCTGGCGCTTGCACTGCTGGTGGTGGCAATCGCGCTGGCCTGTACCTGGACGATTTGGCAGCGGCCGTCGGACGAAACCACGACGCCCGCGATCACGCCGACGCCGGAAGCCACGGCCATGCCCGTTGAGCCGACCCTCCAGCCAAGCGCTTCTCCTGAAGCGAGCGCTTCTCCCGAGGCGACTTCCGTAACGGAGACCGCAGGCACGATGGACACGATCGTCTACTATCAGGACAATTACGGGTATTTGGTTCCCGTGATGTGCAAGGTTCCCGCAGAGGAGGGCATTGCAAAGGCCACGCTTTCCCTGATGGTGCAATCCGCGCAGAACGACATGCAGGCCGCGCGACTGGGGTTGCGGACCGTGCTCCCTGAAAACGTCTCGATCGATTTGGACATCACCGGAGGGTTGGCGCGCATCGATTTGGGCAAAGAAGTTCTCTCGCTTGCGGACGCGGCGGCGGAAAGCAACATGGTCACGGCCGTGGTGCAGACCCTTACGGAATTCCCGACCGTGGAAAAGGTGGAATTCCTCATCGACGGCCAGAAGCGGGAAACGCTGACCCACGGCACCTCCGTTTCCGGACAGTTCAGCCGCATCGACATCAACCCAGAGCTCGCCGAAAGCACGATCTCCCTTTCGGATGCGGAACCCGTGACGCTCTACTTCCCCGGAGATTCGGGAAGCGTGTTGGTTCCGGTGACCCGTATGGTCTATTCGGAGCCCGATATCCACACGGCGGTTCTGGAATTGGCCAAGGGACCGAATGCCGCGAGCCCCCTGGAGGATGTGTTGCCTGCGGGTTGCGGACTGATCGGTGTGACGGTCGAAGACGGCGTGGCAAAGCTGAACTTTACCAAGGAATTCATTCAGCTCGCGCAGAATTCCGACGGCGGACGCCTCGCGCTCAAGGCTCTGGTCATGACCTGTACGCAATTTGACGGGATCGAAAAGGTAGAAATCTATGTCGACGGCGAGGCGTATGATCCCGGCGAAAACACATTGTCGGTTCCTACTTACGCGAACGTAGCCGACGAAATTGTTTCCCAGAGCATTCAGACGCAGTCCGAATTGATTTTCAATTTTGAATAACCGGAGGAAAACAACATGTACCAAAGAGCTTTGGAAGAGATGCGATCGGTTGAAATCTTACCACATTTTACGGAAATGGCGGCGGGAAGCGCCCTGATCCAATCCGGCAAAACCCGCGTTTTGTGCACGGCCTCCGTCCAGGAGGGCGTGCCGCCATTTTTGAAGGGAACGGGGCGCGGCTGGCTGACCGCCGAATACGCGATGCTGCCCGGGGCGACCCCCTCGCGCAAGGCGCGGGACGGTGTCAAAAAAGATGGCAGGAATGTGGAGATCGGCCGGTTGATCGGCCGTTCGTTGCGCGCGGCCTGCGATCTGACGCGGCTAGGAGAGCGCACGATCTACATCGATTGCGACGTTCTGCAGGCCGACGGCGGCACGCGCACCGCCGCCATCACGGGAGGCTTTGTGGCGCTCGTACTGGCCGTAGAAAAACTGTTGCGTGAGGGAGTGATCCAGGACTCCCCGGTAATCAGGCAGGTAGCGGCGGTTTCCGCGGGCATTGTGGAGCAACAGTGCGCGCTTGATCTGGAATACGCGCAGGACAGCCGGGCGCAGGCGGATGTCAACATCGTCATGGCGCGGGAAAAGGGCGAATTGGGCTTTGTCGAGGTACAGGGAACCGGCGAGCGAAGGCCTTTCCGCCGCAAGGAGCTGGATACCCTGTTGGCATTGGCGGAAAACGGCATCCTCCAATTGATGGAAAAACAGCTCTCGGCGCTGGGCGACGCCTCCGAACTCATCGGCAAAAAGCCGAAACTGGCGCTGGCCAGCAACAACTTCGGAAAGATCAAGGAATTGCGCTCTCTTCTGAAGGAACGCTTCGACGTATATTCCATGCGCGAGATGGGCGTGGAGATGGAGGTCGAGGAAAACGGCGAAACCTTTGAAGAAAACGCGCTGCTCAAGGCGCAGGCCCTGACCCAGGCGACCGGCTGCGCGGCATTGGCGGATGATTCCGGCCTGATCGTGGACGCATTGGACGGACGCCCCGGCGTGCATTCCGCGCGTTATTGCGGCGTGCATGGCGATGACGAAGCCAACAACCGACTCCTTCTGCGCGAACTGGCGGACACGCCCGCGCCCCGCACCGCGCGCTACGCCTGCGCTATCGCCCTGACCCGTCCCGGCCGGAAACCCCTTGTGGCCTACGGCGCCTGCGAGGGAGAAATCTTGAAGGACTATCGGGGCGAGGGCGGATTTGGATACGATCCTCTCTTCCTGTCGCGCGATCTCAACCTGACCTTTGCCGAAGCCGACGAGGCGGCCAAAAATCGCGTTTCGCACCGCGCTCGCGCGATCCAGGCGCTGCTGGAGCAGTTGGAGGAAGAAAATGGCTGAAATACTGGTTCTCTCCGACAGCCACGGCGCGACCTCCCGGCTCATGGACATCGCGCAAATCTGGAAGGAAGGCCGGTTCAGCGCCATGGTGCATTTGGGCGATGTCATTGGGGACGCGCAACGTCTGGAAGATTTTACCGGACATGCCGTGCTCAGCGTGTCCGGAAACTGCGATTACTTTTCCCCCACTCCGCGGGAATTGACGGCGAAGCTGTTTTCCGTGGATTTCTTCCTTACGCACGGCGATCGGTATGGCGTAAAATCGGGTTTGAGCCGTCTCTCCTATCGGGCGGAAGAACTCGGCTGCAAGGTCGCGCTGTTCGGGCATACGCACCGCGCGTTCGCCGGATATGTCGGCAGAACGTTGCTGGTCAATCCCGGCGCGCTCAAAGACGGCTGTTATGCGAAGCTCACCTTGCAGGAAGACCAGATTCTCCCCCGTTTGTTGCACATTTTTCAAGAATAGCTTTACATCGATTATATATTTCTGTGCAATCGGTGGGATTTGCGCTTGACAAATCCCACCGAATAGTGTATACTAATTCTAGGCAATTTTGTGTCTAATTCTTTGCGCAAATTGTCAATTTGGAGAATATCCTCCGCCGAGATGAAAGGAAGTAGGATTATGAAGAAATGGCTGGCGCTGTTGCTGACTCTGCTGTTGAGTCTGTCTGCCCTCTGCGCGGTTGCGGAAGAACCCGTGGAGATTTACTTCCTCAACTTCAAACCCGAAATCGCATCGGTCTACGAGCAGATCGCCTTGGATTATGAGGCGGAAACCGGCGTGCACGTCAATGTCGTCACCGCCGCGAGCGGCACCTACGAGCAGACCCTCCGCTCCGAAATCGCCAAGGCCGAAGCGCCCACCATCTTCCAGATCAACGGCCCGGTGGGATTGCAGAGCTGGAAGGAATATTGCCTGGATCTTTCCGGAAGCGCATTCTATGAGATGCTCTCCGATAAGAGCCTGGCCGTGAGCGAAGATGGCGCGGTTTACGCCGTTCCCTATGTCGTCGAGGGGTACGGCATCATCTACAACGACGCCATCATGGAAAAATACTTCGCTTCCGCCAATAAGGCGACCGAATATACCTCTATGGACGAGATCAACAACTTCGCCGCGCTCAAGGCTCTGGTCGAGGATATGACCGCTCTGAAAGATGAGCTCGGCATCCAAGGCGTCTTCGCCTCCACCTCCATGGCTGCCGGCGAACAGTGGAGATGGCAGACGCATCTTCTGAACCTGCCCTTCTACTACGAATTCGCGGATATGGGCGGCGATACGATTCTCAATGGCCTCAACGCCCAGGAAGTGCAGTTCAGCTATGGGGAGAACTTCAAGAACATCTTTGATCTCTATACGGAGAATTCCGTCACGGACAAGGGCCTTTTGAGCAACAAGACCGTCAACGATTCCATGGCGGAGTTCGCACTGGGCCAGTGCGCCATGGTGCAGAACGGCAACTGGGGCGCCAGCCAGATTCTCGGCGTGGACGGCAATACCGTAGCCGACGAGGATATCAAGTTCCTTCCGATCTACACCGGCGTGGAAGGCGAAGAATCCCAGGGATTGTGCATCGGGACGGAAAACTATCTGTGTGTCAATTCCCAGGTTTCCGAAGAAAAGCAGCAGGCCTCCATCGATTTCCTGGTCTGGCTGTTCAGCTCTGAAACCGGCAAGGCCTATGTGAAAAACGATCTGATGTTCCTCTCTCCGTTCAACACTTTCGAAGAGGATGAAAAGCCCGAAGATCCGCTTTCCAAGGAAGTACTCCGCTGGATGGAAATGGACGGCGTGCAATCGGTTCCGTGGACGTTCGCCGCGTTCCCGTCCGAGGCGTTTAAGAACTATGTCGGCGACGCTCTGCTGGAGTATTTGCAGGGATCGATGGATTGGGAAGGCGTCTCGCAGGTTGTCGTAGAGAGCTGGATGATGGAGCGGGCCCTGTAATCCGCTTCTGTTGTCGCGATGTTGCAGGGAAGACGCGCCTTGCGTCCGAATGCGAACTGGCGGCAATTTCGGAACGCATAATGGTGGAGCGCCCCCTAGCGGGCGCTTCACTTCGGCTTAATTTTTTGCCCCGCAGGCCGGGGCGATGAAGAAAATACGGACTTTCCATGGCCTGCGATCGGGCCAAAATGCCGCAGAAAAACGCTTTTGCGGCGAAATGTAATCTGGGGAGGGGTTCGCTATGCAGAAGACGCTCAGGAAGTATTTCCCGATGTTCGTTCTGCCCACCCTCATCGCGTTTGTGATCGCGTTTTTGATTCCGTTTTTGATGGGCATCTATCTGTCGTTCACGGAGTTCACGACGGTGACCAACGCCAAATGGGTCGGTTGGAAAAACTTCGACATACTCTTCTTTGGCGGAAAGCACATCGAAGGAGTCACCAGCGGTCAGTTGTTGCTGTATGGGAAGGTCAGCGGGGAATTTCTCAACGCCCTGTGGTTTACGGTAAAATTCACCGTTGTCTCGGTGTTGACGGTGAATGTCTTCGCCTTTGCCTTGGCCCTGCTTTTGACCAAGAATGCCCGCGGAACCAATCTGTACCGCACGGTGTTTTTCATGCCCAACCTGATCGGTGGAATCGTCTTGGGCGTGTTGTGGCAATTGCTCTTTAACGGAATTCTCTCTCATTGGGGGAAGACGCTGGTTTCCGACGCGCGCTTCGGATTTTGGGGACTTGTAATTCTCATGAACTGGCAGATGATCGGCTATATGATGATCATCTATATCGCCGGCATTCAATCCATTCCCGGCGAATTGTACGACGCGGCGGATGTGGACGGCGCCAGCGGCTGGAAGCGTCTTACGCATGTTACGCTTCCCATGGTCATGCCGTCAGTCACGATTTGCACCTTCCTGACGCTGACCAATTCCTTTAAACTCTTCGACCAGAACCTGGCGCTTACCGCAGGCGCTCCTTCGAAGAAAACGGCCATGCTCGCGCTCGATATCTACGAGACGTTCTATGATCGCTCGGGATTCGAGGGAATCGCGCAGGCCAAGGCCGTTCTGTTCTTCCTGTTGGTCGCGCTCATCGCGTTTGTTCAGCTATATCTCACGCGCCGGAAGGAGGTTGATCGGTAATGGCAAACATCTCTTTTTCCCGCCGCAAGAGCGCTCGCTCCTGGGGAATCACCATCGGCGTCGGCCTGGTCTGCATCGCGTTTCTATTGCCGATTTTGATCGTCTTGATGAACTCTTTCAAGGGGCGTCTCTATATCAGCGATCAGCCTTTCGCTTTGCCCAATGCGCAGACCTTCGCGGGATTGGACAATTATGTAAACGGCATTCGCATCACCGGCTTCTTCAGCGCGTTCGGCTATTCCCTGTTCATAACGGTGGCCTCCGTTGCCCTGATCGTGCTCTTTACCGCCATGACCGGCTGGTATCTGGCCAGGGTCAATACGCGGCTGATGAAATTTATCTATTTCTTATTGGTGTTTTCCATGGTCGTTCCCTTCCAAATGGTGATGTACACCATGTCCAAGACCGCGAACATCCTGCATCTGGACAATCCTATCGGCATCCTGCTGATCTATCTCGGCTTCGGGGCAGGCCTTTCGACGTTCATGTTCACCGGCTTTGCCCGCTATGTCCCCATGGAAATTGAAGAGGCCGCGCACATCGACGGGTGCGGCCCGGTGCGCACGTTCTTCTGCGTGGTCTTTCCGGTGCTCAAGCCTACGGCCATCACCGTCGCCATTCTCAATGCCATGTGGATTTGGAACGACTATCTGTTGCCCTATCTCGTGATCGGCACCAAGTACAAGACCATTCCCATTGCCGTGCAATACCTGCATGGGCAATACGGCAACCGCGATATGGGTGCGATCATGGCCATGCTGGTGCTGGCAATCATCCCAATCGTCATCTTCTATTTCTGTTGCCAGAAACACATCATCAAGGGCGTCATTGCAGGCGCGGTCAAGGGATAAAACCCGATGGCCCAACGCTGCGCCCTCGCAGGAAACAGAGAGCCGGTCTGCCTCAAGTGGGCAAACCGGCTCTCTGCGTGTCAAAAGAAGATTTTGACA
>DVMU01000081.1 GCA_018714825.1 Candidatus Pullichristensenella excrementigallinarum
CGTCCTTGCGGTGCACCATGCACTCCTCGGCGGTCATGTTGTTGAACTCGAAGACGTTTTCGATCATTTCCTTTTCATCGGCCTCGATCGCGCCCTTTTCCTCGCCGATATCCACCAACATGCGAATCTGCTCCTCGGTCACGCGGCCCCGATCTCCATTGGGTTTGATGCGAAAGGGCATGAGCGCGGCGACCGCAATTCCGCGCGCGACCTTATAGAGCGGAAAACACAGGCCGCAAAGCGCATACGCGGGCGTAAGCACGCGCCCAAGCGCCTTTTCCGGCCCGTTCTTGGCAGCCCAGCTCGGCACAAGCCCCGCAAAGGCGTAATACGTCCCCGCGCAGAGAATCAAAAGCAGCAGCGCCGCGATCGCTTCGCGCAATCCCTCCGCGCCGATCCCCGAAAGCCACTTGAGAAACACGGGAAACAGCCGGACATACGCGCAAAGCGCAAAGCCCGTCAGCATCACCGCAAACGCGCAGGTCAGCCGGCCAAAGCGCTCCTTCGACCATTGCGCAAGCAGGGCAATACGCCGCGCTCGCGGGGAACCCTTTTCCGCCTGTTGTTCCAATTGTTCGTCATTTACCATAGAAAGCGCAGCCTCCGCCGCGCGCACGATTGCTCCGCCGAGCAAAAACAGAATGAGCAATAGAATTGAACCCGCAGGGTCGGAAACCAAAGAAAACCCTCCTCTTAAATTCCAAAGAAGTCGGACAAGCCTATTATACCATACTTTTTCCCAAAAGTTCTCACAAATTGTGAATACTCTGTAACTTCCGCGGATTTTGGCCGAAATCTCTTCCACCGCTTGCCACGCGCCCCGCACAATCCTATAATTGTATGTATGGGAGGTGCAATCATGCCCGTCAATTCCTTCGAAAATTATCCGATGAGTTGGAAACCCGTACTGCTCCGGGGAAAACAGCCCCTGTATCTTGCCCTTGCGGAACGGTTGGAGGAGGATATCCGCTTGGGGAAGCTTTTGCCGGGCGCCAAATTGCCTCCGCAACGCGAACTGGCGGATTTTTTGGATGTGAACCTGTCCACCGTGACGCGCGCGTTCCGCCTGGCCAACCGCAAGGGGCTGATCGGAGGCTCGGTGGGCAGCGGAACCTTTGTCTCTTACGACGCGCTCTCTTCCCGCCCTACAGACGCCCAGGCGTTAATCGACTTGGGAAGCGTCATGCCCGAGCCGGGCGATTTCCGCGAAATTCTCTCCATTCTCAAAAAGATGATGTCGGAGCCGGACTTCGGCGCGCTCTTTGGCTACGGCGCCTCCATCGCGCGCGACTGGCAGCGGGAAGCGGCCGCCCGGCGCATGGCCAAAGCGGGGTTCGCGGCCGATCCCGCATGTCTTTTGACCGCCAACGGCGCGCAGAACGCCCTGGCCGCGATTCTCGCGGGTCTGTTTGAGCCGGGCGACCGCATCGGCGTGGACCCCCTGACCTATCCGGGGGTGAAAAACCTCGCCAAGATGCTGGGAATCACGCTCGTGCCCGTGGAACAGTGCGCGGGCGAAATGTCGGAAGAGGGGATCGCGCACGCGGCCCGCGCCGGCCGCATCCGCGCCCTGTACATCATGCCCGACTACCAAAATCCCACCACGCATACGCTCTCGCTCCACGGTCGAGAATCCTTGGCGCGCGCGGCGCGCAAATGGGATCTTCTGATTTTGGAAGACGCGGTCCACAGTCTGTTGAATCCCTCGCCGCTTCCGGCCGTGGCCTCGTTCGCCCCGGAGCGCACCCTCTACATCGCGGGCCTTTCCAAGACCGTGCTTCCCGGATTGCGGCTTTCGCATATCGCCGTTCCGCCGCGGCTATTCCCCGCCGTCTCCGAGGCGCTGGCAAATCTGAATTTGACCGTATCGCCGTTTTTGCTGGAACTGGCCTCGCGCGTTATCGCCTCCGAACAGGCGGACCGCATCACCGCCGCCCTGCGCGAAAAGACGCGCGCGCGCAATCGCCTGGTGAATCGAATCCTCGCGGATTTCCGCGTATTGGGCGCGCCGGAATGCATTTTCCGATGGCTGCTGCTGCCCGACGGCTGGGGAAGCGAATCGTTCGAATCCCTGGCGGAGCAACGCGGCGTGCAGGTCTACGGCGCGCACCGCTTTGCCGTGGGCGCGGCCAGGCCCGTGGAGGCCGTTCGCCTGGCCATCGGCGCGCCCAAGGATCTTTCGGAACTGGAACAGGCGCTGCTCACACTGCGCGACCTGCTCGGTTCCCGACCGTCGGCCTGACGTTGCCGCGCGATTTCAGAAAATTGTCATGCATACAATTTTATTCTTGTATGCACATTGGAACTCTGTTACAATGTGGGCAATCCCGAAATCGCGAGGTGTTTTCCATGAATACGCGTCAAATTCACATCTGGATTTCCTCGGCGCTCTTGGCTGCGCTGACCTATATTGGCACCATTGTGGTGCAAATTCCTTCGCCGATGAACGGCTTTGTCAACCTCGGAGACATCGTGGTGCTGCTGTGCGCGTATCTGCTCGGGCCCTGGCACGGCGCGGTGGCCGGGGGCGTCGGCTCCCTGCTCGCGGACGCCCTGACCGGCTATCTGCTCTACGCGCCCGGCACCCTGATCATCAAATCGCTCATGGTGATTCTTTCCGGCCTTCTCTATCGCGCGATGGGAAAGAGGCCGATGGGTATGGTGCTTTCCGCGATTGCCGCCGAAATTTGGATGGTGTTGGGCTATTTCCTATACGCCGCCATCCTGCTGGGCAACGGATTGGCCGCCGCAAGCAGCATTCCCGGCAATCTGATGCAGGCCGCGTTCGCGGTGGTGGGCGGACCCGCTCTGGCGCTGGCGCTGCGCGCGCAATCCCGAATCCGCGCGCGCTTCCCCGCGCTATAAGGTTTTGTCGCGTCGCCACGCCCAAATTCGACTTGTCTTGCCCCCTCGGATGTCGTATAATGGAGGCAAAGGATCGAGGAGTGCGCGCTATGCAGGATCTTACCGCCATTGTGCTGACCCGAAACGAGGAAAAAAATCTGCCGGATTGCCTCAAATCCCTGCAGGGCTTTGCCCGGCGGGTGGTTGTGGTGGATTCCGGCAGCCGCGACCGAACGTTGGAAATCGCCCGGGAAATGGGCGCGGAGATCCTCCAGCATGAATGGAAATGCTATGCCTGGCAATTCAATTGGGCGCTGGACAATGCCGGAATCGACACCGAATGGGTGCTGCGGATCGACGCGGACGAACGCCTGACCGACGCCGTCAAACGCGAAGCCGCACCCCTGTTGGCCTCCCCGCGCGCGGAAGGAATCCACGGCATCACGATGGAGGCCACCTTCTATCTCCTGGGCCGCGCTATCCGGCACGGCGGCGCGAAAAAGCGCAAATTGATGTTCTTCCGCTTCGGCAGCGGCCGAGTGGAAGATCGCTTTATGGACGAACACACCCTCCTTACCCAGGGTCGCGCCGCCCAACTGCGCGCCCGGTTTGATCATTACGATTTCAAATCCATCGATCATTTCGCACAAAAGCTCAACTGGTACGCGACCCGCGAGGTCATGGACATTCTTCGGGCCGATTTGAATGCCGACCGCGTCTCCGACAGCCACATTCGCCGTACCCGCCGCCTCAAGGGAGGCGTGTACTATCGCTTTCCGATGTTCCTGCGTGCGTTTGCGGTCTTCTTCGTCCGATACATCCTCCAACTGGGTTTTCTGGACGGCAAAGAGGGCCTGATCTATCACTTCATGTATTCCTGCATGTACCGCTTCTTGGTGGACGCCAAACTGCACGAAGCCAAAAAGACGGGACTGCGTCCGGACGGACTTAAACCTCTGGACGCCTGACCTCTCCCCAAAGGAGGCCTTCCGATGCGCATTCTCCACATCTTTACCATCCCGGTTACCCGCAACGGCGTGGTCATGTTCGCGCTGGACCGCGCGCAGGCGCTTTTGGAACGCGGCATTTCCCTGGATTTCGCCGCGCTGAACGAGGTCGCGCCCGATCTGCGCGCGCAGATCGAGGGCAAGGGAATCGCCCTGCACCGCATCGCGGCTTCGCGATCAAAAAAATCCCTGCAATATATCCGAGAGCTTTCCCGGCTGATTCGCAAAAATCGGTACGACATTGTCCACTGTCACGGCAACAGCGCGACTCTGTTTACCGAATTGCTCGCTGCCCGCCTAGGCGGATGCAGGGTGCGCGTGGCGCACTGTCACAACACCACCTGCCGCCATCTGACGGCGGATCGCCGGCTCCGGCCTTTCTTCTACCGAATGTACACCCATGCCGTCGCCTGCGGAACCGACGCGGGAAAATGGCTGTTCCCGGGGCGCGCGTTTCGCGTCCTGCCCAACGGCGCGGCGCTTGGCCGCTTTGCCTTCGATCCGGCGTTGCGCGAAGAGGCCCGCAGGCAATTGGGCCTGGACGGGCTGGTGCTGGGCCATGTGGGGCGCTTTAACGGGCAAAAGAATCATGCGTTTCTCATGCAGGTCTTTTCGGAATTAAAAAAACTCCGCCCCGACGCGAAGCTCCTTCTGGTCGGGGACGGCTATTTGATGAACAAAATCCGCGAGGCCGCCCAAAATTCCGGCCTGGCGGATTCGGTGCTCTTCGCGGGAAGCGTTCCGGACGTGGAACGCTATCTGGCGGCGATGGACGTCATGGCCCTGCCGTCCTTTTACGAAGGATTTCCCACCGTGCTGTTGGAATGGCAGGCCTCGGGGCTTCCGAGCCTCGTCAGCGACAAGGTCACCCGCGAAATTGCGCTGACAGACCTGGTTCGCTATCGCTCTTTGGAGGAGTCTCCCCGCGCCTGGGCCGAAGCCCTTCTCGCGCTTCCCCAGCCCGACCGCACGCAGGCAAGCGAGGCGGCCGGGCACATCCTGCGCGAAGCGGGATATGATCTCTCTGAAGGCGCCCGGCTTCTCGAGGCGTTTTATCGGGAGATCTGCCCGGAGAAATAGGCCGATTTCCGCATCTTCCGCGATTTTGTTTCACCGCCGCGCGGCATCTTCCGCGCGGTTACATTTTTTCTGCGGCCGAAACGATCAGTTCCGCCGCGCCCTCGACGCCGAACCGCTGCGTGTCCACGCACAGATCGTATGAGGCGGCCTCGCCCCAGATCCAGCCCTCCCCGGCGCGGCTGTTGCAGTATTCCGCGCGCTCGCGATCGGCCTTGCGCACCTTGGAACGCGCCTTTTCCGGCGCAATACCTTCGCGCTGCGCCACATGCTCTGCCCGGCTTTCTTCCGGCGCGGTCACAAATACGCGCAACAGGTTCTTTCGCCCCCAAAGCACCTGGTCCGCACGCCGTCCGACGATCACGCAGCCGCCCGCGTCGGCAATCTGTTCGATCACCTCGCGCTGCGCGCGGTCGGCGATGCTGTGCAGCGGTTCGGGCTGATCGAGGGTATAAATCTGTTCAAAAGAAGGCCGCGCTTTTTCGTCGATTCCGGCCAGGTATTGCACCGAAAGGCCGCTCTTCTGCGCCGTGGAAGCCAGGAGGTTTTTGTCGTAAAACGGGATGCCCAGTTTTTCCGCGACCGCCCGCCCTACAGATCTGCCGCCCGCTCCATAGCTGCGGCTGATGGCGATTACCGTCGCAACCAGCGGATTATACGCCTGTTTTTCGAGATCTCCCTCGGTAAAGACCGCAGATTCTTCCTGTTGCCTGCCGATATGGCGATAGTACAGAAGGCACAGGACGATGCCGAAGATCGTCGAAATCGGAACGGCCAGGCCCACGCCCGTGAGCGACGCGCCGGGACGGATGCTCATGAAATACGATACCGGCAGGCGGATCAAAAACGCCTGCGCGATGCTCTGTGTCATGACAAAGGTCGATCGGGAGTGCCCGTTGAAATAGCCCAGGAAGCTGAACAATATGCTGGTGAGCACCGCTTCCGGCGCAAAGCCGCGCAGGTATTCAAATGCCCG
This sequence comes from Candidatus Pullichristensenella excrementigallinarum, assembly GCA_018714825.1. Taxonomy (GTDB): domain Bacteria; phylum Bacillota; class Clostridia; order Christensenellales; family Aristaeellaceae; genus Pullichristensenella; species Pullichristensenella excrementigallinarum. Next base: position 5,905 of record DVMU01000081.1, read on the forward strand.
CGCAATGTCCTTCGCATTCCCGGAAAACAGGGAGGCGAGCACATCTCCCTTAAACAGCGCGATTCCGGCGATCACCACGCCGATGCCTGCGCCCACGGCCATGCCGTAGAGCATTCCCTTCTTGGCGCGGTCTTCCTTGTTCGCGCCCACGTTCTGCGCGACAAAGGAAGCCATACACTGCATGATCGACGAGGGAACCAGCATCACAAACGACTGGATCTTCTGCGCGATGCCGTACCCGTTGGAGGCGTCCAACCCGAGGCGGTTGATAAACGCGCAGATGGCCAGGAACGAGATGTTGGTCAAAAGTTCCTGGAGCGCCAGAGGCGCGCCCACGCGCACAAACGCACGCACCTCGCCGCCCAGTCGAATATCCTTTCTGGAAAACGCAAACGGCAATTTCTGCCGCCGGATGATGATCAGGGACAAAATCACGCTGATCGCCTGCGCGCCGATGGTCGCGATCGCCGCGCCGGCCACGTTCATATCGAATACCGCGACCAACAGCAGATCTCCCACGATATTGACCACGCACGCGATGCCCACAAACAAAAGCGGCAACCGCGAATTGCCCAGGCCGCGGAAAATACAGCTGATCAGATTGTAAAACACCACGAACACGCATCCCACGCCGCAGATGCGAATGTACTGCGCGGTCAGCTCCACCGCCTCGGCGGGCGCCTGCATGAGGATGGCGATGGGTTCTGCGAAAGCGATCAGTCCCACCGTCAACACCGCGGAAAGCAGCAGGAAAAACGCCACCGCTCCGCCGATGAGCCGGCCGATCCGCTCGTTGCGGCGCTCTCCCAGATAGCGCCCGATCAGAATCATCACGCCCGCGGCAAGCTGGCTGAGCACAAAGGTGACCAGATTCATGATGCTGCTGCCCGTGGATACGCCGGAAATGCCCGCGTTGGTGCCAAAGCGCCCCACCACCAGCATGTCCACCGCGCCGTACATGGCCTGCAAAATTTGCGCGCCCAGAATGGGAATCATAAACTGCATCATCTTCCCAAAGATGCTGCCGCATGTAAAATCCTGCTTGTTGTCCATACGCATCGACTCCTTCCGCGAAGCAAACCCTCGCTTGTCTTCCATTGTAAACCCTGTTATAATAATAGAGTCAATAGGGAGGCGCGTATGAACCATTATTTTACGATCAGCAAATTTGCCCGCCTGCGCGGCATCAACATCAATTCCCTGCGCTATTACGAGCGATTGGGAATCCTGCGGCCCGCGTATATAGATCCCCGGACGCGATATCGCTATTACGCCGCCGAACAGCTCTCGGTGCTGGACATGATCCTTCTGTGCATCAATCTGGGCATTTCGCTCAAGCAGCTCGCGGCCTACATCGACCAGGGCGGCGATTTCCACAGCCGCGATCTGTTCGAAGAGGGCAAACGGCGCGCGCAGGAAAAGATCTGCGAATTGCAAAACAGCCTCCGCAGCATTGAGCACACGCTCAATTATCTGGAAGATTCCGGCCAATACGTCCGGCGTGACGCCCCGTACCGGCGCCTCTTTCCGCAGCGGCGGCTGGTGACAAGGGAGCTTGGCGATCGTATGCCCCATGCAAGCGACCTGGAAACGACCTTTGCCCAACTCAATGGCTACGCGCGCGAACAAAAACTGTATCCGGTTTTGCCCATGGGCCTGCTCTATCGCTGCGCGGCGGGCGGCGCGACGCGCTCCATCTATTGGGAAATCTCCGAACCCTCGAAAGAAGACCCGTACATCCTTGCGCTCCCCCAGGGCGAATATCTCTGCCTTCAGGTGATCTGCGAACCCGGCCAGGATATTGAATCCCTTATTGCCGCGCAGTTTGATTTTCGGCAGGAGGCGATGATCCTCGTCTCCAGCATGGAGCGCAGCCGCTTTCATTTCGGCAGCAAATGCTTTGAAATTCAATATCTGTCCCGGCCGTCGCAAGGCTTCTAGCGATCGGCTTTCCGGAACGCGCGTGGGGAAATCCGCGCAAAAATTCCCGCGAACCGTTGTCCGCGGGAATTGCATTCTCCGGGATATGCGCGCCGGAACTCCCATGTCCACAGCCCCGCTCAGCGCCGGACGGTTCTGACCATGGTTTCCAAAAACAGGCCCTCATAGGGCTCCGGCTGGTTGATGATTCGATTCATTCCCAGAATGCCGCAGGTTTCGGGCGCGTCCGCCACGCGGCAGGGGATTCCCAGCGCGTCCCCGATGCGCTTGTCCAACCCGGGGAGCGCGGCGCCCCCGCCCGCGAGCACGCAGCCCGCGTCGTTGAGATCCGCGGCCAGTTCTTCCGGTATCTGCGAGACGACCTTTCGGCACATGCGCACCAATTCGCGCAACACATCCTCACAGGCCTCCGCCACCAACGCCCTCCGTACCCGGATCAATTGCGGCAGGCGCTTTTCCGCCGAGACGCCCGCGACCTGCATGTGAATGTCCGGCGCGCTCTGCGGCAACGCGGTGCCAAGCGTCTTGGTCAGATCCTCCGCCGTCTTGGGCCCGATCAAAAATCCCTCCTGCTCGCGCAAAATCCCGGCCACGCGCTCGTGAATGCGCTCCATGCCGTAGGGAAGATATTCCTCGGAGGCGATCAAGCCCCTTGTAAAGAGCGTGGCCGTCCATTTCCCCGCGCCCAAATCCACCAGCAAAGAGGCCTCGGGCCGCAAGATATCCAGCCCCGCTCCCAGCGCCGAAGCCGCGTCCGAGCGCACCAGCGCCGCCTCGCCCGCGCCCGCGTCCAGGGCCGCCTGCAAAAGCGCCTCGCGCTGCACGGGCCGGGAATGCGGCGCGCAGCTGATCAGGGCGCGAAATTTTCTGGTCCTTCGCTTGTCCTCAGTTTCATAAAACAGCCATTGGAACAATTTCTGCGCATAGAGGTTGTTGGTCAGCAAACCATCCTTGAGCGGAAAGCAGACTTCCACGCCCTCGCACTCGCGCCCATACAGCTGCCAGGCCGCCTCGCCCGCGCTGACGGGCTGATCGCGCCCCTCCCGCAGCGCCAGCGCCGCGGGTTCGGACAAAATCGGTCCGTCCGCGAGCAAAGCCATGCGCACGTTGCGCGTGCCAAGATCCAAACCCATATCCCAGCGCATTTCCATTCCTCCATCTGCCGTTTGTGTTGTCTCCCGTCCATTATAGCATAGATCCCCTCCATATGGCGCGGTTCAAATTTTTTTCGCTTTTTTCCGAAATCAGTATATTGGAGCCATACTTAGTGCATACTCTGTATCAGCAAGCATTTGGAGGGAAAGAGAATGGAACAGGCGATCTCTCGCACGGGAAGGCGTGCCGGTTGGAGCGAATTCGAAAATAATCTTCTCTGGGAAACGGCGGATGAAGCGCAGCAGCAGGGGCTCCCCCTCAAGGCCGTATTCGAGCGCATTGCGCAGCAGACCGGGCGTCGCCCCAACAGCATCCGCAATTACTATTACGCGCAGGTTCAAAAGCGCGAAGGCGCCGCCGAACGCACCCAGCGATTCGTGCCCTTTACACAGCAAGAGGTAGACTGGCTGATGGAGCAGGTTCTCGTCGCCCGTGCGCAGGGCCAGTCCGTTCGCTCCTGTTTGCAGAAGCTCGCCGACGGCGATCACAGCCGGATGCTGCGATACCAGAACAAATATCGATCGGTCATCAAAAGCCGCCCCGAATACGTCAAGCAGATGGTGGACCGGCTCAATGCCGAGGGCGTGCAATGCGACACCCCGAAAGTCAACCACCGCCAGCGTCTGGATGCCGGGGAATCGCTCAATCGCCTCAATGCCGAGGCGCGCGCCTTTGGCGACGCGGATCTCGCACGGGCCTGCGAAACCCTCACGCGCTACCTGCGCGCGGCGAAATGCGAAAATGCGCCCGAGGAAATGACGCAGGCCGCGCAGGCGCTGGTGGACCACGTCAAGCATTTCCTGGCCACCTCCGGAGAGGAGCGCGCGAACAATCTTGACACCTTCTGCGAACAGCTTTCCACAAGCGTGGGCCGGTTGGAGGCCTGCCTTCCGCTCTGATGCGCGGCACGCCTTCCGAAAAAGCGCGCCGGGAAT
>DVMU01000082.1 GCA_018714825.1 Candidatus Pullichristensenella excrementigallinarum
CGAAGTTTTTGACGAGCCTGACGCGCAGGCGACGGCAGGCGGGGACATGCCTGAATCCTCGGAGCAGAGGCTGGAGGAGCAGGGCGCTGAGGAGCAAGTTCCGGATCTGCCCCTGGAACCGGCCATTCGCATCAAGACGAATTATCGTTCACGCAGGCGGCCCAAGCACAATCCGCGCCCGGAGGACGATTCAGAAAATATCCATCTGTTCGATGCAGAGGATCGACCGATTTTGCGGGAGCCTGTCAAGTTGCGTGCACAGCGTCCGCCGGAATTGCGACGGAATCTGCGTGACGAGGAAAATCAAGCAGATGCGCTGGAAATGGAGCCCTCTGCGGACCCGCTGGCAAAGCCTATTCTCAAAAGCCCCGTGCAGCTGAAAGGCACGCGGCCGCCGCAGCTGAGGCGTACGGACACGCCTGTGCGGCTTACCAATGCGAAAAACCGGCGCCCGATCAATACCACCATTCCCAAACATGGGGATGAAACGGATGATCTCTTTCTCGATTCCGAAGGGTTCGAAGAGGACTATGAAGAGGAATATGACCTGGAGGAGGATTCGGGCAGGTATCTCTATGAAGAACCCGAAAGGAAGGGATTTTTCTATCGGCATATTCGCGGCATCGTGACGCTGACGCTGCTTGCGCTGACTGTCATTATCGTCGGCGGTTGGCTTACCTTTGGTTCCGGACAGAGGCTATTGGGGCAGCTCTATCTCAGTTCGAATTCCAATACCTATATTGCCCTGGGCGAAGAGGCCGAGGCGCAGGGGGACTATGAGCAGGCGGGTGCATATTTTATGAAGGCGCTGAAGATTTCCCCCGCAGTGGATACCGCGATCTACGCTTCCAACGCCTATGTGCAGGCCGACAATATCGGAAAGGCCGCAGAGGCGTTGGAGATCTTGCTTTCCATCGCTCCGGATTATACGGAGGCGTATGTGACACTCAAATCCTTCTATCCGGATGTTTCTACGCGCCCCGCGCGCATCAACGAATTGATCCAGCAAGGCTATCTTCGAACGGGAGACGAGCGCCTCAAAGAAGAGTAAAGGAAAAACGGCTTCGGGCGCGTTCGCCCTTCCTGCAAAGTCAATCCCGCAAGCGCGAACTTCGAAAGAAGCCGCCTGCGGGATTGTTTGCGTATCGCTTCGGGAAGCAATTACGGATTTCCCGAATAGAGCATCCCCAACAGCCTGCCGATCAGGCCGCAGGGCAAAAGGCGAGAGAGCATCACGAAGAATTTGTATTCCAACCCGATGGCATAATAGGGCTTGACGCGCTTTTTGAGCGCGATGTGGGCAAGGAATTTCCCCGCCGTTTCCGGGGCCATGCCCTTCACTTCGTCTTTTTCCATCTTGGAGACGGAGCGGGCGATTCTCCCCTGATATACAGCGTCTCCCACATGGGATTTTTGGCGGGCAGCGGTAAAACCCGTTCGAATATCGCCGGGCATGACCGCGCAAGTTGTAATGCCCATGAAGCGCACCTCGTTTTGCAATGCCAGCGAATAGGCGTTGATCGCGGCCTTGGAAACGGAATACCAGGCCTGGAAGGGGATGGGGAGAACCGCGGCCACCGAGCTTGTAAAGACGATGCGCCCGCTTCCCTGCTTGCGCATGATGGGAAGAACCGCGCGCGCGGCGTTGACCATTCCGAAGAGATTGACATCCATCAATTTCCTGGCCTCCGCGCTGTCGGTCATTTCCGCGGCCCCGGAGATGCCGTATCCCGCGTTGTTGATCAGGATGTCGATGCGGCCCTCGCGGCGAAGAACGTCTTCCACGGCACGAGCAACCTGCTCTTCATCCGACACGTCGGCGACGAGATGCGCAATTCCCTCCAGTTCCACGGGATGGCGGCTGAGGCAGTATACGGCAACATTTCGAGAACAAAGCGCGCGGGCGGCGGCCAATCCGATTCCGCTGGTGCCTCCGGTGACGATGGCGACGGGTCTCATCAGTTATTCCCTCTTTCCCAAGACCTCTTGCAGAATTTCCAGTGCCTCGTCCAACAGGGCGTGGGTGTGCGTGGCCATATAGCTGGTACGCAATAAGCATTTGTCCGCAGGAGTGGCGGGCGGAAGCACGGGATTGACGTACACGCCTGCATCATACAATTCTTTTGCCTTAAAAAGCGTATTTTTTGCGTCGTAGGTATAGATGGGAATGATGGGGGTTGTGGATTCGATGATCGGAATTCCCCGTTCCCGCAGGCCGTTTCGCATATAGGCTGCAAGAGAGGAAAGCCGTTCCACGATTTCCGGATGACTGCGGATGTATCGCAGCGCGGCCAAGGCCACCGCACAGCTGGCAGGAGGCGTGGAAGCGGCGAAGATAAAGGGCCGGGCATTGTGCCGGATGAAATCCGCGACCACATGGTCGCACGCTGCGTATCCGCCGAGGCTGGCCAGAGATTTGGAGAAGGTCCCCATATAAATGTCAATTTCTTTTTCCAGGCCGAAATGGCTGGGGGTTCCGCGGCCGCCCTCGCCCAACACGCCCAAGCCGTGTGCGTCGTCAACGAGAATACGCGCCGAGTATTTGCGCGCGAGGCGGAC
>DVMU01000083.1 GCA_018714825.1 Candidatus Pullichristensenella excrementigallinarum
GCTCTCGATCTTCCCGATTTTGCGGGTGAGCAGCGCGGCCAGCGTGGTGGAATCCAAGCCGCCGGAAAGCATACAGGCCGGTTTGCAGGCGCAAATCTCTTCCATCGCCTGTTCCAGAAGTCCGCGCACGGTTTCTACCGTCTTGTGCGCATCGTGTGTATGTTCCCTGGCCTCCAGATGGAAGTATATTTGCTTTTGGGACTTTCCGTTTCGGACAACCAGCGCCGTCCCCGGTTCCAATTCCGCCATATCGCGATAGGGCGTGCGTCCAGGCGTCCGAGCTGGTCCGAGAGCGAAAAGTTCATTTAGCCCCTGTGCATCCACAACCGGCCGACAGGCGCCGGCCTCGATCAACGCGTCCGGATGATCGGAGAAGGCGATATATCCGTTGAGCGCGCAATAGAACAGCGGCTGTTCCCCCATTCGGTCGCGCGCGAGGATGAGCAAATCCTCTTCGCAATCCATCAGGACGCTCAGGGCATTTCCCTCGATTTTTCCCGGATAGCCTTCGCCCCAGCGCCGATAGGCCGCGAGCACGATCTCCGCGCCGCCGCTCGGAGAAACTCCCAGTTCCATGGCTAATGCGCGCGCGTTTCGAATGCGACCGACCACGCAGGCCAAAATTCCTCCTTCGCTTGCGCATTCCTGCGCTAAAAGCGCGTTTTTCCCTTTTGCAACGTAGGGCATGTCGCTCGTGTCGCGCAGATCGATGTAGGGAACGCGATGATAAATTCCGATAAGTTTCACAAAAACCCCTCCCCTCCGCTTGGCTATCCTATGTTTTTGCGCCGGGCCGCATTCGGGGAATCAAAATCCGATTGGGTTCTTCCAGAGGTCCTTGAACGCAGCGCCGCGGCTGTGATATAATAAAAGCCAAGAAAATTTGGAACGAGGGAAAGTCATGCTTTTAACCATCCTGGGATGTTCCGGTCCCTATCCCGCGCCCGGAGGCGCGTGTTCCGGCTATTTGCTGGAAAGCAATTCCGGAAAAACCCGTCTGCTGATTGATTGCGGCAGCGGGGTTCTCTCCCGTCTGCCGGATCCCGCGTCTTTGAGCGGCGCTGTATTGACGCATCTGCATTATGATCATATGTCGGATATGCTGCCTATGCAATACTATCTGCAATTTCATCCGCGCACGCGGCCCCTTCCGGTCATCGCGCCTTTAGAACCGAGAGAAATTCGCAATCTCTTGGATTGCGCGTATTACGATCTCGAGTCCCAGGAAGACAGGGAACTGGGCGAGATGACGCTGCGCTTCCTGCCCGCGAAGCATCCCGTGCCCGGCGCGTGCGTGTGCGTGGAATGCGATCAATCCAAATTTGTCTTTACTGGGGACACCAACGAGACTCCCGCGCTCTCACTCTTCGCGGATCGTGCCGATCTGCTGCTGATGGACGCCGGATTGTCCGAAGCGGACTGGTCTGCAGGCAAGCCCCACCTCTCCGCCATGCGCTGTGCAAAGATCGCGCGGGAAGCCCATGCGCGCGCGCTGATTCTGACCCATCTCAATCCGCAATACGATCCCGCGGCGCTCTTGCAAGAGGCGCAGGCGGAGTATCCGGGCGCGCAACTGGCCGTGCCGGGACGCAAGATTCCCGTTTGACATGGCTTCCGGCGGAAAGGGCCCCGTCACGCGCTGCATCCTCTTTCGGCCGCTTTTTTCCTTCGCGGTGTGTTTCGGGATAGGCGCGTTGGCTGCACGCAAGGGCGATTTGCCGCTTTTGCTCCTGCTGATTGCGGCAGGAGGATTTCTGTTGCTCTACGGATTGGTCGCCCTGCTTGGAAAGCGGAGCGCGGGCGTGCTGCTGATTTGCGCAGCCCTGTTTCTGGGCGCGGCGCGCATGACGTCGGCGCTGATACGCCCGAAAATTGAGACGCGCTACGGGGTTCAGATTTCCGGTACCATCCGGGGAGAACCTCTGTTGCAGGAAGACAAAGACCGGCTCGTGTGCCGCCTGACAGGCGTTCGGATTGACGATGAGCCCCTGAATGCCGACATTCGCCTTTACCTGCGGGAAGGCGCGTCTTCCCTTCAAGGCGTGCAGGCGGGGCAAAATGTGCGCGTTCGGGGAATGCTGTGGGAGCCGGACGTCGCAAAAAACCCGGGAGAGTTTGATTTTGCCGCCTTCCTTTGGAAAAACGGTATGGCCGCATATGCCACGGCAAAGGTTTCCGACGCCGAGATCTCTTCCGGAAGTTCCGGGCTATCCGCTTTTTTATGCAAGGCGCGGGAGCGCGTCGCTTCGCGCATCGATTCCTTGTTTGCAAGAAATTCCGGAATTGTCAAGGCGCTGATTCTCGGGACGCGCGAGGATCTTTCCGATGAAATCTCCGAAGATTTCAGTCGCGCGGGCATCGCGCATCTGCTGGCGATTTCCGGATTGCATGTAAGCTTGATCGCGATGCTGGCAAATTGGATTCTCCATTTCTTCCTTTCCCGCCGCATCTCGTTTTGGATCACGCTGTTGCTGGTCGTTTTTTATGGCATCCTGTCGGGGCTGCGCGCCTCGGTGTTGCGGGCAATTCTCATGTTTGCAGTCCTGGGCGGCGGGGCGCTTTTGGGACGTCCCTCTGATGCGCCGACCCGCATTGCGTCGGCATTTCTGATCTTGCTGGTTGCCAATCCTCTTTACCTGACGGACGCGGGTTTTGTCTTGAGCTTCTCCGCGTCTGCGGGCCTGATTTTCCTGTCGCCTCCGATGGAACGACTGCTTTGTCTTCCCGAAATTTCCCAAAAGCGCTTTTTCGGGCGTTGCCTGCATCGGGCCCTCTCCATGATCTCCGCCACAATGTGCGCGCAGCTGGCGACGCTTCCTTCGCTGATCCTGTATTTTGGGGAAATCCCGCTTCTCTCGTTTGCAACCAACCTCTTGGCCGTACCGCTGACCATGTTTGCGCTGTTTTTGGCCGTACCGGCGCTTTTTATCCCTTTCCTCGGAGTTCCAATCGCCTGGATTGTGGATCTTCTGCTGGACGGCCTGGTGCGTTTGAGCGGATTGGGCGCGAATCTTCCGTTCAGCGCCCTGCGCCTTATGCAATTTCCCGCATTGCTTGCGGCGATATTTGTCGGCCTGATCTTCGCGGTTTCGGATCTTTCCAGAATTTCCAGGAAAACAAGAGAATGGATGCTGTTGGGATTGCCGCTGTTGGCCTGTATCGCCGCTTTATTGGGGAAAGCCTCCGTTTCGGGACTTACGATTTCCTTTCTGGAGGCAGGAAACGCGGACGCCGCGGTGCTGTGCGCACAGGGTGAGACGTATCTGATCGACGCAGGATTGGAACAAACGCCTGCCGCGTCGTTCCTGGAATCGCGCAATTTGCAGCCCAATGCAATCTTTTTGTCGCATCCCGATGAGGATCACGCGGGCGGTCTTTTGCAGGTTCTCCAAACCGCTCCGCCCCAATGCATCTATGTGCCGGTGGGATGGTACACGCATATGGAGGAGGATGGATTGGTCCGCCAGGCCTTTGCACAGGCCGAGGAGATGGGAATCCCGATTGTGGAACTTTCTCAGGGCGATCGAGTGCAATTGAGCGCGAAAGTGACCGCAACGGTCCTGTATCCCTCCCGGGATACGCAAGCTGCCAATTCCAACGCGCTCTCCATGCTCCTGCTCGTGGAATACGGCGAAGGAGCAGCCCTGTTTACCGGAGATCTCTCCATCGCGCAGGAACCGGAATCCCTTCCGGATGTTGACGTTCTTAAAATCGCGCATCACGGTTCCAATACATCTACCAGCTTCCGCCTGATCGAAGAAACTTCTCCTTCGGTGGCGGTCATCTCCTGCGGCGAGAACTCCTACGGACATCCTTCCGAGGAGGTCATCGATCGTCTGGAGGATTTTGGCGCGCAGATTTGGCGCACGGACCGTTCCGGGGCGGTAACGGTGAGAATCTTTCAAAACGGCTGGGTCCATGCCAGTGGGTTTTGTGTTGGGGAGGAATAAATATGGATTGGAAAGCATTCTATCGAGAAATCCAGGAGGGAACCTTTCGCTCGGTCTATCTGTTTTCCGGGCCGGAGGAACATCTGAAGCGCAAAGCAGTCGAAGCCCTCGAAAAGGCGATTTTGCCTGCGGGCATGGAGGAAATGAATCGGACACGCCTGGAAGGCGCAGATGCCCAGCGCATTCTCGAAGCCGCAGAGACAATCCCGTTTCTTGCGGAAAGACGGATGGTTATCGTCACCGACTTTGCGCCGCTGCTCTCCGGAAAATCGAAAAGTGAAGAGAGCGAAGCAGAAAAAATCGCGCAATGGCTCAAATCGCCTCCGAATACGGTCTGTTTGATCTTCTACATGCGCTCCGAACCGGATGGCCGAAAGAAGCTCACCGGCGCGCTGAAAAAATCCGGGGCGGAAGTTCGCTTCGAATCCCTGAGCGATTCGGAAATTGCCGCATGGGCAAAAAAACTGTTGCGCCCTTTGGGTAAGGAGCTTCCGATGCCATCCGTTGCGCGGTTGACCTTCATCGCCGGGCGGGATCTGAACCGCTTGGCAGGCGAAATGGAGAAGCTGATCGCCTTTACCGGAGATCGGCGCGAAATTCAGCCCGAGGATATTTCAAAAGTCGTCTCTCCCTCCCCGGAATATACCGTATTCGAAATGATGGACAAATTGCTTCAGGGCGATGTCGCCGGAGCCAATCGAGCGCTTTCGAATCTGCTCTATTCCGGGCAGAGCCGCATGGGAATTCTTGCCATGTTGCTCCGCCAGGTTCGCTCGCTTTGCCACATGGCGCTTGCCCTGCAAGCGGGCGGCTCTGCCGCGTCCGTGGAAAAGCAACTGGGGTTGCATCCCTATGCGGCAAAAAGAATTGCGCAGCAATGCCGTGGCCTGGATGCCAAAGAACTGGAAAAAAGCTATCTTGAGCTGGTGGAATCGGACTTTTCCGTGAAGTCCGGTCTTCTGCGCGATCGGGATGCCTTGGACTTTGCCATGTTAAAAATCGGCGAAATTCGCCGCAATTCGGGAACACCGGCCCGAAAATCGCCGTCTAAATAGCAAAGCCATAGCTCTGGGGGGATGTATATGAAAAAATGGACGGCTTGTATCGTTGTTTTGGCGCTTTTGTGCGCTTTTGCCTTGGCGGAGGGCGTTCCGGGAATCTCAAATGATTTGTTTTCCGATGCAAAAGAAGCGCTTTCCCTGCTTTCCTATGGCGAATATCAAAAGGTCGCCGATCTGCTTGGGTTGGGCGAGGCTGCCGATTGGGAAACCTTCGCAGGAGAATTTAAAACCCTCGACAGTGGAACTGTGCAGAGAGAAGTTTCCGTAGCTTGGTGGACGGGCAATGCATGGCTGTTGGCTGTGCCGGTGAGCGAGCCCAAGAGTGCCGGCGTGGAGGCAATCGTCTTTACTTCCGCGGACGGAAGCGCGTTTTCCGGTTATCAGCGTTCTGATTGGGGAAGCGTACAGTCTGCCTACGCGGGAAGCAGCTATGTGACCTGGAACGAGGAATATGTCGCCGGAACCCCCGTCGTCATTGCAGATTAAACACAATCTTTCGGGAAGGCCGGCCATGCGCCCAAATTCCCCGACTGCGCGGGATGCGAAGATCGATTTCGAATTCGCACCCCGCGCTTTTTGTTGCGCATCCCATGCAGTTGGAAAGTTTAAAGCGTTTGCACGGCAAAAAATACCGACACCGGTTTTTTTGTTGTGCATAAATAGAGATCGAGATGCTTTGCAGAAAAAGCGCAACTCCTCTATACCGACGTCGGTCTATAAAAGCCGCATTCTCCTTCCTGCTCTGCGCACCGTTACGAGTTTTTCCGGCATAGAATGCAGGGGGGCAGATCCCCAAAGCCCACAGGCGCAAAATTTTAAACGCCTTTGCGAACTTTTACAGGCTCAAGAAGCGCTGATTTTTTTCAATGCCTCTTTTCGGATTTCCCCCTTCGATTATGTACAGGAGGAAACGCTATGGGTGTTACAAGCTCCAACAAACAAATAAGCGCAAAGCGCATTGAATGCGACGGAATGTTGAAAGTGACGCTTGCACTTTCCGCCTCTCCGGACATCACCTCAAACCCAACGGACATTGTCCTGGTCTTGGATCGATCCGGCAGCATGGACGGAAGTCCGCTTTCCAACATGAAAG
>DVMU01000084.1 GCA_018714825.1 Candidatus Pullichristensenella excrementigallinarum
AATCAACTAGCCCTTCTCGCAAATCGAATTCGAGGCGATTGCCGTCGTCCCCAAGGTGTGTTATAATATGCGAAGTACCGGACGCCCGTTGCGACAGGAGGGAAACAGCTTGCTCTATCTGGAATCGATTGTTTTTCCCGATCCGGATCGGGAATTTGATTTTCTCCTGGGGCAAAAGCGCACTTGTTATGATTCGTTTTACCCCTTCAAGGTTCTCTCTTCCCGGGGGCTGGAACGTCTGGATTTCGAGCCGCTCACAATTCTGTGCGGCGGCAACGGCACGGGGAAGACTACCGCGCTGAACGTGATCGCGGAGTGCCTGGGCGGCGAACGCCAAAGCGCCTACAACAAATCCAACTTTTTCCAAGACTATGTCGACCTGTGCCGGATCTCCACGCGCGGCCCTGCCGTTCCCTGCCGTATTCTTACGAGCGACGACGTATTCGATTACATGCTCGACATTCGCACTCTCAACGAGGGCATCGACCGCAAGCGCGAGGATCTCTTTGAGGAATATTTGGATGCCCGCTATTCTCGCTTTCAACTCAAATCCATCGAGGATTACGAGCATTTGAAGAAAAGCAATCTTGCCAAGAGCAAGACCCAATCCCGCTTTGTTCGGCACATGCTGATGGACAATGCGCCCGAACGCTCTAACGGCGAGAGCGCGTTTTTGTACTTCACGCAGCGCATCGGCGAAAACGGGATCTATTTGCTCGATGAGCCGGAAAACAGCCTTTCCCCCGCGCGTCAAATGGAATTGGCGACTTTTCTCGAGGACTCCGTCCGTTTTTTCGGTTGCCAATTCATCGTTTCCACACATTCTCCCTTTTTGCTGGCGATGCATGATGCCAAGATCTATGATTTGGACACGAATCCCGTATCGGTAAAACGATGGACGCAGCTTGCGCATGTGCGCGCCTACTATCGTTTTTTCAGGGAGCATCAATCGGAATTGGAAGATTGATTTCATCCGCTGCGCGTTCTTTTTTCCACGGCAAAGGCCCGCATGCAATCCTCCTTTTGAGAATTGCCGCGCGGGCCTTGACACATCGGAAACTCTTCCCTTTATAATTTGCCCTGCATCACGAGCAGCGCAAGCACGCATGTGACAAGAACAAACAGCAGAACCAAAATCAACCCAAGATTATGCTTGACCGGCACCTGGGAGCGGGAAGACTCCAGCAAACGAGCGCGGCGCAGCGCAGAAGTTACGGGCTTATAGAGCAACATGGTGAGCGCGCCGTTGATCGTCCCCTTGACCAGATTGAACGGCAAGAACCACGGCAATAGCTTGGAAGCGACAAATGCGCGGGTCTGCTCGATGGTTTCTCCTTCGTTTTGCATATACAGCGGGGTGATCAAGTAGTTCCACAGCAGCATGATCGCGCACATGATCACGCAGCCGATTACCAGGCCCACAATCGCGCCCTGCAGGGTGCGCTTCTTTTTATACACATACGCGGCCGTGCAGGCAAACGAACAGCTCGAAAGAATGTTCATCACGCAGCCGATGATGCCGGTGGAGCTGATGGTCACCATCTCGATCAGGGAGACGATTGCCGACATCGCTGCCACCGAAAGCGGCCCGAACATGAATCCACCGATGGCGAAGATCACGTCCTTGGGTTCGTAACTCAGGAACGCGACCGCAGGAATGCGGATCAGGAACACTGCCAGGAACGCCAGCGCCGAGAGCATCGCAAGGATCGTGAGTTTCTTTGTATCCAGTTTCACAAGGCCCATCTCCTAAAATAGAATGACACCTGAAAGCGCCGGCGCTTCAGGTGTCATTCGGAAACGCGCCGCGGCGGATTGCCGCAGCAAAATTCCGGACACATCTTCTCCTATCCAGACTGTTACTGTTGGTCTTGGAGTTTCACCAAGTCGGCGCCGAAGCGTTCGCGGACTTTACCGCCAGTCGGGAATCCCACCCTGCCCTGAAGACGTTGCGTTTTTCAGTTGTTATTCCCAGTATAGCGCGTCGAATGTTAAGATACAAGCGCGTGGAAAAAATCCGCGCGCTTGATAGAAAATTTTTGGCCTTCGCTTTATTGGTTCCCCTCCCGGAGATTGGTCTGCATCTCCTCATCTTCGATAAAGAATTCTTCCGCAATTTCGCGCGCCGCTTCCCAGGCTCCAAAGGGCACATAGAACAAAAAACTTTCCAGCGCGCCACCCGTCCCACCGAACGTCGCGCTGAATCCGGTCTGACTGACCTTGGCAAACGGAATTTCCTTTTCCCCCAGCAATTGTTCCAGCATCGCGGCCTGCACAAATCGCGCTGCAGTCAAAAGCACCGGATCGTTTTCCGCGGGTGCGCGCATTCCCCTGCGCTTTCCGCATTCCGGACATTCTTCGCCCCGGGTCAATCGTTGGCATTTCGGGCAATACAACATTTCCCCTCACCCCTCTTTTTTAAATTTAGTCTTCAAATTCCCATAGCGTTTCCCGGAGAATCTCCCCGACGGTTGGATGTGGGAATATCGTCGCGCGTGCCTGATACACATCGGCCCCCATCCCGATCAGGGCCGCCATGCCCCAGATGGCCTCCGAAGAGGAATTCCCCAACATATGCGCTCCGAGGATGCGGCGGGATCCCTTTTCGGCAAGGATCTTACATAGCCCGTCTCCTCCCTCGTTTTCGGCCAGGAATCGACCGGAATAGCGCATTGAGAGTTTTCGGACCTCGTAGTCCATTCCCCGCCTTGCGGCTTCCTCTTCGCTCAACCCCACACACGCAACCTCGGGATGGGTATAGATCACCGAAGGGTTGGCGTCGTAGTGTACACTCTCTTCGCGACCCAACATGGCCTGCACGGCAACTTCGGCTTCCCGATAGGCCGTATGCGCCAACATGACCCCGCCGATGCAATCCCCTGCCGCGTATACGCCCTCCACATTGGTCCTTCCCTGGGCGTCGGCTTTAACGGCTCCGCGCTCCATCGCGACGCCGATCGTTTCCAAACCCAAATTCTCCGCAGCCGGACGCCTCCCCACCGCAAGGAGCACCTTGTCGGCGGCAATTTCTACGGTTGCATCCTTTTCCCGATAGAGTACACCGCCTTCCCGCACGGACTGAACCTGCGCCTGAAGATAGAATTGGATGCCCTGCCTGGCCAATTCCCTTTGCAGAAGATCCGCAATTTCCGTATCCAGCGGACCGCCAATGTGCTCCAGCATTTCCACAACAGTCACCCGACTGCCCATCGCATTGTAATATGCAGCCATCTCCAGACCGATCACTCCGCCGCCGATCACGACCAATTCCCCGGGAATTTCCTTAAGAGAAAGCGCCTCCCGATTGGTGAGCACAAATCCCCCGAGATGTTCCCGGATCCCGGGAATCGGCGGCACGGCGGGCTGCGACCCCGCGCAGATCAACAGCCGCCTTGCCGCATATTCGCCTTCTCCCGCAGCGACTTTGAATCCTTCGCCGCTTTTTCCGCAGACGAGCGCCGCCTCCCGCACAACCTCTACGCCCGCATTCTTCATTCGGGCGCGCACGCCCGCCACCAATGTGCGAATGACCTTTTCGCTGCGCTTTACGATCATTCCAGGATCCGGGCGCGCCTCCGCAACCTCGATGCCGTACCGCTTGCACGCCCTGGCATTTTCCAGAATCTTCGCGGAATACAAAAGCGCCTTGGAAGGGATGCACCCCTCGTTCAGGCATACTCCTCCCAGCGTATTTTTTTCAAAGAGACAAACCTGCATCCCGGCGCGCGCGGCGCGCTCCGCCGCATGATACCCCGCCGGTCCGCCGCCGATAACAATCAGATCCAGCATGGTTCCCCCTCCTTCCATGTATGTACAAATCCAAACCCTTTATCTATGATTCTACCAGTTGCTAGACCGAGAATCAACCGGAAAATGCAATTCCCTCCTGGAAATCCCCTGCAAACCAAATGCGGAAAGCGCCATCTTTGCTTGCCTTTTTCGGAAAGGGGCGCTATAATATTTTCAATAACCGTTTGAGGAGTGGAAACATGTCCGTGCGCAATTCCGCAAAGGCAATCGTCCTTCACGCGGGAAAAATTCTCGTCAACCGCTGCGTCTCTCGATTTGGAGATTATTACGCGCTGCCCGGCGGCGGTCAACGCGATAATGAAACGCTTATGGAAGCCGTTCGGCGCGAACTTCTGGAGGAAACCGGCCATTCCGTTCTCCCCCTTCGCCTTTCGGGGATTTACGAGCGCCTGTGCGAAAACCGGGATGACGGGGTATGCCACAAGATCTACTTTGTCTTTCTGTGCAAATTGGCGGACGATACCCGTTCCCAGCCCACGGAACAGGATCGCTTTCAGGTGGGCATGGAATGGGTGGATGCCGAAGAACTCAAGCACAGGAATCTCTTTCCCCGCGCGATCCGCGACAATTTGGACGCGCTGATCGGCTTTGGCGAAACCATCTTCCTGGGTTCCGAACGCGAACGCTAGGGTCTTTTCTCAGGGGAGAATCCGGACCGGGCAGCCCAGATGCGCAAGGTCGAACAGCTTTTGCATTTGCCCGTTTTCGATGGCGATGCATCCGGCCGTCCAGTCGCCTTCGCGGCCGTCCGGATGTTCTCCGTGGATCATGATAAATCCACCCAGGGCCGTATCCCAATCCGGCCTTTGACCATTCTGGATGCGCTGCGAAATCGAATCCCATTCTCTTTGGGAAATCATACCCTCTCTGAACGCAGCAAGGGCGTCTTGTTCGTTGGGATAGGAAAGGCCCAGCGCGCGAAAAAATTTGGATCGTTCGTTGCGCGTGCAGACAAAATAGCCCCCTTCCGGGGTGCGTCCGTCCCCTTCCCGACGCTTGGGACCATCTTCTGCGCCAAAACCGAGCGAAATTTGTGCTTCCAGCAGGCATTCCTCTCCCGAAAACGCCCGCAGACGACGCGCAGATTTTTCTATAAGAATGTTTATCCCGCTCATAAGGAGGTTCCTCCCATGTATTTGTCTCTAAATGCCGGGCAATGCGCTCGCCTCGTAGCTTACTGCGAGCACAGCGAGGATTGCGAACGCATCTCGCAGAATGAATTGATTCTGGATCTCTATGGGCTTTCCCGGCCTATGACGCTGGATCTGGTTATTGAAACAAACGGCGTGCGCGTGGACGGTGCGTTCTTTCTGGGCTATGACGAAGAAATGGACGGCTATTTCCTCACCGATCCGGTAGAAAACCCCGCGGACGTGCTTCGCGCGTTGCAAGAGGCGGGCGCGCTGGATGCATGAACCTTCAAGATTCGCATAGGCGTGCGCAAAATGCCTTCTCCTCTTTGGAGGAAGTCTTGGAAACGCTCCATCCTGGCCAGGGCGAGCGCCTTGCCCGGCTCCTGCGCGATCGCTTCCTCACACCCGCGGCTGTCTTTGAGGCCGATAGCGATGTCCTCGAACAACTCGGGCTGAGCGCGCGAGACGCGCTCTTTCTTCGCCTGGTTCCCGCCCTGGCGCGATACACGGGTCGCGAATCTTTCGGGAAATCCCCGCGCCTGGATACCGCCGAACGCGCGGGAGCCTTTCTGGAAACGCGCTTTATCGGCAAACGTTTGGAACAATTCTACCTTCTCTGCCTGGATTCCAACCTCCGGTTGATTCAGTCCATCCTTTTGGAGAGAGGCACTACGGATCGCGCGCCGTTCTATCCTCGCCATGTGCTGCGCGAAGCGGTGCGCACCCACGCGGCGTATCTGATCGTCAGCCACAATCATCCCAACAACTCCATCGTCCCTTCGAATGTGGATGTTTCCTGCACAGTAGAACTTTTGGATGCGCTTGCTCCGCTTTCCGTGGCGCTGATCGATCATCTGATCGTGGCGGACAAGACCATCGTGAGCCTGCGGGCGCTGGGGAAACCCGCTCCCATGTATTGGAATCATCCGCCGCACCGCTGCGCCGCGAGCGATCGTTGGCTTGCGGGAATCGCCGACTGGCATTGGGAAATCCGCTAGGATGCACAAGATCGAAATCTTCGCACAAAGGAGTTGCAAGCGATGAAAATGCGAACCGTTGCGCTGATCGGGCTGGGCGCCATGGGATCTTTCTTTGCGCCCCGGCTGCTGGAACATTTGGGAGCGGAAAATTTCCAGGTCATCGCCGAGGGCGCTCGAAAGGAACGCCTGGAAAAGCGGGGCATCTCCGTAAACGGCGTCGCCTATCGCTTCCCCATTCGGACGCCCCAAGAGGGAAGGCCGGTGGATTTGCTGCTCATCGCCGTTAAAGACACCGGATTGGATCAGGCCATCCGAGATGTTCGCGGATTTGTGGGGCCGGAAACGCAGATCCTTTGCGTGCTCAACGGCGTGGAAAGCGAAGAGCGCGTGGCCGCCGCATATGGTTGGGAACATGTGTTATATTCCTTCATGCGCGTCTCCATTGTCATGCGCGATGGCGCGGCACAGTATGATCCGCGCGGAGGCGTCGTCCAATTTGGAGAAGCGCGCAACGAAATCTTATCCCCGCGCGTATGCGCGGTCCGGGAGCTCATGGATTTCTGCGAAATTCCCTATCGCATCCCCAAAGACATGATCGCGGCCATGTGGTTTAAATACGCCTGCAACATCGGAGAAAATCTGACCTGCGCGCTTCTGGGCATCCCGTTCGGCGCATTCCTTCGCAGCGAAAGCGCCAACGCATTGCGCCTGTCCGCCATGCGAGAGGTCCAGGCCGTTGCCCGCGCGCGCGGCATCGAAATTCCGGAAGAAAAGCTGCTCCGTCAGATCGAGACCATCCGGCGCATTCCCTTTGGCAACAAACCTTCGACCTTGCAGGATATCGAGGCCGGGAAAAAGACAGAAATTGAGATGTTTGCCGGAACCATGGTGCGCATGGGACAAGCATCGGGCATTCCCACCCCCATCTGCCAGATGTTTTTGTGGGGAATTCGGGTGTTGGAGGAAAAAAACCGAGGAATTTTTTCCGATCCGGCCGTGGATGCCGCCCCGCTCGGCTGAATTCCGTTTTTCGGAAAAGCCCTTTGCGGAATGCCAATTCGGGAAAGATGCGCCGCGCGATTCTTTGCCTTCGCTCGGCGTTTGCATTTCCCGCCCGCGAATGTAAGGCGAAATCACAATTCCGCAAACAACGCTCCAATCGATTCCCGCAAAACCAAATTGGCGCGACCATCCCGAGGCGTCGCGGAGCGATTGACGAGCACCAGCCGATTGCCCGCGTAAAAATCGATCAAACCTGCGGCCGGATAAACCGTGAGCGATGTGCCTCCCACGATCAGCAGATCCGCCTGGGAGATAACTTGTACCGCGCCCTCGATACACGCCCCGTCCAACGACTCGCCATAGAGCACCACTTCCGGCTTAATCGTTCCCCCGCAAACGCATGTGGGAACGCCCTTGCTCTGCTCAATCGCCTGAACGTCATAGAATTTTCCACATCGGACACAACGGTTTTTGTAAATCGTTCCGTGCAGTTCATAGACGTTTTTGGACCCGGCCTTCTGGTGCAGTCCATCGATATTCTGCGTGACGACCGCCAGCAGCTTTCCTTCCTTCTCCCACTGTGCCAATTTCCAATGCGCGGGATTGGGTTGCGCATTCGTCACAAGCATTTTCTCCCGATAAAATCGATAGAACTCCTCCGGATTCTCGTGAAAGAATCGCGCGCTTAAAATAGTTTCCGGCGGATACGCATAGCGCTGGTTATATAGCCCGTCCACGCTGCGAAAATCTGGGATTCCGCTTTCGGTGGAAACACCGGCCCCGCCGAAAAAGACAATCTTCCGGCTCTCCCGCACCCACTTCTGCAAAGTTTGTTTAGCCTCCATGCTCATGCCTCCCTGTACGGTTGAATCTTATCGGTTTTTGTGCTATGATGTTCCCACGCAAAGGAAAGCGAGGAATCAAGATGGCCGATTTGGTGCGCAACTGCGCGGGCGGAGTCGTATTCTCGGATGGATGGGTCTTCCTTCTCAAGAGCGACAAGGGTGAATGGATCATGCCCAAGGGCGTCATCCGCGATCGGGGGAACGCCCGGGACGTGGCGTTGGCGCGCGTAGAATCCGAAGCAGGCATTTCCGCGGAGATCGTCGGCCCCGCCGGATACACGCGCTATGAGTTCTATTCGCAAACACGGCGCAAAAACGTCTCTAACCGCATCGAGTGGTTTGCCATGCGCGCGCCCGATCGCCGCTACCGCATCGCCTTTGAACAGGGATTCCTGGATGGGGATTATTACCCCATAGACGCTGCCCTGAAACTGCTTACGCACGAACAGGATCAGGCGATCCTCGAAAATGCACGCGCGGTAATCGAATCCGCTGCGAAAGAAATTCGAGGCCCTTCAAGCAAGAAATGATGATCAACGATCATTTTGCAGAGACTCCGCCGAAAAATCGGCGGAGCCTTTTTTTCATCCCTTGGGGTTATTTTCCCGCACGATGTTCTTGACACATCTGTTCAATTCTCTGGATGTGTTCGTGAATGGTCGGCTGAAAATGCTGCGGACAGACGGATTCGCACGCACAGCAGCCCACGCAGGAAGGCCGGGGTTCGGAGAAGTACTTGGTATAGAACTTCTCGTAATCCTCAAAGATTACGGCGCGATCGTAGGCTTGGAGGATTTCCGGGATCTTTACGCCCTGCGGACACGGCTGGCAGTAGGAACAGCCCGTGCAGCCCACAGGCGTGCGCCGCTCATAGGCCTCGCGCACTTCCGTCAAGAGCTTTTTCTCCTCCTGCGTCAGACAACCGGCCTCGCAGGAATCGAAAATCCGCAAATTGTCGTTCAATTGTTCCATATTGGACATGCCGGAGAGATAGGTGCAAAATCCCTCCTTATCAATCATCCAGCGAAGCGCCCATTCCACCGCGCTCCTCTTAATCGGGAACGCATCATACAGCGCCTGAATCTCCCGAGGCACCGCGCGGGAAAGGGAACCTCCGCGGAGCGGCTCCATGGCGATCACGCCGATTCCCCTCTGCGCGGCAAGCCGAACCCCTTCCAAAGTCGCCTGATGGAATTCATCCACGACATTCATCTGCACCTGGCAAACATCCCAATCATAGGCCGAAAGAATGCGTTGGAACACATCAAACGAATCGTGGAAAGAGAAACCCGCGTAGCGAATCCGACCTTCGCGCTTGAGCTGTGTCAAAAACTCCAGCGCACCCATCTTTTGCATTTTCTCAAAGCGCGCGGCATCCAGGGCGTGCAAATGATAGACATCTACGCTTTCCAGCCCCAAGCGCTTGAGCTGCTTTTCGAAGATTTCGCGCATGTCCGAAGGCTTTTCCACCAGCCAGACGGGCAGCTTCGTGGCAAGCAACGTCTTTTCGCGATATCCGTCCCGCAGAGCTTCGCCCACGAGCACTTCGCTGTCTCCCCCGTGATATCCCCAGGCCGTATCCACATAATTGACTCCCGAATCGATCGCGTGCCGGATCATGGCGATGGCTTCCGGGCGATCAATGGACCCATCCTCCCTCGTTGGCAGGCGCATACAGCCCATGCCCAACGCACTCACGCGCTCCCGGGTACCGGGAAATGCTCTGTATTTCATGTTTTTCCCTCCTGTCATTTGCAAACTGCGTTTTTCACCCGCCGGAGAAGAAGCCGGCGGGTGAAGTGTGATCGATCCCATTTAATTTTCTTCGGGTGTTTCCTCGTCATCCTTTTGCGGGGGAGCGATCGGCAGCGTTACCAGGAATTCTGTCCCCTCCCCCAGCTTCGAATGCACTTCTATTTCGCCGTTCATGGAACGGACAATATGCTTGACGATCGCCAGCCCCAGACCCGTTCCGCCCATGGAACGGGAACGTCCCTTATCCACGCGATAGAATCGTTCGAACATGCGCGGCAGATGTTCTTCGGCGATGCCGATGCCCGTATCGGAAATGGTGAAGTTGGCTTCCCGGTCGTTGCCGAAGACATGCACCGTCACCGAGCCGCCGGGCTTGTTGTACTTGATGCCGTTCTCAATCAGATTGATCAGCATTTGCTCCACGCGATCGGGATTTCCGATAATGTAGACCGGATCCTTGTTCATGTGGGCGTTGATGGTTACTTTCTTTTCGCCCGCATGGATGCGCAGCATATCCGCGATCTCAAAGGCCATCTTATCCAGACGGATGCGCTCGGTAGGCACGTCGGTCATGCCGCTTTCAAGCTTGCTGATGGATAGGATGTCATTGATCAGCCGCGTCAGCCTTTCAGCTTCCAGCATGATGATCTTGAGGAATTTTTCCGCCATTTCCGGATTGTTGATCGCGCCGTTTTGCAACGTCTCCACAAAGCCCTTGATCGAGGTCAGCGGCGTCTTGAGTTCATGGGAAACATTGGCGACAAAATCCGTGCGCACCTGCTCGAGCCTGCGCAATTCGGTAATGTCCTCCACCATGGCCAGCGCGCCGACCACTTCGCCATCCTGCCGCATGGTAGAGACATACAATCGCAGCGGGCGATGCCCGCGTCCCACGGCCGTGCGCGCGGCGACTTCATTGGTATATACGCCGATTTGCCGCATGGCCTCGTTAAACACCGGCTCCAACGACACATCCTTGGAAGCCTCGCTGACCGGCGTGCCCTCCGAATGCGGCGGAATTCCCAACAGCTTGCGAGCGACAGGCGTAGCAAGAAGGATCTTCAATTCCGCATCGACTACCAAAATGCCGTTTTGCATCTGGTTCATGACCACATTCAGGGCGTGATCGCGCGTGCGCTGCCGGAAGGTCCGTTCCTGCAATCGCTCCAAAAGCGCGTTGATGGCTTTGGCTTCTTCCACAACCTCCTGCGGATCTCCCTTTTGAGGATTCACGCGTGCGTCGTAGTCGCCTTCGGAGAAGTTCTCCAAAACTTCCATGATCTGCGTCACCGCGCTGTGCCTGCGGCCCTCCACCGCGAGCACCGCCAGAAACACAATGACGCAACTGCCCACAATCAACAGCAGCTGCGAAACGGGGCGCTCCCAAATTGTCAGGAGCGCCGGCACGGACGCGCGGGAAACGCGAAGATACGCGCCGTCCTCAAATTGATAAATTGCACAAAGCGCCTTTGCGACGCTTCCGTCCTTCCCCTCGTAGACGATGACTTCGCCGCACACCGCCCGGTCAAAATCCTCCGGGATAATTCCCGTATCCCCGGATGCGTTGGAATAAAGCACAGAACCGTCTTGCGCATAATATACGACCCGCATGTCCGCAAACGCAGGAATTTCCCGCAATGCGTCCATGCGTTCGCGATCGGTTTGAATTTCTCCAAGACGGTTTGCGAAAACTTCCGTTGCAAACGCGAGTTCCTCGCAGATCTCGTCGTTACGATCCCCGGAGATCATGGCCGAACTGATAACCGACAGAAGGCATAAAAACAGAAGCGTAGCAAGGGCCGCTTTGAAAGCGACCCTTTTGCTCACAGACGATTCTCCTGCCTGTCGTTAAATTTGTAGCCGACGCCGCGAATGGTTTCGATATAGTGCGCATCGTCGCCCAGCTTCTGCCGGATATGGCGAATATGCACATCGACAGTGCGGGTTTCTCCGTAGAACTCGTAGCCCCAGATTCTGTCCAGCAGAAAATCGCGGGTGAGCACCTTGCCGCGAGAGAGCACCAGAAGCTTGAGCAGCTCAAATTCCTTGAGCGTCAGGGAGAGCTTTTCGCCATTGCGGAAAGCTTCGTAATTGCCCACGTCGATGGTCAGGCCGCCCACATGCAGGATGCCCTCTTCTTCGTTTTGGGGTGCGGCACGGCGCAGAAGCGCCTTGACGCGGGCGATCAGCTCGCGCACCGAGAAAGGCTTGGTGATATAGTCGTCTGCGCCCAATTCCAGGCCCAGAATCTTGTCCACCTCATCGCCCTTGGCGGTAAGCATGATGATCGGGATATCCGCAGTTGTCGGCTGGCTCTTCAGCCGCCGGCAGACCTCCATGCCGTCGATGCCCGGAAGCATAATATCCAGAAGCACCATCGCGGGACGCTCATGCGAACAGACCCCAAGCGCATCCTCGCCGGTTGCGGCGGTCACTACCCGATAGCCCGAGGCCTCCAGGTTGAACGACAACAGCTCAAGGATATGAGCCTCGTCGTCCACGGCCAAAATAAGTTCGTTTGACATGCGCGTATCCTCTTTCCTTCTTGTAGTTTGGTATTACACCGGCCGGCTGCCGGGGGTACCCTTTTGCGTATCGGTGAGCAATTTGTTGATCTCGTCCACAAAGGTCTGAATGTCCCGAAACTGCCGATAAACCGACGCGAAACGGACATAGGCGACCTCGTCGAGCTTTTTGAGCCCTTCCATCACCATTTCGCCGATGGCCTGGCTGGTAATCTCCGCGTCCCCCTGCGAGTAGGCGCGGCGCTCCACTTCCCGCACCAAATCGTCGATGGCGCTCAGGGGAACCGGCCGCTTTTCGCAAGCCTTGACGATGCCGGGCCGGAGCTTGTCCGCCTGGAAGGGTTCGCGCGTCTGATCCTTCTTTACGACCATCAGCGGGATCATATCGATGCGCTCATATGTCGTAAACCTGCGCCCGCATTTTTCACACTCGCGCCGCCTGCGGATGGACAGGCCATCTTCGCTCTGACGGGAGTCGATCACGCGGCTCTGAGTACAATTGCAGAAGACGCACTTCACCCTCGCTCACCTCTTACGTTAATATTATACACAAAAACTAACGCGCCGTCTAGTCCTATCTGAAAAAATGTTAAGCAAATAGCGGAAATTCACTGCGAATTGGGATAATTTGCCTCCAAATCCACCAAAATCACGTCATCTCCAATCCTGCGAATGCGTTCCCAAGGGATAGAATAGCCTTCCCGGTCCGGTTTGATGCAATTCCAAAAACTGCTCGGACCCGGGACAATCAGCGCCTCGACACATGCAGAATCGTTCAATTCCAGATCAATGGGCTTTCCCAATCTCCTTCCATCGCAAACGTTGATCACATCTTTTTGCTTCAGATCACAAAACGTCATGTCATCGCCCCCTATGGCATCCTATGTCGCTCGCGCTCCTGAAGTGCGGTTTCGCATGGAAGAATTTTCGACACATGGAAAAATTTTGTCCAGATCTTACGAGAAAATCGACAAAACGGGTCTTCCCCTGGGGTTGTTGTCCCTTATCGCCCTTTTCCGGCCTCCTTTTCTCCTAATGCGGCCTGGAGAGGCTGTCCGTTTCTTCACAGGAATGCCGCAATCTTTCGGCTGCACACCGTATATTTGTCGATGAAACCCGGGATGTTTTTGATTTCCCGATACTTTTGTCGAAATTTTCAGAAAAGGCATCGACAATTTTCAAAGGCATTTCCTGGGCTCGGACTGCTATCATGCTCAAGAGGTGATTGCATGTCCGTGAGCGTGGAGGCCTATTTCTGCGTGAATTTCCTCATGAACGCGCTTGCTATCTCGGCCATTGCCAGAAGCCTGGGCCGCGTTCACTGGGCAAGGGTTTTTTCCGCATCCGGGTTGGGAGCCGTCTACGCAGTTCTCGCGCAACTTAAGCCCCTGCGCTTTCTCGGACATTGGGCGCTGGTTCCCTGCGTCGCCGCGATCCTCGCCTTCATTGCGCTTCCCTTCTCTTCTACAAAGAGGTACCTTGGCGGCGTTGCTGCGCTATTGGGCGGCGGCGTGTTCCTGGGCGGAATCCAGCTGGGCCTGCGCAATCTCTTCCCTCCCCTGTCTTTCCCGACCTTTATTCTTGGCGCGGTGCTGGGAACTTTGGCGCTGACCTCCTTCTTCAGTGCGCGTCGGCGGAAGCTGGTGACTTGGGAAGTGCAGGTTCTCCTTTCCTTTCGCGGCGGGCAGGCCCGCTTTCGGGCGTTGGTCGATACGGGAAACCGGCTGCGCGAACCCTTTAGCGGCCTGCCGGTAATGATCGTGGAACAGGCGCTTTTGAAGGATGTGCTTCCCTCCGATTGGAACCTCTCGCTTCTTCCGGGATTTCGGGAAGTGGGATACGGGGCGCTGGGAGGATGTGGAAAACTCCGCTGCTTCCGGCCGGAGATTCTCCTGGTGAATTACGGAAACGGCTATCTTCGCGCGCCGGACGTTTGGATCGCGGTCTATCCCGGCGCTTTGTCCGGGAGCGTGCGCGCGCTCGCCCCGCCGATCATCGGCTGTGTAGAATCCCCGGGAAAGGACTACTTCCCTTTTCCTGATGACGAAAAGAAAATTCCTCTCTGAAAGGAGCGTCTCAATGGCATTGGCAGCGATTCGGCAATCCATTTTCGGCCTGGTGGTCCAACTTCGCCGGGGCGGCGTATGTTACATCGGAGGCAGCGAGACGCTGCCGCCTCCGCTGACGCGCGAAGAGGAACGCGCATATATGCAGCGCATGTCCGCGGAAAACGACCAGCAGGCACGCGCCACGCTGATCGAACGCAATCTGCGCCTGGTGGTTTATATTGCCCGAAAATTTGAAAACACGGGAATCGGCATCGAGGATCTCGTCTCTATCGGCGCGATCGGCCTGATCAAGGCGGTCAATTCCTTCAATCCCGATAAAAACATCAAATTGGCGACCTATGCCTCGCGCTGCATCGAAAATGAAATCCTCATGGTTTTACGGCGCACCAATCGTCTAAAACTGGAGGTTTCCTTTGATGAACCTCTCAATACCGATTGGGACGGCAACGAGCTCTTGCTTTCCGATATCCTCGGCACCGATCCGGATCTGGTTTCCCGGGATTTGGATCAGGATGTGGAGCGGCAGATGCTTCATCTTGCCGTTCATACGCTCAATGAACGCGAAAGAATGATTGTCGGGATGCGCTACGGCCTCAATGACGGCAAGGAGCACACGCAAAAAGAAGTAGCGGATTTGCTCGGTATCTCCCAGAGTTACATATCCCGCCTGGAAAAGCGGATCATCGGAAAATTACGCGCAGAAATTGAAAAGATGGCTTAGCGCACAACAGTTCCCTTTCAAACAAAAAATTTCGGGAGCGACCGCCTTGGATTGCTCCCGAAATTGATGGAAAGGCAGAAAATTTTTAAGGAGCTTCGTGGGTAGAATCTCCTCCGCCCTTCCCTGGCAACGGCTTGCCACACCTGCTGCAAAAGCGGGCTTCCTTGATAGATCGTGCGCCGCAATACGGGCAGAAATTTCCTTCTTCCTTTTCCAGATCCTTCTCCGCATTCTCTCTTGTGGCAAAGAAGCGCGCGTTCAAAGGGTCGGGTTCCTCTTCTCCATCCACAATATCATACTCCGAATATCGGTTCGCGCTTCCGGCATTGCGAAATTCATAAATTGCGCGCACGATTGCCAGAATTACAAAGATCAGTCCAAAGAATAAAAACGGCCATGGCGCTCCCATGGAGCCAGCTAGAACCATCCAGGTCACACCAAACAGCCCCATTCCAACGGAGGC
>DVMU01000007.1 GCA_018714825.1 Candidatus Pullichristensenella excrementigallinarum
TTTCATGGAGCGTGTCAAAGAATTTTGACACGCAGGGGCGCGGCGGCGTGTACGTCGCGCTCGGTTTTTCCGGAGCGAAAGCGTAGGAAAAACAATACCTTCGGTCAGGAAATCGCCCGGAAAATCGAGAGATTTTCAGATTTCCGCAGGCCTCTTCTTCCATGAAAATCGGAAGATTTTCATGGAGCGTGTCAAAGAATTTTGACACGCAGAAGGCCCCGAGCATTGCCCGGGGCCTCGTTGTTTCTTAATGGATCAGCCGAGAACCTTCTTGGCGGTCGCGGCCACGTTTTCGGCGGTGAAGCCGTATTCCTGGAACAGGAGCTTATACGGAGCGGAAGCGCCGAAGTGATCCAAGCCGATCACCTGGCCGTCCAAGCCCACATACTTGTGCCAGCCGAACGTCGCGGCAGCCTCGATGGCCACGCGCGCGCGCACTGCGGAGGGCATGACGCTCTCCTTATAGGCATCGGACTGCGCTTCAAACAGCTCGAAGGAAGGCATGGAGATGACGCGCGCCTTGATGCCTTCGGCCTTGAGAAGCTCCTGGGCGCCCATGCACTGCTCGACTTCGGAGCCAGAGGCCATGAGCAACACATCCGGCGTTCCCTCGCAATCGGAGAGGATGTAGCCACCCTTGAGCGCATCCTTTCCGCTGTTTTCATACAGCGGCAGATCCTGGCGGGTGAGCACCAGCGCCACCGGACGACCGCCGGTCATGGCGGTAATCCAACCCGCGGCAACTTCCTTGCTGTCCGCCGGACGGAACACGGTCAGGCCCGGAATGGCGCGCAGACCGGCCAGATGTTCGATGGGCTGATGGGTGGGGCCGTCCTCGCCCACGCCGATGGAATCGTGCGTGAGAATGTAGGGGATGGACAGATCCATGATCGAGGACATGCGCATGGCGTTCTTCATGTAATCGCTGAACACGAAGAAGGTCGCGCAATAGGGGCGCAGCCCGCCATGCAGCTTAATGCCGTTGCAAATCGCGGCCATCGCGTGCTCGCGAACGCCGAAGTGGATATTATCGCCTTCAGGCGTGGCATCGGAGAAGTCGCCCTTGCCCTTCATGTTGCTCTTGTTGGAAGGAGCGAGGTCCGCGGAGCCGCCGAAGAGGTTGGGAATGCGTTCGGCCAGGCGATTGAGCACCACACCCGAAGAATTGCGGGTCGCGGCCTTGCCGTCAAAGGCCCAGAACGCCTCGTCGTTGATCAGATCGACCGGGAGCTCCTCGCTGAACCAGATATCCCACTCCTTCTTGAGTTCGGGATAGGCCTTGGCGTATTCGGCCATGAGGTTGTTCCAGCGATCCTCGGCTTCCTGGCCGCGCTGGGCCGCCTTGGCGGTCTCTTCATAGACGCAATCCGGAACAAAGAACGCCTCGCCTTCCGGCCAACCGAGCGCCTTCTTGGTCAGCGCCACGTTTTCTTCGCCCAAGGGTTCTCCATGCGCGCTGGCCTGGCCCGCCTTGGGGGAACCATAGCCAATGGCGGTGTGGCAGACGATCAGGTTGGGCTTATCGGACTGCTTGGCCAATTTGATGGCCGCGTCCACCTGCGCAAAGCAATTGCCGTTGGCCACGTCGATCACGTTCCAGCCATAGGCGCGGAAGCGCGCGGGCACATCCTCGCGGAAGGCGATATCGGTCGAGCCTTCGATGGAGATTTCGTTATCGTCATACAGCGCGATGAGCTTGTTCAGCTTCAAGGTGCCGGCCAGGGAGCAGGCCTCATGGGAGATGCCTTCCATCATGCAGCCGTCGCCCAGGATGCAATAGGTGTTGTGATCCACCACCGGGAAGCCCTCACGATTGAACTTGGCCGCCAGGTGTTTTTCCGCCATGGCCATGCCCACCGCATTGGCAATGCCCTGGCCCAGAGGACCGGTCGTGGTTTCCACGCCGACGGTATGCTTGTATTCCGGATGGCCGGGCGTCTTGGAGCCGTACTGGCGGAACTGCTTGAGATCCTCAATGGTCAGGCCGTATCCGAACAGGTGCAACAGGGAGTACAAGAGCATCGAGCCGTGACCGGAGGAGAGGACAAACCGGTCGCGATCGACAAATTTCGGATTCTTGGGGTTGTGCTTCATTTCGCGGCCCCAAACCGCGTATGCCATGGCGGCCGCGCCCATCGGCATTCCGGGATGGCCGGATTTGGCCTTCTGAACGGCTTCCGCGCTCAGAATGCGAATGGCATTGACAACCATCTTTTCATTGTTCATGTCGCATTACTCCTTTTGCTTTTTCCTTGGTACTATCATACCATATTTTTGCGCGATCGGGAATTCCTTTTGGCGATATTTCTTGCAGATTTAATGCGGAAGAAACATCAAAATCCGCAGAATACACCTATTGCAGCGCGCGCCGGATGGGGTCCAGATCGAGCGCGTCCGTATCCTGAATCAGGGCATAAAGCTCTTCCAACATGAATTTCACGCCCCCGGGAACGTCGCTTTCCAAATTCAGCGCCATTACCGGGTCGTGTACGGAGAGACGCAATTGGAAAAATGCGCTGGAGACCTCGCCATCCAGATCAAACAGAATGCGCACGCCCTCGCGATTGTCGGGCGCGAGGCGCCAGCGGGGATTGTTGAGCGTATTGGAGAGAATCGCCTCTATGATTTCCTGTGCGGCCTCGCGATAGTCATCGGGCAGGATGTCCAGCCGCAGTTCCAGCGATTCCACGGGTTCCTGCAGGCCTTCGATCAGGGAATAGAGGGTCTTGCCCTCGCGCTTGAGATCCATGGCCTCGCAGATGAGTCGAGTGACCAGGTACATGCCGTCATCCAGAAAATGATTTTCCCGGAAGGCGGCGTGCCCGGAAGTCTCAATCGCCAGGGGACAATCGATGCCCTCCTCATTGAGGCGGATGGCTTCGTTGATTACGTTTTTGTAGCCGCGGCGGAACCGGTAATGCGTGCCGCCCCATTCGGAAATGAAGCGGGAAAGGCCCGTGCTGGTGACGGAATCCGTGACAAAGGTAAGACCCGGTTGCCGGTTGAGCAGCATGGCCGCGACCAGGGCGATCAGCCGGTTTTTGTGAATGGGACGCCCGTCGCCGAGCACGATGGCGGCGCGGTCGCAATCCGCGTCAAAGATGACGCCCAGATCCGCTTCCACGCGTTTGACGGTTTCTCCCAATTGGAAAAGCACCTGCGCATCCTCGGGGTTCGGCGCGTGATTGGGGAAATTTCCATTGGGTTCCAGGAATTGGCTTCCCTCAACCCATGCGCCCAGGTCCTCCAAAAAATCCGCATAAAAGCCGCCCGCGCCGTTACCCGCATCCACGACCACATGGAGCCCCAGAAGCGGCTTGGGAGCATCGTCTTCCAACCGTTCGCGCACGACCGCCTTGAGCGATTCCACATACCAATCGAGAAAATCCACGGGCGTGACCAATCGAACGGGAATCTCGACTTGCTGCGCCAGACGGATGACGCTTTCCATTTCTTCTTCCGAAAGGCCGCCTGCGCGCGTGATGAATTTAAACCCGTTTTTCTCAGCGGGCTGATGACTGGCGGTGAGCATCACCGCGCCGTCCGCCTGCGTGCGCGTATCCACCGTGGTCATAAACATGGCGGGCGTGATGCACAGGCCGCAGTCAAACACATCGCAGTCCGCGGCCGTTATACCGCGGATCAGAGCGCTTTTGAGCCGCGGCCCCGAATTGCGGGAATCCCGGCCCACAGCGATTTTGAGTTGGTCGGTCGTCTTGCCTGTCTTTTCCGCCAGCCATAGGGCAAACGCATAGCCCAGGTGTTCGGCAAACTCGTCGGTCAGTTGGCTCTGATCTCCACGAATGTCGGAGCCGCTTTTCAGCCGTAACCAGCCGGATGGGTCGGAAAGCATAATATCCCCCTTTGTCTTGTCAGTTATCTTCCATAGGTTCAAGCCCGATCACATAGGCATAGAGCGCGCGAAGCCTCTGAAAGCTGCGGGCAATTTCTTCCGCCAGCGCGGGCGATTTGAAGAGAGAAAAATCCGTCCAGGTCTTTTCCATATAAAATCCCTTCGCGGGATACCAGGCCCGCAGAGGAACGGGGAGAGTTTCAGGGATCTTCATGCGCTTAAAGGCGTTGATATGCGCCGAAAAATCCGGCTCCAGTGCCTGCACAATTTGCGAGAATTCCTGCGGGTTTCGGAGAAGATCGGCCCGCAACGCGTTCATTCGAGGGCGATTTTCGCCATAAAACCCCATGCCGCAATAGGCCTCCTGATCGGTGATCTCGAAATAGAGGCCGGGCGTGGATTGCCGATCTGTCCCCGGACGGCGAAACGCCAGAAAAAGATGATCGCGATATGGGGATTTGTCCTTGGTAAAGCGAATGTCACGATTGATGCGGGAAACCACGCGATTGGGTCTGCGCTCCAGCAGAGGATCGATCTCTTCGACCGTTTCGCTGAGCGATTCGGCCAGTGCCAACGCGGGTAAGCGCACATGCTCCCAATACCAATCGTGGTTCTCCTGAAAAAACGCGCGATTGTTGTTAAAGCGAATCGCCATGAAAAACTCAAAGGTCTGATTTGTGAATCCGGTGAACATCGCTATTCGGCCTTTCGATTTCGATCCGGTCGCTTGACCGGAGTAAAGCGGTTGGTCTTGCCCAATTCTTCCTGTTGCCGTTTCTTAATTGCGGCAAGGCGTTGCCGCCGCGCGCGTTTGGCCTTGCGCGAGCTTAAGAGCAGGGCCACGGTAAGCGCCACCAAGACCACCGACGCGACGATGATCATGATCAAGAACATGCCGGAATGCTCGCCCATTTTGACCGATTCGCCGCCAAAGGGCGATTCCTCGTCTTGAGAACGGATGGGAGAAACGCCGTCTCGACCGATGCGGATGGAGAGCGGCTCGGCATAACTCAGACGCATCTCTCCGGAAGCATTGGCATAGGAGGCGGTAAAGACCAATTCTGTATCCTCATCGACGGACAGGCGCACACGGCGACACGTGATTCCCGGGGCAAGTACCGCGAAAGTGTGCAGCTCGCCCTGCGAATCTTCGCGCAGCACCACGTTTTCAACGCTCGCCGTTCCCGGATTGGTCAGATAGACGTCCACTTCGATTTCGCCCGATCGGTCGATCACGGAATATTCGGTTTCTGCGGATACGTCAATCAGCGGCGGTTCTTCCGGAGAGGGGGTAAGGGCCAACCCCACCGGATCGGTGAGGATTTCCACCTGGCGACCGGACTGGCTGGTGGCGACCACGCGCCACTGGTAGGTCGCGTCCTCGCGCACCGCAACGGTGCGCGTGATGGTCAACGGCTGACAGCCGTGGATCATTTGCAGGGAATCCGCGATCAGGCCGCCGTCCCGCGCGTCGGTGACGCGGATATCGTACATATCCACATTGCCCAGATTCATCAGCGTCAATTGGAGCTGGGCGCTCTCTCCATAGGCCGCTTCGGAGCGATCAATGGAGAGCGTGGCGGTTAAATTCTCCTGCGCAATCCGAATGCGGCGATCTTCAAGTTCCTGAGTGCAATCCTCCTGCCCGATGTAGGGCACGTTGTAGGTCAAAGTGGGGCTGGATACCGCTTCCTGAGAGACGGTGACCTTGCTGGTAAAGAGCTTGGATTCGCCCACATCCAGCACATCCACTCGTCCGGAAGTAAAATCTCCCAGCGAATCGCGCACGCGCAGGGAGGTGATTTGCACGTTTCCGGTATTGCGCACGCGATAGGTGACCGTCACCACATCTCCGACCCGCGCGCAATCGCTGGAAAACTGGCGGGTGAATTCCACACCCGGCTGCGCGATCGCCTTTTCGATCAGGCAATGCGTGGGGGAATAGTTGACCTTTTCTTCGCTTTGGAGCAGGCCGTCGTGACTGATGATATACGAAATCTGGCCCGCATCCAACTCTTCTTGGGTGACCGTGTGCGTGCGGTTGAACACCTGCGATTCCCCGGCGTTGATCTGGCCGATGGGTTCGGTGCGCAGGCCGTCCGAGGAGGAGAGATAGACGTTGGTCGCGTCGTATTCCTCAGAGGTGTTGACGATGGTAAAAGTCAGGGTCACATCCCCGGGCATAACCAGTTCCGAGGGATTTGCGACCAGGCTGATGCTGAGGATGTGTTCCTGATCCTGCGCTTCGCTCGTCTCCGCGAGCGCGACAAAACGCTGCCCGCAAAGCGCGCAGATCAACAAGGCGATCAGCCAAACAAACCTTCTCATGCCATTCATGCCGCCCTTATTGTAAAACGATTTTTCGGGCGTGTCAAGATTTTACGACGGTGTAAACCTCTCCAAAGGTTTCCACCGTGGCTTTTTGAATGCGCTGCGGATCGATGGGCCGATCCTGAAAGCCGGTCGGGGTTTCGGCGATTGCATCCACAGTTTCCATGCCGGAGACGACCTTTCCGAAGGCTGCGTACTGGCCGTCCAGATGCGGGGCGTCCGCGTGCATGACAAAGAACTGGCTTCCCGCGGAATCCGGCTGCATGGAGCGCGCCATGGAGAGCACGCCGCGCGTGTGCCGGAGGGTGTTTTTAAAGCCGTTCATCTGGAACTCGCCCGCGATCCTCCAGCCCGGGCCGCCCATGCCGGTGCCGGTCGGGTCGCCGCCCTGGATCATGAAGCCGGGGATTACGCGATGGAAGATCAAGCCGTTGTAGAAGCCGCTCTCGACGAGGTTGACAAAATTGGCGACCGTGTTGGGGGCGATTTCGGGATAGAGTTCCGCCTGAAAAGAGGAGCCGTTTTCCATGACAAAGGTGACGATGGGATTTTTCATAGTTTATGCATCTCCTTGTGTTGTCGTGGCTTCTTCATCCTGGATCTTGATGACCGAGAACGAATGGCCCTGGGTGTCTACGCGAATGGTTTCGATCAAATATTGCACCAGAGGACAATAGTTTGAATCCACGGCCGTGCCCGCCACACGATCGAGCACCTGCAGGCTTTCCTCGTCCATCAGGCGGCCAAAGGCCGCGTATCGGCCGTCGTATTCCGGATACGACCCCTGGAGGATAAAGAACTGGCTGCCCGCGGAGTCCTTATCGTTGACAAGCCGCGCCATGGAGAGCGTTCCACGAGAATGAGATACCGGATTTTCGTATCCGTTTTCGGAAAACTCTCCTCGAATGGAGTATCCCGGGCCGCCGGTACCGTCGTTATTGGGATCGCCGGTTTGGATCAGCACGCCTGTGACCACGCGAAAGATCTCCAGCCCGTCATAGAACCCGGAATTGGCCAGCTCCACAAAATTCGCCACGGTGTTGGGCGCATCCTGCAAAAACAACTCGGCGCGCATCACGCTTCCATCCTGCAACGTGATGGTGGCGATGGGGTTGGGAACGTCCTGATAGGGGGATTCTTCTTCCTGTTTGCGGCCGCAACCCGCCAACAACAGAAGCGCAACCAGGCAAAGCACTGCGATCCGTTTCATCTCGATGCCTCCTCGCCAGATTCTTCGGAAAAGAGGAGCTTGCGCTTGCGCCGGGCCATTTCCTCCACGCGGGCGATGTACGCCTCAATGTTTTTGACATTCGGCGCGCGCTCGATGCGCAGTTCCCGATCAAACAGCCATTTGGTGATGGCGCCCGCGCCCAGAGCCAGCACGCTCGCCGTCTCCTCCATATTGCCGATGTTGTATAGACAGGCTTTCCCCTGCCGCGCATAGCCCACGTTTTCCAAATTTCCGGCCATGTACTTCTGCCGATAGAGGTAATAGGGGAAATATCCGCTTTGAGAGAGACGGGAGCGCGCCGATTCGGTCATGCGCAGCGCCTCGCCTTCGGGAGGCAAGCCGTGTTGTCCGCCGCCTTGCAGATGCAATTGCTCATGCAATTTGCTGGAACGCTTGACGGCCAGTGTATGCACGGTCACGCTGTCCGGAGCCAAATCGAGCACGCGATCCAGCGTTTGCGAAAAGATCGGCAAATCCTCTCCCGGAAGCGCGGCGATGAGATCCATGTTGATATCGTCAAAGCCGATTTTGCGGGCGAGGGTAAAGGCGCGAACCGTGTCTTCCCCGGTATGCGCGCGGCCGATGCGGCGGAGCGTTGCATCCGAGAAGGTCTGCGGATTGACGCTGATGCGCGTCACGCCGGAATCCCGGAGCATTTGCAGCATGTCCCGATCGATGGTATCGGGCCGACCGGCCTCCACCGTCCATTCCACGGCCCCGGGGAACGCCTTTTTCGCGCGATCGAGGATTTTTTCCAGCGCCGGGCGAGGAATGGCGGTAGGCGTTCCGCCGCCCACATAGCCGGCCCGGAGGCGCATTCCCTTTTCTTCGATCATGGCGCGACACAGATCCATTTCGCGCAAAAGCGCCTCTACATACGGCTCGACCAAATGTCCGTCGCCGATTTCTCCCGAGGAAAAGGAACAGTACAGGCAGCGGGTCTTGCAAAAGGGAATGCCGATATACAGATTGAACGTTCCTTCCGGGAGGACGCGCAGCCCGCGCTGCATCGTTTCCAGTTCCACGAGCAGCGCCGCGCGCGAGGGGGAGACATCGAACACGTCCACCAGCGCCTTTGCGGCCTCTTCGGGAGATTTTCCCTCGGCCATCTGCTCATAGAGCAACCGGGAAGGGCGGATGCCGGTCAGGGAACCCCAGGCCGGACGCATTCCGGTAATTTCCCGAAGCAGCGCGTACAGGCCGAGCTTGACCTGCCGCTTGCGCAGGCGCTTTTTCTCCACTTCCGTGCGGCCCTGCGGCGCTGAGGAAAAGGAAAGGGTTTTTCCCGCGCCGGAAAAGGTATCTTTCCAAAGGCCGTCGCGCAATTCTGCGCGGTGAACGACGGCAAGGATCTCTTTTGAGGGCCCGCCGGAAAATTCGCCGTGCGCAATGGGCGCGTCGCCGTAAAACAGGCGAAATACATCCGCCATGTCCTGCAAAAACGCCGTTTCGGGCGTAGAAAGCCAAATTGTCATAGCAGATGATGGCGGGCTTTCTCGCGCCCGATGGTCGTGCTTTCCCCGTGGCCGGGATACACCCGAGTCTCCTCCGGCAATGTAAACAGGCGTCGGAGCGATTGCCGCATCTCGCGCGAGCTGGAACCCGGAAAGTCCACGCGGCCGAATCCTGCGGCAAAGAGCGTATCGCCGCTAAAGAGCACGCCTTCTTCCGGCAGGTAGAGACAGACGCCGCCGGGCGTGTGCCCCGGGGTATGTAGAACTTCCAGGCGCAGCCCCGCGATTTCGAATAAGTCCGGGTAGGAGAGCGCCCTGAGGCCTTCCGTAGGCGGCAAAACCGAGACATCCCAATTGTAGAGATTGAGATCGACGTCGTTGAGATATGGCATATCCAGGGCATGGCAGTACAGATCTGCACCGCTGTCGGCCAACAGCGCGGGCGCACCCAGAATGTGATCAAAGTGCGCGTGCGTGAGACAAATGGCCTCCAGACGCTTTTTGGAAAGCGCCATCGCGCGCAAAAGCGCCTGATATCCATCGCCGGGATCGATCAAAATCTGATCGTCCCGGTCAGATAGCGATACCAGATACGCGTTTTCTTCATACGCCCCACAGACGATTTTTTCGATTTGCAACATTTTAAAACACCTTTTTGCTGTCGAGAAGGATGGTCACCGGCCCGTCGTTGACGAGGGAAACATGCATGTGCGCACGAAAACGCCCGGTTTCCACCCGAAGGCCCCGTGCCTGGAGCATGTGCTTCATTTCCTCGAGCAGAGGCTGCGCCGCTTCCGGTCGGGCTGCGTTGGAGAAACTGGGACGACGGCCCTTGCGGGCGTCTCCGAGCAAGGTGAATTGTGAGACGAGCAGAATTTCTCCGCCCACGTCCTGAATGGAGAGGTTCATCTTGTCCTCGGAATCTTCAAAGACACGCAGGCCGGAAATTTTTTCGGCCAGGAAACGGACGTCCTCAATCGTGTCTCCTTCCTGCGCGCCCGCGAGCACGCAAAATCCCGCGCCGATTTGGCCAACGGTTTCTCCCTCCACCGTGACCCGCGCTTCGATGACCCGCTGTATGACCAGTCGCATGGCGTATCTCCCATCTATCGCGCCACCCGGTAGACCTCAATTACGTCCGGGCGCTTTTTAATGTCCCTGAGCAGTTTTTCCAGTTGCTGGGTGGATTTGATCACGATGGTGATGGCCATCGTGCAAAGGCCCTGCTTGTTTTTGACCGTGTGCGCGGTTACGGCGGTAACGGGCACATCCTGCGAGGCGAACACCAGCGAGATTTCCGCAAACAATCCCGCATGATCGTAACAGAGCATTTGAATGTCGGCCTCATACGAGGCGTTGGCGCTGCCTTCCCATTCCACTTGCACCATGCGCTCGGGTTCCACGCCGGAATCCTTGAGGTTGGGGCAGTCCGCGCGATGCACGCTCACCCCGCGGCCGCGCGTGATATAGCCGACGATTTCATCCCCGGGCAGCGGAGTGCAGCAGCGCGCGAAGCGCACCAGCATCCCGCTTTCCCCCTTGACGATGACGCCGTTGGAACTGGAAGAGGCGACCTGCTTTTTGACCTCCTCCAACTTCTGTTCGGGCAGGGGCTGGGGTTCGATTTCGGCTTCGTGGTGCTTTTTGTATTCCTCCACGAGCTTGTTCAGAAGCTGCATCGTGGAAAGACCGCCAAAGCCGATGGTCGCGTACAGATCGTCCAGAGAGGTCAGAGAATAGCGCTTGAAGACCGGCTCGAGAACGTCGTTCTTCGTCAGCTGCGAGAGCGAGTAGCCCTGTTTCTTGGCCTCGTTTCCCAGCATTTCCTTGCCCTTGAGGATGTTTTCTTCGCGCTCTTCCTTTTTGAGCCATGCGCGGATCTTCGCCTTGGCTTCGGAGGTCTTGACGATATTCAGCCAATCCCGGGAAGGCCCGCGAGAGGATTGGGAGGTCATGACCTCCACAAAATCGCCCGTCTCCAATTGGCTGTTGAGCGGCACGATGCGGCCGTTGACCTTGCAGCCGATGCAGCGATTGCCGATGGCCGAGTGAATGCGATAGGCAAAGTCCAGGGGTGTCGCGCCGCGCGGCAGGGAGATCACGTCTCCCTTGGGGGTAAAGACGAAGACCTCGTCCGCGAACAGATCGAATTTCAGAAGTTCGCCGAAATCCGAGGAATCGCGCGCCTCGTTCTGCCAATCCAGAATGCGCCGGAGCCAGCTGAGCTTGTGATCCAGCTCATCCAGCTGCTTTCCTTCCTTGTAGCGCCAATGCGCGGCAATGCCGTACTCGGCGGTGCGGTGCATTTCAAAGGTGCGGATCTGCACCTCAAAGGGGCGGCCTTGATTGACCACGGTCGTGTGCAGGGACTGGTACATGTTGGCCTTGGGAACCGAGATATAATCTTTGAAGCGACCGGGAACCTGGGGCCAGAGCGTGTGCACTACGCCCAGGGCATAGTAGCAATCCTGCTGGGTGTTGACCAACACGCGCACGGCGATCAGATCGTTGATCTGATCAAAGGTCTTGCCCTGCGATTTCATCTTTTTATAGATGGAATAGAAGTGCTTGGGCCGGCCGTCGATTTCCGCCTTCACGCCGCTTTTGCGCAGCGCATCCTGCAATTGCTGGGTGACGGTCGCGATCAAAAGTTCGCGCTCCTCGCGCCGCATCCCCACCTTGGTGACCAGATCGTAATACCCTTCCGGATCGAGATACCGAAGCGAAAGATCCTCCAATTCCCATTTGATGGTATATACGCCCAGGCGGTGCGCCAGCGGCGCGTAAATATCCAAGGTTTCGCGCGCGATGGGGATTTGCCGTTCCGGCTTCTGATATTTGAGGGTGCGCATGTTGTGCAGCCGGTCGGCCAATTTGATCAGCACCACGCGGATATCCTTGGCCATGGCCAGGAACATCTTGCGCAGGCTTTCGGCCTGCTGCTCTTCCCGGGAGGAAAAGTCCAATCGGGAGAGTTTGGTCACGCCGTCAACCAGCACCTCGACTTCGGGGCCGAACGTATCCACGATGGTCTGCGCGGTGACGCTTTCCACGTCTTCCACACAGTCGTGCAAAAGCCCGGCCGCGATCGTCGTTGCGTCCAACATCAGATCGGCCAGGATGACCGCCACGGCGCAGGGGTGCATGAAGTAGGGATCCCCGCTCTTGCGGCGCTGGTTCTCATGCGCCTTTTCGGCAAAGGCATAGGCGCGCCGAACCAGATCCATGTTGTCATCCGGATGATACCGGCGGATTTTTTCGATCAGGTCTTCCACGGGAAGATAGGAACTCTGACTGATTCCCTGACTGATCATATGGCACGCCCCCTTTCATTACGGCAGTTTTTTGAAGCTCTGAAGCATCTGGAAGATTCGGCTCTTTGCGGGATCGACCTTTTTTGGAAGCTTCTTCCGGTATCGAACCGGCGCTGTTTCCGCCTGCAATTCGATCAAATCCATGTCCGCCAGAGCCATCAGGCCCGCCAGACAAGGGATTTCCTCGATTCCCACGCGCGCGGACAAACCGCTTAGTCCGGATTCGGCCGGGGAAAGCGCCTTATAGATTTCGCGCAATCCGTCCACATCTGGCAATTTCCGCAGCCATTTGGGACGGTCCGTGAGCGCGACAAGGCGGTAGTTGCGCGCGGGAGCGCCCGTAGGCAGGATGCAAAGCGCGTTGAAGGCGCGCGGATCTTCCGGATAATGGCCCAAATATACATCCAGGGGAACGCGCGCCTTCTCGAGAAAGGCAAGCGCTCCGGAAAAATCCCAACTCACCGCGAGCGTGCCTTGCGGGCTTTTTTCCAATGCTTCCAGAAGGCCCTCCGCATTGGGCGGCAACGCGGGAGAATAGATATTTCTATTATAGAGCATTTCTGTTAA
>DVMU01000085.1 GCA_018714825.1 Candidatus Pullichristensenella excrementigallinarum
AACATGGCGCTCCGGCTTGTGTGTGTCAAAGAGGATTTGGATACGCTCCATGTAAATCTGTCGATTTGGGGCGCACTAGAGAATCCGGCTCAGGAATTCGCGGGTTCTCTGCTGCTTGGGATGGGAGAAGATCTCGGAAGGATGGCCGTCCTCGAGGATGACGCCCTGATCCATGAACAGCACGCGGCTGCTGACCTCGGAGGCAAAGCTCATCTCGTGCGTGACCACGAGCATGGTCAGGCCTCCCTCGGCGAGCGAGCGCATGACCTCGAGCACCTCGCCGACCATTTCCGGGTCGAGCGCGGAGGTGGGTTCGTCAAAGAGCAACACTTCCGGGTCCATGGCCAATGCGCGCGCGATGGCGACGCGCTGCTTCTGTCCGCCGGAGAGCTGCCGGGGACGCGCGTTGCGATAGGGCGCCATGCCCACCTTTTCCAGAAAGTACAGCGCCTTTTCTTCGGCTTCCTTCTGGCTGCGATGGAGGACCAATGTCTGCCCGCAGGTGCAATTTTTCAGCGCGGACATGTTGTTAAAGAGGTTGAAGGACTGGAAAACCATCCCCACGCGCGCATGATACCGGGCGCGGGACAAATCGGCAGCGTTCTCCCCATGGAAGAGGATGTCCCCGGCCGTCGGGGTTTCCAGATAATTGATGCAGCGCAAGAGCGTGCTCTTGCCCGAACCGGAAGAGCCGATGATGGAGATGACGTCCCCCGCGTTGACGGAGAAGGAGATATCCTTGAGCACCTCGTTCTGTCCGAAGTACTTCTGAAGGTTTTTGACCTGCAGGATGCAATCGTTAGTCTGCATTTCCGTCCGCCTCCTCCCGAATGGTTATCGCGCTGTCGGCCGAGGACTGAGAACCAAGGATGGTATAGGTGTTCTTTCCATCCATCTTGCGCTCCAGCAGGCGCAGCAGCCGCGTGACCGTGAAAGTCAATACCAGATAGATGCAGGCGCAGATGAAGAACGCCTCGAAGTATCGAAGATAAGTGCCGGATGCGGATTTGGCCGTAAAGAACAATTCGCTGACGGAAATGACGTTCAACACGCTCGAATCCTTGATGTTGACCACGAACTCGTTGCCGATGGAGGGCATGATGTTGCGCACGGCTTGCGGGAGCACCACATGCACCATGCTCTGCCAATGCGTCATGCCGATGGCATGCGCGGCTTCCTTTTGGCCCTTGTCCACGCTGATGATGCCGCCGCGCACGATTTCCGCCATATACGCGCCGGTGTTGATCGAGATGATGAAGATGGCGGCGAACAGCGGCTGCATCCGCAGGCCCATGTATTGGCTGGCGCCGTAATAGATGACCATGGCCTGCACGATCATCGGCGTGCCGCGGAAGACCTCGATGTACACGGTCATGAGAATTCCGCACAGCTTCAGAAGAATTCTCTTCCAGAGAGGATCCTTTGGAGAGGCCGGGATGGTGCGCACAATCGCGACCAACAGGCCGATCACAAAGCCGATGACCGTGCCCGTGATGGACACCAACAGGGTGATACCCGTGCCGCGTAAGAAAAGAGAACCGTATTGATCCAGAAGCAAGCCTACCCATCCAAAGAAGGTTGTCGGCGTCGTCATATTCCCATCCTCCCCTCAAAGAATCCGCACATTTGCAAACAGGAGCGCGCGCCGGAGCAATCCTGCGCGCGCTGAAGAAAAGTGCGTCAGTTGTTCAGCGGCTGGCGCTCAATCGCGCCTTCCATGATCTGATCGCGCTCCTCCTGGCTGATGCCCGCGAGGATCTCGTTGATCGGATCGAGCAATTCGCTTCCCTTGGCCAGGCCGATGGCGATGGAGGATTCCTCCACGGAAGCCTCAAAGCCCTGTCCCTCCGCGAAGTTGATAAAGGTCAGATCCGGATTGGCCAGGGTATCCGCCATGGCGCCGGGACGCTCGGCGACGTATCCGTCCACCACGCCGGACTGCAGCGCCACGATCATCGCCGGGAAGGTCTCCATGGCGGTGGCCTTGTTCACATCCGGAATCTGATCGATGACGGAATAGTGGAAGGTGCTCAGCTGGCCCGTAATGGTCGCGCCTGCGAGATCCTCCAGGGAAGTTGCCTCGGCATAGGGGCCGTCCTTTTTCACCACGACCACCAGATCGCAGATGTAGTAGAGATCCGTGAAATCCAAGGTCGCCTTGCGCTCCTCAGTCGGGCTCATGCCGGCGATGATGGCGTCGAACATGCCGCTGGTCACGCCCATGGACAGCCCGTCCCACTCGGTCTTGACGATGACCAGTTCCTTGCCCAGCCCCTCAGCGATCAGCTTGGCGATCTGCACGTCGTATCCGTCCGCATAGCCCATGCCGCCCTCGATCGGGACGGCCGAATCGCTTTCGTTGGCCTGCGTCCAGTTATAGGGCGCGTAGTTGCACTCCATGCCCACGCGGAAGGTTCCTTCCGCAACGGCGGCGGTGGAGACGAGCATCAGGACGGCCAAAATCATGGCAAACACTTTTTTCATTCGGGGTTCCTCCTCTTTCCGTATTGTGGATAACCGCCGCATTGCGCCCGGAACGCGACGCCGACAAAAAAGGCGAAGCGTTATGGAACGCTTCGCTGCCTCTATCCACGGATAAAAACGGTCGAATAGCGCCCCACGGCGGCAAGCCGTGACAGTCGGCTGGATCTTCTCCAACCGCCCAACAAAAGCCTTTCAGCCAAGGCCCCTGTTTCGGCGACAATCCCTTTCCCCCGCGATCTCCGCTTGCTGAAGCTCCCGCAGGATACTGATGCTTGTCGCGCCTCTATTCTTGCAGGCTATGGAACCCATCGCCCGCTTTCCTCTCTATTTTACAGGATAAATGGGATCTGTCAAGAGCAAAATGGAGGTTTCAACAAGAAAATTGCAAAATCGTTCCGTTTTGGGACGCCTAAACGCTGTCAGAGGATTTTTTGCAGAAATTCCACGGCAAAAACCGCAAGACAGGCGCCGGCTGCGGTGGTCAAAAGGCTCTTTCCCCAATAGGCCAACCCCAGCGCCGCCGCCAGCCCGACAGAGGCGCTCAGAGGATTGGCGGTTGCGGAGAAGATGGCCGGAATGGTCATGGCCGTGAGCGTCACATAGGGAACGTAATACAGGAACGAGCGCAGAAACGGGTTTCGGATTTCGCGGCGGATGAGAGTCAGCGGCAGCGCGCGAATCAGATAGGTCACCCCTGCCATCACGAGGATATAGATCCAGGGATTAGCGGACATCGCGCTCCACCTCCTTGATCGGGAATCTCCAGGCCGCGAACGCCGCCACCAGTATCGTTACCAGGATGATGCGGAATCCGGAAGACAGGGCGGGAATATAGGAAAACCCCACGCTCACCGGAATGGTGATCAAAGTGACCCACAGGACCGCGCGCTGCGCCTTGGCCGCGGGAACCACAATGGCGATAAACATTCCGTACAGCGCCACGCCCAGCGCGCTGACCACATTGCCCGGCAAAAGCGTTCCCGAAAGCACGCCCAGCAGCGTGCCCAGTCCCCAGCCGGGCATGGCGCTGGAGATCAGGCCGTAGGTGTAATAGGGCGAAAGCGGGCCCTCTCGGCAGGCGCTGAGGCTGAAGACCTCGTCGGTGATGCCGTAGGCCATGAAAAAGCGGTGCCGCATCGAATAAGAACGGTCGAGCTTCTGCGAAAGCGCGCAGCTCATCAGGCAATAGCGCAGATTGACGACCAACTGCGTCAGCGCCATCTCCCCGTATCCGGCGCCCGCCGCGATTATGCCCAGCGCCGCGAACTGGCCGGCCGAAGTCAGGTTGCTGACCGACATGACGGTCGCTTCCAGCCATGTCAGCCCCGCGCTCGCGGCCTGCATTCCAAAGGCAAACGATACCGCCAAATATCCCAGAAAAATCGGGATTCCGTCCCGTACGCCCGATTTCCATTGCGCAAAACGCCGCATTTGTACACCCCTTGCAAATCCATTCCCGCATCAGTATACTCCGCTTTCGAGGGGAAGTAAAGAAAAATGCGCGCTAAGATGTAGAAGAAGGAGCGCCCAACCCCAAGAAGGGCTGGAACGCTCCGCGCAAAATGTGAATTTACAAGAGAAATTTAGAAATCGGCAGTGTCGGCATTCCAGGAAGGCGGAATCCGACCTTCAAGCGCGCTCAGACGCACAACGTCCTCTCCTTCCAGTTCGAAAGAGAAAATATCCGTGTTTTCGCGAATGCGCTGGGCGGTGACGGATTTGGGCAGGGGCAGAAATCCCTTTT
The DNA here is from genome assembly GCA_018714825.1 of Candidatus Pullichristensenella excrementigallinarum. Lineage (GTDB taxonomy): Bacteria > Bacillota > Clostridia > Christensenellales > Aristaeellaceae > Pullichristensenella > Pullichristensenella excrementigallinarum. The sequence goes on from DVMU01000085.1 coordinate 4,229, forward strand.
GCAGGCTCCAACGCAGGAGAATCTGAGCCGGGGATTTTCCATACTTTTCCGCGCAGGCCAGAATTTCGGGCTGCTTTAGCAAAGCGCCGGTTCCCAGGGGACTATATGCCTCGAGCACGATCCCCAGTTTTTTGCAGTATTCGACCATTTCCGTCTGATTCTGTGCGGGATGCAGGCACATCTGGTTCACCATGGGCAGAATGGTGGCGGACTTGAGAAGCGAAAGAATGTGATGCGGCTGGAAATTGCTGATGCCGATGGCGCGAACGCGGCCCTCGAAATAGAGCTTTTCCATGGCCTTCCAGGTCTGCGCGTTCTTTTCTTCCCAGCAATCGCGGAACTGGATCGGATTGGGCCAATGGATCAAATAGAGATCGCAATATTCCAAACCGAGCTTTTTCATGGAAAGATCGAACGCCTTGAGCGTGGAATCGTAGCCGTGATCGCTGTTCCAGACCTTGGTGGTCACAAACAGTTCCTCGCGCGCGATTCCGCTTTGGCGAATCCCCAGGCCCACGCCCTCCTCATTGCCGTATACAGCGGCGGTGTCAATGTGCCGATAACCGCAGGCGATCGCCTCTCGCACGGAATTGGTCGCTACTTCGCCATCCGGAGTCTGCCAGGTGCCGAAACCCACACAGGGGATTTTCACCCCGTTGCGCAGCGTAAAACAGTCCTTTAGAGAATGCATCGTGACCCTCCTTTATAAACGCAGGAATACTTGGAAATCCCATCCCCATCTTTTCCCAAATTAGCACAAACCGCGCGGGCTGTCAAGGTGCTTTGGCGGGGTTCTTCTCCTGCGCTTTGTTTTTTATCCCCTTCCCGCGAAAAGAGATAGGGGAAGCTACATGTAGGATTTGAGAGCTTTGGCGACGGCGGCAGGATCCTCTGCGTTGTACAGCGCGCTGCCGACTACTACCCAGTCCGGCTTTGCGGCCATGATCTCCGGCATCTGATTCACCGTGATGCCTCCCGATATCCCCGCCTTCGCACGCTTCACATTTGCCCGGATGACCTTCAACGCCTCGATCGGTGCGCTGATGCAGTTGAGCATGTCGTGCGCCGTATGTACCAGGATGTAATCAAATCCCATTGCGTCCAATTCCCGCACGCGCTCCGCAAGATTGGATACCCCGATCGTATCCACCATCGCCTCTTTTCCTCGCTCGTGCGCCGCGCGCACCACGCCCATACACGTCTCGTTGTTCGTCATCCCCAATGTCGTCACAATGTCTGCCCCCGCGTCATACGCGAGCCCCGCAATATCGTATCCCCCATCCACGATCTTGCAATCCGATAATATCTTTTTCCTCGGATACTTTGCCTTCATCTTTCCCAGAGCGCTGAAGCCTTCGCACAGTCCCAACAGCGAGCCAATCTCCACAATCTCCACATATTCGTGGATCTTTTCCATCAGATCAAACGCCTTGTCCAAATTTGTATAGTCGATCGCTACCTGCAATTCCATGAAAGCTCCTCCTTTTATACGTGTATGGATTAATGAAAAACAACTATTCGTGAAGGAATTCGGGCCAGATCGCATGCATCTTGTCGGCTACAGATTGAAAAATCTGAAATTTCTCCGCGTATTCAGGCACGACTTCCGGTCTGGGGAGGACGAGACGCCTGGGACTTTTCATCGCATCTACGGCTGTGCGGATATCCGGATAGAGCCCGGCCGCAACGGAAGAACAGATTGCCACGCCTTTAGCGCCCATTTCCTCCCTTGCGCACGCTTCTACGGGAAGATTCAGAACGTCTGCAAACATCTGCACCCAGGGTTTCGAATTGGTTGCACCTCCCGCCATGCGGACGCATTGCGGTTTTTCGCGGTTTTGCAGCAGGCGTCCAATGCGAATCGCATGGACGAACGCGACGCCCTCATAGACCGCCCGCAGCATGTGTGCGCGGGTATGCTCGGGCCGAAGGCCGATCCATCCGCCGCGGCTGATGGGCGATTCGCTGGAGCCGGTCAGGTAGGGCAGAAAGACCAAATTGGTTTGCGCCGGGGAGAGGGATTCGACCATAGAGTTAATTTGATCGTAAATGGCGGAATCTTCCCGCTTGCGATCGAACAATACGTCGAGAACCCATTCCAATGCGCCGGCGGAAGCGGGACTCCCCTCCTCGATCAAATAGGTACCCGGCAGGGAATAAAGGGAATTGAGCGCAATAGACCCGTTTGTGACCGGTTTGGAATCGATATAGCCGCTTACCCCGTTGGTGCCCGCGATGGTAAAGATGGAGGAAGAATCAATTACGCCCATGGCGATGGCCGAGGCATCTACATCGAACATTCCCGCCGAAACGGGCGTTCCTACATTCAGGCCGCATAGTTCCGAAGCTTCGGGGCGGACTTCCCCACAGATTTCCGTATCCCAGACCATGGGAGCGAGTTTCTCCCGGATTTCGGGAATGCCATAGGCGGAAAGCAGTTCTTCATCGTATTCACCCGTATTGAGATTGACAAGACAGGTTCCCGATTGACTGCCCTTGCCTGCGGTCGCGTTTCCTGTCATTCGGAAAAGCAGATAATCCTTCATGGAAAAGACCCAGCGGATGCGGCGATAGTTTTCCGGCTGATGGTCCTTGAGCCAGGCCAGGATGCAAGCCGGTTGCGAGGCGGTGGCATTTTGGTAGAGCTTAGGATAGAGCGATTGACTGACGCCGTTTTGCAACCAAATTTGACCGTACTTGTAAGAGCGCGTATCGGAAGAAGAAATTGCGCGCATAAAAGGACGCCCGTTTTCATCCACGGGATAGACGCCCTTCCCCTGCCCGGCAAAGCCGACGCAGGCGATTTGCTCCGGGGAAACGCCTGTTTGCAAGAGAACCTCGCGAATGCACCGACAGTTCGTCTGCCATAGATCCTCCAGATCATATTCTGCGTATCCGTCGCAGTCATGCAGCATTTTGTTGAAGTGCTTGGCAATGCCGACCTGGTTGCCGTGCAAGTCGATCAGGGTGGCTTTGATATAGGTACCGCCGTTGTCCACGCTCAATAAGAAGTTTTCACAGTTTGAAGCCATAAGTGGTTCCTCCCTTCGGAAAACGCATTCCGTTTCTTACAGTATATGGACAAAAGGAATGGATGTCAACTAAAAAATAAAAATTTAAAAGCTGAAAAATATTTACAGATGTCAGATATAAAGCTAAAAATGAGCGGAAAAACTAAGCGGAAATATCTGCTAAAAAACA
>DVMU01000086.1 GCA_018714825.1 Candidatus Pullichristensenella excrementigallinarum
ATCGCCGGAAGCTCCAATCCGTCGGCCTTGCGAATCTCGTTGGCCCGGTTGAGATAGAGCGTCCTTTGCTCCACCGGCGCGCTTACCCCGAAGGCGTCCACGCCGTCCCGGGTAAAGCGCTCAATCTTGAGAACATCCTCCCCAATCGCCGTCAGGCGCATTTCTCCGGTTCTGAGCGCAGGAGAATTTTCGCGCAACTGCGCGCTTTCGCGGAAAGCTTCCTGAATTTCCACATCCTCCCGCCCCCAGGGATACGCCGCGCGGCAGAAGGGATCGGTCATACCGGTCAGGCCCGCGTCGTCCCCGTAATAGATGCAGGGCATTCCGGGAAGCGCGCATAGCGTCTTCCATGCCGCGATCAGGCGGCGCTTGCCCAAGTTGTACTGCTCCTCAGTCAAGACCAGGGGAAAGCGGTACTTGCGTTCGGGCTGCATATTGCCGCAATCGGCCAGGACATTGATGGCGCGGGGGCGGTCATGGCTTCCGAGCAGATTCATCAGCGAATAGTAAAAATTCCGCGGCATACTCTCGCGCATGGCTTCGATCCTGCGCGCAAACTGCCCGGCGGAGCTGTGCCCCAACAGGAACGCGAACAGCGCCTCGCGCAGAGGATAGTTCATCACGCTATCGAGCGTATCGCCCGCGCAATAGCAGCGCGTCTCGCCATAGGCGATTTTATTGGTAGGATCTTCCCAGACCTCGCCCAAAAGGCACGCATCGGGATTTTCCTCCTTCACCGCCCGGCGAAGCTCGCCCAAAAATTTCATCGGCAATTCGTCCGCTACATCCAGCCGCCAGCCGGAAGCGCCGCTTCTCATCCATCGAAGCGCAACGCCCTCTTTGCCGTAAATGAATTCGCGGAAAGTCGGCTCCTGTTCATCGACATTGGGAAGCGTGCGAAATCCCCACCAGCACTCATAGGCGTCCGGCCAATTTTCAAACCGGTACCACTTCCTATACGGGCTCTGCGGATCGCGATACGCGCCGATGTTCTCGCCATAATGTCCGTATTTGTTGAAATACAGGCTATCCGCGCCCGTATGGGAAAACACGCCGTCGAGAATCACGCGGATGCCGTACTCCGCCGCCGCCTTGCAGAGGCTTTCAAAATCCTCGCGCGTCCCAAACGAAGGATCAATTTCCAGATAATTCCCGGTATCGTATTTATGGTTGGAAGAGGATCGGAAAATGGGATTGAGATAGAGCACCGAAACGCCCATTCCCGCAATCCACGCAAGTTTTTCCTCGATCCCCTTGAGATTGCCCCCAAAGAAATCGTTGGCGGAATTTTCCGTCTTGTCTCGTTCAAGGTTGAGATCCGGCCAATCGTACCAATTCTTGTGATAGTAGGTGTCCGGCGGGAGCTTGCGGGAATCCAGGCCGCCCGCATTGTTGAAGCGATCGACCATGATCTGCATCATAATTCCCTCGCGCATCCAGCGGGGAACCCGGTATTGAGGATCGTAGAGCGTGATCTGATAGCTGGGCGGCTCGTGATCGTAACAGGCGCCCTCTCCGTAGCACAGATCGTGCGCATTGCCGTAAAAGACGGTCCGCATATCCTCTTCTACCAGGAAATAGTACCACAGCGACCCCGTATCCTCCGGCATGGCCGCCTCGCAGGAGAAAAAATCCCCGGTTTCTCTGCCCATGGGGATTCTCCACTCTCGCCCGTCCTTCCACAACCGCAGCGTCACGGCCCGGGCGTGCTCGGCCCGGATGCGCAAGCGAACGCGCGCTCCGCAGGGAAGCGCGCCTCCGGGAAACCGGAAGCGCGCGTCCCTGGAATCGTGGAAAATCACAATTCCAGCGGCTTGAGCCGCCAAATCTTTTCGTTGTACTCGCGAATGGTGCGGTCGCTGGCGAACACGCCGGACTCCGCCGTATTGGCAATGGCCATCTTCAGCCACTTATCGCGATTGAGATAATCCTCTCCCACCCGACGCTGCGTGGACAGGAAGGCCGGCAAATCCTTGAGCACAAAGTAGGGATCCGCCATTCCGCCGCCATCGCCGAACAAGAGCGCGTGGTACAATTCCTGGAAAAGCATGGGATTATCCGGAGAAAGCGTTCCGTTGATCAACTGCTCCACGCAGCGGCGGATCTGCGGGCTGGTCTCGTAGATCTCGCTGGCGCGGTAGTTGGTATAGCCCTGCTCCACTTCGTCCGCCGTCAAGCCGAAGATATAGATATTCTCCGGACCCACCGCGTCGTAGATCTCGCAGTTCGCGCCGTCCATGGTGCCGACGGTGACCGCGCCGTTCATCATGAACTTCATGTTGCCGGTTCCGCTGGCCTCTTTGCCGGCGGTAGAAAGCTGTTCGGAAATTTCCGTCGCGGGCATGAGCACTTCGGCCAGCGACACGCAATAGTTCTCCAGGAACACCACATTGATCAACTGCTTGGCGCGCGGATGCTTGCGCACCAGATCGCTGATCGAGGTAATCAATTTGATGATGAGCTTGGCGCGATAGTATCCCGGCGAGGCCTTGGCGCCAAAGAGGAAGGTGCGCGGCGCGAAATCGATGCTGGGATCATCTACGATCTGATTGTACAGCATCAGGATCGCCAACGCGTTCATCAGCTGCCGCTTGTACTCGTGCAGTCGCTTGGCCTGGGTATCAAAGATCGTATTCGGATCAATGACCACGCCCTGATGCTCCAGCACGCGCTTGGCAAGGCGCTCCTTGTTGCGCTGCTTGATCGCGCCGAACTTCTCGCGGAAAGAGGCGTCTTCCGCAAAGGGTCTCAGCTCGCTCAGGCGCTCCGGCTCCTTCTGCCAAGCGCATCCGATCGCGGAATTGATCAGCTCTGTCAATTCCGGATTGGCCTGCATCAGCCATCTCCTGTGGGTAATGCCGTTGGTGATGGCGACGAACTTGTTCGGCTCGAGCATCGCGTAATCGCGGAAAGTCTGCTTGCGGAGGATCTCCGTATGAATCTTCGAAACGCCGTTGACCTTCCGGGTGTAGGCGACGGAGAGGTTGGCCATGTGTACCTGGCCATAGGCCAGCAGCGCCATGCGCGCAATGCGCTCCCACTGTCCGGGGAAATGCTTCCACAGCCGGTCGCACAGGCGCTTGTTCATCTCGTTGAGAATCATGTAAATGCGCGGAAGCTGCACGCGCATCAAATCTTCCGGCCAACGCTCGAGCGCTTCCTGCATGACGGTATGGTTGGTATAGGCGAACGTACGGCGGCAGATATCCTCCGCCATCTCCCAGGAAAGCTCATATTCGTCGATCAAAATGCGCATCAGTTCCGGAATGCCTACCGAGGGATGCGTATCGTTGATGTGGAACGCCACCTTGTCCGGGAAGATCCACCAATTGTAACCGTAGACCTTGATAAAGTCACTCACCGCGTACTGGATCGAGGCAGAAGAGAAGAAATACTGCTGTTTGAGGCGAAGCTCCTTGCCCTCATAATTGTTGTCGTTGGGATAGAGCACCTTGGAAATGACCTCGGCAAGTTCCCTTTCCTCCATGGCCCGAATATACTGGCCCTGGTTGAAAGAAGCCATATCGATGCGCTTTTTCGAGCGCGCCGACCATACGCGGAGCATGTTGACCATGGTCGTATCGTATCCGACCACGGGAATATCGTAGGGCACGGCCTCAACCGTCTTATAATCCAGATGGCGATACTTGAGGCGCCCATTCTCCTGATACTCTTCCAGATATCCGCCGAAATGCACTTCAACCGTCTGATCCGGGCGCGGGATTTCCCAAAGGTTTCCCGAATCCAGCCAGTTGTCCGGCACTTCCGCCTGATAGCCGTCGATCAACTTCTGGCGGAACAGGCCGAATTCATAGCGAATGGTACATCCCATCGCCGGCAACTGCATCGTGGTCAACGAATCCAGGAAGCAAGCCGCCAGCCTACCCAATCCTCCGTTGCCCAGGCCCGGTTCGGGCTCCAGTTCATAGATCACGTCCGGCTCAATGTTGAGCTCTTTGAGCGCCTGCATGTAATTGTCCTCGTTGACGAGGTTAATGATGTTCGAATGCAGCGCACGCCCGGTCAGAAACTCCGCGCTGAGATAGTAGAGCTTCTTCATATGGTCACGCTTGCGCACGCCTCGGGAAGCGGTTCGGCGGCGCATCACTTCGTCGCGCACCGTGCGCGCTACGGCCTGATAGAGCTGTTGCGGCGTGGCATCGGAAAGCTCACAACCGAAATTGTTTTGCAACTTGGAACAAATCGATTGCTTGATTTCTTCCACGCTCATGCGTTCAAATTCCATAGCAAAACCCCCAATGGCAATCAAATACTCCTCATTATAGCATATTCCCGTGCAGGTGTAAAGAGCGTTGTCCTTGGGTTACGGTTTCTTTTTTATCCTGCTCTCTTCCCAATGTTCCATGTAAATGCTATAATTATGCAAATGAAAAATCTTCAGCAAGGAGCATTTCTATGGAGTATTTGGATTTGGTTCGAAAAAACCGCAGCTATCGGGGATTTGATTCGACCTTCACGGTTTCTCGGAAAACCCTGGAAAGCCTGGTGGAATTTGCTCGCCTCGCTCCCTCCAGCGTCAATTTGCAGCCGTTGAAGTATTTTCTTTCCTATACAAATGCGACCAACGCTGCCATTCAGCCGTTGACCGCCTGGGCCAGACGCCTTCAACCCCTGCAGCTTCCCAAACCGGGGCAATATCCGACCGCATTCATCGTCATCCTACAGGATCTAAGCATCTCGGAAAACATCGATCGCTTTGCCAAAGATGTGGGCATCGTGGCGCAGACGATGTTGCTGGGCGCAACGTCGATGGGGCTGGGCGGCTGCATGATCGGCAATTTTTCTCCGGAAAAAGTTCGCGAAGCGCTTTCCCTCGCGCCCCATCTCCAGCCAGTATTGATTCTGGCTTTGGGAAAACCTGTGGAGACGATTGTCCTGGACGAAGCCAGGGACGGCGAAATTGCCTACTGGCGCGAGGAAGACGGCACGCATCATGTGCCCAAACGCCCGCTTGAGGAATTGATCGTGCGCCTCGAGAGGCCATAGCCCCGAATATTTCCCTCCGAAGCCCTTACGGTTTCGGGGGAGTTTTTCCAATCAAATCAACTGTCCTTGCGCAAAGGTGATTCCCGTCATTGCAGGGAACGCGTCTTCTGGTTCCACAAGAGGAAGAAAAGCAGGCTGACTGCGCAAATCCCCGCGCCGAAGAAAAATGCCGAGGACAAATTCCAATCTGAAAACGCTCCAAAGACCAAATTGGTTCCGATGGCAACACCATTGATGAGCACGGAATGCACGCTCAGCGCGGTTGCACGGTTCTCCGTCTCAATTTGCTGATTTTGAATCTCCATCTGAAAAGGCTGAAACAGCGTGTTGGAAATTCGCAGGGCCAAGACACCGAAGATCGACACGATCGCATGGCGCGTCACTGCGAGCGTCAAACAGGAAACCGTCGCCAGGCCGCAAAAAATGAGCAGAGACTTCCGCGTTCCCATTCGTTTGGTCAAAGCAGCGGAATATACGCCCAGCATTCCCAGCGCCGTCGCGACAAGATAGATCAAGCCAATGGAAGAACTCGCCAGGCCGCAACGTTCGTACTGCAGCTGATTCAAAAATACCGTAATGGTCTGATGCGCTTCCGATAAAAATGCCACAGCAATGAGGAACAAAATCAGCGTTCGATTGCTCAGTGTCTTTCTGAATGTTACTTTGAACGGCTCCGCTCGGCCTTTTCTCTCTTTGGGGGGCTTGACTTCCGTAAGCCCAAGGGAAAGAACGGCAGCAATGCCGTAACTGATGACCGTCAATAGTCCCGCCAAAGGATAGTTGTCCTGCACGAACACCGAAAATATCCCCGCAGCAATCAAAAGGCCGACCATGCTCAAGCTGTTGTAAATGCCAAAAGCCTTCTGGCTGCCTTTTCCTTTGCAAGAAAGATAGATTATGCTGGAATCTACGCCCGAAAAACCGGCCAGCACGATGCTGAGCATCACGCGCTCTACAAGGAAGCCGGCAAATCCGGAAGCTTTCCAGAAGACAATTTTGGAAACAAAATACAATCCGGAACAGAAAACCATTGTCCTCCGGTATCCGATTTTTTCCGCCGTAACCCCCCAGGGAACCTCCAGCAGGATTGCCAGCGCCAGGGAAACGCTCTCAATGGCTGTGATTTGAAAAACGTCAACCCCGCGCGCCTGCCGATACAGAGTCGCAATGGGGCCGTAAAAGACCATGCCTTGCAAAAGCGCAACGGCATACATCACATACAGATTTTTCTTCATAAAGCGCCCTTTCTGAATTTCAGCACAACAAACAGACACCTCCTTCGCGGTGTCGCAACAGCCGATGACGGCCCAAATGCGCTTTAAATCAGATTGGACTCTTCATGGGAACAGCTTCCTCTTTCCACGATGTACAGGAAGTTTACCATATTCGATCCCGTTTTTCAACCCTTCGGAACGCTCCACTGCTTACGGACGTTCCGCAGAGATCACGTCGTGCGGAAGAAAAACGCGACAGGAATCCTCTCGTATTAAAAAAAAATCGGAACAAGCGATAAAATGCTTGCTCCGATGTGGTAGCGGCGGTCGGATTCGAACCAACGACACTCCGGGTATGAACCGAATGCTCTAGCCAACTGAGCTACGCCGCCAAATATGTGCCAACCACGTTTTCGTGATTGGCAAATGGTTGCGGGGGAGGGATTTGAACCCTCGACCTCCGGGTTATGAGCCCGACGAGCTACCGGACTGCTCTACCCCGCGACATCTCCGCCAACGGTCTCCCTGTCAACGGCAAGAAATATCTTATCATATTCCGGAATGTTTGTCAATAGGTTTGCGAATTTTTTTCGGAGAAGCCGAGGAGTGCCGCACGCGATCTACGCAAATTTCACATGCAAAATCTGCGGCCTTGCCCCTATGCGCAGGGGCAAGACGCTCATGCCGATGCCATTGCTGACCAGCAATCGCGTATATCCGAACACGCGATCTCCGCTTACCAGATCCCAGAGGCCGTGATTGTACCCCAAAGTGTAGGGCGTAATGCCGAAAAAATTGAACTGTCCTCCGTGGGTATGGCCGGAAAACTGGAGATCTGCCGCGGGGGTCCCGGCATATTCCGGAATCTTCGGATGATGCGAGAGCAGCACGCGAAATTCCCCTCCCTGAGAGCGCAGAAATTCCGAATGCACCGCATCCCCAAAAAGGCCGCGCGCATCCGGATTTCCATATTTGTATTCATCAATTCCCGCGATTTTGAGATTTCCCGAACCGATCCGCAGACAGACCGATTCGTTGATCAGGAGCCGCACTCCGCCGTGCGCGGCCAATTCGCGCAGTTCACCACAGGAAAGCGCCTCTCGATCGTTATTCCCGATGGCGCCAAAGATCCCGAGCGGATATTCCCTTTCCTGTATCGCCTCAAAAAAGCGGCGCTGCTGAACGGCGCCTTCGCCATAATCCCCACCCAAAAGCAATATATCCGGGCACAGCGCATCAAGGGCATCCAGCACACGCAGAAACGCCGCTTGCGAAAAAGACGGCCGCAGATGCACATCGGTCAGAAAGGCAAATGCACGGCCGCGCAAAAAGCCGGGTGCATCCGGCACGATCACCGTTTTTATCTGTACCGCGCCGTCGGACCGAAAGGAAAGATACCTTTGCGGCTTGCAAAAAAGACCCCTTTTCATTCCCTGCTTCTCCATAACGCCGGCGTTCCCGCGGACACGGCCACCGCGCCCGCCTCCAGAGCACGTTCTACCTCGTCCCACTGGGTAACCAAGCCCCCCGCGATCACGGGCTTGTCGATCGCACGCTTCAATTCCGCGATGGCCTTGGGAGCAATGCCGGGCAGGACTTCCACCATATCCACCGGAGATCCCTTGAGCAGGCGTTTGCCATGTTCAAAAGATGCCGAATCCATCAAAAACAGCCGCTGAATGGTACAAATTCCCATTTGCGCGGCCGAACGAATCAGAGAAGGGCGCGTGGAAATCAGGCCGTCGGGCCGAAGCATCTGCGCGCACCATTCCACCGCCGCATCGTCCCGACCCAGCCCGTCCACCAAATCCATATGCAAAAACACGCGCTTTTTGTGATCCCGCGCCAATGCGACCATGCGCGGAAGCGTAAGAATGCTCCCGCCCAGAAAAAAAACTGCTCGCACCGGGCTTTGCAGCGCCAAAGCAAGTTTTTCCTCTCCACCCACGGCAGCAATCACCGGGAAATCGGCCCATTCGCGCAGAAAATCCCGCATCATTTGACCAGCAACGCCGCGCCGATCATGGTGGTATTGTCTCCCAACTCGGCAGGCAGGAATTTGGCGGGATACTTGTATTCCATCTGCGAATGACGGCGATACGCTTCGATGATGCGATTGGTAAAGCGCTCTCCCAGCTTCATCACGCCGCCGCCATAGACGAATATATTGATATCGAAAATCTGATACAGGGATTGAAACATGCGTCCGAGATATTCCGCGCCGCGCTCCACAACCTCAATGGCCAGCGGATCGTTTTCATTAAAGGCCTTGCCCACGGCCACCATGTCGATGCGCGAAATGGTTCCGGCATGATCGAGAATCCGGCTCTCACAACCGTCGGTAATGCGGTCCATAGCATATTTGGCCATATTCGCGCCCGAGGCGATGGATTCCACGCATCCCGTCACTCCGCATCCGCAGGGATATCCGGTGGAATCCGAAACGAACATGTGCCCGATTTCCCCCGCAGAACCGTGAATGCCGCGATATAATTCGCCGTTGAGGATCAAGCCCCCGCCAATCCCGGTCGCCACCGTGACATAGATCATGTGGCGATAGCCGCGCCCCGCGCCCAGGCGATGCTCGGCCAGGGCCGCCGCGTTGCAGTCATTGTCCAAAAAAATCGGCAATCCCAACCGCGCGGAGAGCATATCCCGCACGGGGACGTTGTTTAAAGCGTAGATATCCGCCGTCTCCAGCACCACGCCTTTTTCAAAATCAATGTGCGAGGGGAACGCCGCGCCCACGCCGCGCACCTCCTCGGCAGAAACCCCCGCGCCGCGCATCAATTCCCGAATGTGGGCAGCGATCTGATCCAGGAGTGCATCCGGCGCCAATTCCTGATCTGTTGGGCGCTGAATCACGCGCACCAGGCGCATCTGGTCGTCAAACAGGCCGTAGAGGAGTTTGGAGCCGCCGACATCCACACCAATGACATATTTCTTCATCGCTGTTCCCCCTATTTTCCCTATTGTATCCGAAACCGGCAAAATATTCAAGCGTTTATACAGGATTTTCCCTGTTCGAAAAACTTTTTCTCTTTCCGGCAGAAGAGGGAACGTTCAAAGTTCGCGCTCGACAAACAGGGCTTCTCCCAGCCCACCCAACTCCCATACGCTCCGGAATCCCATTTCCCGCAGTCGCATTGCGCAGCGGTCAAAATCGTACTGGAGGAATTGCGGAACATGGCTGTCCGATCCGAAGATCAGGCGACCGCCCATTTCCTTCCACAAGGGAAGAAAATCCCATTCGGGGTACGGTTCGCTCAGATATCCCCGGGCCATGCCGCCGGTATTGAGTTCGAGCATTGCCCCGCTTGCCGCGATCTTTTTTAGCGCCTCTTCTTCCGCTTGCAGGACGCGGGCATCCCGCGCGTCATAGAGCTCCCCTTCCCGGTTAAATACGCGGATCACGTCAAAATGCGCGAAGATATCCGGTCGGAAAACGCGCGCCGCTTCCCCGGCCAGGAAGAAATAGTCGGCCGCCATCTGCGCGCCGTCGCCGCCATAGACGCTGTCCCGAAATTGAAACAGTTCTTCCCGACGAGGCCGGGAATCCACCGGGCAGCGCATCTCTCCCTTTTCGACATAATGCTGCGCCAACAGGATATAATCGTATTCTTCCCGGCGCACGATCCCGTGCGTGTCCTGCTCCACCCCATGCCAGATGCGAATTTTTTCCCCGTATTGATCCCGAAGCCGTTGAATTTCCAAAAAACTTTCGCGTTCGGATTCCAGAGACATGGTGTAATACTGATCAAACGTCTGCACCGAATGATCGGAGAATCCCAGCGACCGCATTCCCCTTTCCAAGGCCGCCAGAACCATTTCCTCCGCCGTTGCGCGGCCGTCGGAAAAGATCGTATGGGTGTGACAATTGGAAAAAACGCGCATATCGACGCCTCCTTTTGTCCCATCATACCATCTCTGCGGGGGAAATTCTCGGGCAGTTCGGGGCATTTTGGGTTAATCTTATTGACGTGTCCCCACCGCAAAGGTATAATGGAGGTTATCATATCGTTCTTTGCCTTGGGAGGTTTCTCAATGAAATCGAAAGCCATTGTCAAGCTGGCAGTCGTTGCGCTTCTGGTCATCGTCTGTTCCTTTTTGATGCTTGAGGGATGTCAAATTCCCGGAACCATCTATGAATTCCGCCCGGTTTCCGAAGTCCTCTCCTTGGGATTGGATCTGCGCGGCGGATTGGCCACCGAATATGTGGCGACGGATACGAGCCTGGAGAATTTTGATACCCTGATGGATTCCACGGTCTCGGTGCTCAGAACGCGCCTTACCAACGCAGGCTTTACCGAGGCCACCATCGCCCGTCAGGGAACGGACACCATCCGCGTGGAAATCCCGGATGTGGAAGATCCCGAAGAAGTCGTCAGCCTCATCGGCACGCCCGCACATCTGGAAATTCGCGATCCGGAGGGCAATGTCGTCATCGAAGGCAAGGATATAAAATCCGCGCAGGTGGGGACGACCGACGCTTCCCAACCCTCTCTGACCTCTTCTCCCGTGGTTGTGCTCGAGTTCACGGAGGAAGGCGCTGCGGCCTTTGCGGAAGCTACGGAAACCTGGCTGGGCCAGTCGCTGGGCATTTATCTGGATGATCAGCAGATTTCCAGCCCCGTCGTCAACGACGTAATTACCAACGGCGAAGCGGTCATCTCCTATGATTCCAATAGCGGCATGTCCAATGAAGAGCAGTGGAAATCCTGCGAGACGCTGGCCCTGCAGATCACTTCCGGCGCGCTGCCTTTGGATATCACGGAACGGGAGACCCGCGCGATTTCTCCGACTTTGGGCGTTGAAGCCATGCAGGGCGCGGTTCTGGCCGGCCTGATCGGCCTGATCCTGATCATCCTGTTCATGATCGCGGTTTACCGCCTGCCGGGCGTGGCCGCTTCGTTGGCGCTCCTGATCTATATCTTGATCGTGTTCGCCCTGCTCTGTGAAATACCGGGCGTCCAGCTCACCCTACAGGGCGTGGCGGGTATCTTGCTCGGTATCGGCATGGCCGTGGATGCAAACGTAGTGCTCTTTGAGCGCTTCCGCGAAGAACTGCATCTGGGCCGCTCCCCCATGGCCGCGCTCAAATTCGGCTATAAAAATGCCCTGAGCGCCATTCTGGATTCCAACATCACCACCCTCATCGCCGCGGGCGTGCTCCTGGCCTTCGGAACCGGCACCATCCAGGGCTTTGCCACCACGCTGATCATCAGCGTCGTGACCTCTCTGTTCACGGCCGTGTTCGTCAGCCGCTTCCTGCTCCGGCAGATCATCAACCTGAACATCCAAAATCTGAACCTCTACTCTCGCCCCTTCCGCGAGAAAAAGTCGGAGAAAAAGCGCTTCACGGGACATACTCGCGTGTGCGTAGGAATTTCCTGCGCGATCGTAGTCGTCGCCCTGATTATGCAGATCTGCGGCGCAGGTCTCAATTTGGGCATCGACTTTACCGGCGGATCGCTTCTGACCTATGCCGTGGGAGAAGATTACGATGTCAACGATGTCGAAAACATTCTGCGCCATGCGGGCCTGACCAAGTTCCAGGTCACCAAGACAGAGCCCTCGACTGAGGAACTCGCTGCCTCCGCTGCGGAAAGCTCCGAAGAAGCGGTCGAGCCCAGCGTTTCTCCCGTTCCGACCGAAGACGAAATCGAGATTCTCGAATACACCGAGGAAGATCTTGCCCACGATCACGATGGAGACGGCATCCCCGATCACACCGCGGAAGAACACGACGCACAGGCGGAAGAGGCCGAGGAGCCGATCGGACTTTTGGATTTGGACAAATCTTCGATCCAGCCTGACGGCATGACCGATCTGCAAATCCGCCTCTCCCTGGTCGACGAAACCGAGGGCCTCGAGCAGGCCGCGACCGACGCGGTTCTCGCGGCGCTTCCGGAGGCGGAAAAGCTCTCCTACGGCCCGGTTTCGGCAGAAAGCATCGTCGATAACGGCTGGGATACCGCGTTCACCGGCGGCTATCTTCTGAAATTTGACGCCGAAGGCGAAGATGCCGAGGCGCTTCAGGCATCCGTTCTCTCCGCGCTGGAGGAAGCCGGCATTCCGGTAGAAAATGTGCTGGTCACCCGCATCGCTGCTGAAACGGAAGAGGCTCCGGCCGACGAGGCCTCCGCTGCCGAGGAGCCCATCGTTACCGAAGAGCCTGTTTCCGAAGAAGAAGCCGTCGCCGCTGAACAAACGGATTCCGAGGCGGACGTCGTCGAGGAAGAGGCCGAAGAAACCTATCTGGCGGTTCTCATCAGCCTGAACGATCAGACTACCCGCGTGCGCTCGCTTCTGGAAAGCGAGATGCGCCTCAAATATGAGAATTTCCACTTTGTCTCGATCGACCATGTCAGCGCCGTCGCGGGTCGCGACCTGATCTCCAACGCCGTGAAGACGCTCGTGATCGCGTTCGCATGTATGTTGATCTACATCGCGATTCGCTTCGACCTGTTCTCCGGTCTGGCAGCTCTGCTGGCGCTGATTCACGATGTGCTGATCATGTATGCGTTCATGGTCTTCTTCCGCGGCGTATTCCAGGTCAACTCTCCGTTTATCGCCGCGATTTTGACCATCATCGGCTATTCGATCAACAACACGATCATCATCTTCGACCGCATCCGCGAACTCTCCCGCAAGCCGGGCTTTACCCAAACTCCGCGGATGGAAATTGTGGAACTCTCCGTTTCCCAGACGCTCAGCCGCACCGTCAATACGTCTCTGACCACGCTGATCACGCTGGTGTGCCTGTTTATCTTCGGCGTGAGTTCCATCCGGGAATTCGCCTTCCCGCTGATTATCGGAATGTTGGCCGGCTCCTATTCTTCGATCATGTTGTCCGGTCAGATTTGGACCGCGCTGTTGGGCCGCTTTGGCAAAAAGCAACCGAGCGCCCAGAAGAGCCGCTAATCACATATCAGATCTGCAATCGGGAATCGACGCTTTGGCACCGGTTCCTGATTGTTTTTCCGGAATTACGGAGGATGTATGAAAAAATATCTGCGGAGGACGTCTTTGGAGAACGCACCTGATTGTGACGCTGGCCTGTTTGAGCGGCTCTTGCGCGCGCGCGGCATCGCCTCGCCCGAGGAGCGGGACGCCTTTCTCCTTGCCGGGGAAGAGAATTTGCATTCCCCCACCCTGCTCTCGGACATGGCGCGGGCGAAAGACCGCATTCTTGCCGCCGTTCGGGCAAGGGAACCGATCTGCATCTGGGGGGATTACGATGTGGACGGCGTCTGCGCGTCGGCAATTTTGTCCGGGCATTTGCGCGCCATGGGTGCAAATGCGCAGGTCTATTTGCCTTCCCGGCACCTGGAGGGATATGGCCTGAATTCGGCGGGATTGCAAAAGGCGTCGGCCTGGGCCCGGCTGTTGATCACCGTAGATTGCGGCATCAGCGCCTTGGAATCGGTCGAATACGCAAAATCCCTGGGCATGGATGTAATCGTGACCGATCACCATCGACCCGGCGACGCGCTCCCGGACTGTCCAGTGGTCAATCCCCTGTTAAACGAATATCCCTGTCCCTCCCTATCGGGCGCAGGCGTTGCCTTTAAATTGGTCGAGGCGCTGCGCGGGCGCGAGGCCGCGATGGAATCTGTGGACCTTGCGGCGCTTGCCACGGTCGCAGACGTGGTTCCCCTCCTCGGCGAAAACCGCGCGATCGTCCGGATGGGACTTATGCGCATGAACGCCCGTCCCCGTCCCGGAATCCAGGCGCTGCGCGAGGCCGCGGGGCTGGGAGAGCGCGAATTGACCGCCGGGCATTTGGGATTTCAGATCGGCCCGCGCCTCAACGCCGCCGGACGCCTGGGCTCCGCCCGGCGCGCCCTGGATCTGTTGCTTTCCCACGATCCGGAACAGGCGCAAACGCTTGCGGAAGAATTGGATGCGGAAAACACTCGTCGCAGAGAAGTGGAAAAAGAAATTGTGGACAATGCTCTCGAACAGTTACGAGATTTTGACTTCCCCGCGCATCGGGCATTGGTCCTGGCCGGCAAGGATTGGAACCCGGGCGTGCTGGGCCTGGCGGCCGCGCGGCTGGTGGAAAAATTTCACTATCCGACGATTCTCCTTTCGGGCGAGGAGGCGCTCACCGGCTCCTGCCGCAGCATCGAGGGCGTGGATATTTTCCAGGCGCTTTCCGCGGTTTCCGCATTCTTGGAACACTTCGGAGGGCACCGCCAAGCTGCCGGATTGACGATCCGCCGCGAACATCTGCCCGCCTTTGTGCAGGCATTGGATGAATTCCTTTGGCAATCCATCCCTCCCGAAGCCTACGTCCCCGTTGCGCCCTATGATCTGGAATGTTCTTTGGCCGAACTGACGGAACCGGAAGTCTCCCGCCTCGAACAGTTTCAGCCCTGCGGCATGGGAAACCCCGCGCCTGTACTGCGCGCGCCGGTTCGCGTGACTGCGTCGCGCCGCGTGGGACGCGATGGCGCACATCTAAAGCTCTCTTTTGAAGATCATTCTCGAAAAATGGACGGCGTGTTTTTCCAGATGGGGCCGCATTGCGAGGAATTCGTTGGGGAATGCGATGCCCTGTTCACCCCCAAATTAAACGCCTTCCAGGGGCGTGTGCGCGTAGAATTGGAATTGAAAGCCCTGGAACCTCTCAACGCGAAAGCGCGGATTTTGGCAAATTGGGACGAGGAGCCGTCTCTCATGTCGCATTTCTTAACAGAAATGCTCTATAATAGA
>DVMU01000087.1 GCA_018714825.1 Candidatus Pullichristensenella excrementigallinarum
TGTCAAAAGGGATTTTGACACGCTCCATGAAAATCTGCGGATTTTCATGGAAGGGGAAGAGGACTGCGGAAATCTGAAAATCTGCGGATTTTCCGGGCGATTTCCTGACCGAAGGAATTGTTTTTCCTGCGCTTACGCTCTGGAAAAAACCGAGCGCGACGTACACGCCGCCGCGCTCGATTGGAAGGGGATCTGCCCGCAGGCTTTTTCGACAGTCTGGGAGGAGGGGCCTTTGCCTCTCCTCTTTTTCTTCCCCAAAATTGTCTGACCCGCCTTTGCGCGAGCCCCTTGCCGGCTCCCGAAGGCGGGTCAGTGATCTATGGTGAAAGAAGGATGGGGTCCTTCGATGGATTTATCTTATCCCATGCCCATGAACCCTTTATGAATAGATTGCAAACAACCATTGCCTTTTCTGGGGGAATTTCCCGGCTTTGTCCCTGTCTTCTCCGAAAGCCGCGATGGGATTCCCGGCCTTGGCAAATCGCGGCGGAAGAGAAGGGCCAAACCCTCCTGCCCCCGCCGCTTTTGACCGGAGATTCTCTCCTACGAGGCGTCGTCCGCAAACGCGATGTCAATCCGGCCGTTTTTCGCAATGACCGTGAGTTGTTTTTCCCCTCCAGCCAGATTTTCCGGCAGGCTGTTTTCTCCGTTTTCCGCAACGGATTGAATCGTGTATTCCACGGTCTTTCCCGGCAGCGTGCCGCGAATGGCGCCATTGTCCGCTTGCAGGGTACAGGAAGAAAACTCCAGCATTTCAACCCGTATCGCTCCATTCTGCGCGTCCGCTTCCACGGCGCCTTTCGCCGTCATTGCTTCCATTTGCAGGGCGCCGTTATCCGCCGCAACGCGCGCGTTCGCGCAAATCACGTCCCGTGCCTCAACCGCTCCGTTGGCGGAGCGCGCCTCCAAATCTCCCGTCAGGACGAGTCCCTCGGCTGTAATCTTGCCGTTGTCCGCCTCAAGAACCGCGCTGTCGGCATAAAAATCGTGCAGAAGAATTTCCCCGTTTTCCGCGCAAACTTCCGCGCTTGCCGCCGTGACCTGTTTGATCTCGACATCGCCGTTCCCGGTCCGCAGTCTCACCTCGCCCGCAAATCCCTCCGGTACCTGAATCGTCATCGTGATTTTCTGAAAACTTATGTCAAAGAAGCGGCGATAGAATTCGCTTCGATCCTGATAGACGATCTCCAACGTTCCATCCTCCTCCTGAATAGAATATCCCTCTTCTTCGCTTTCAAAATAGAGGATATGCACCTTCTCGTCGGGCGAAGGAACCATCTGCAAATTTCCGTTCCCCTCATCGACCATCAGGCAAGTCAATTCTCCCTGCGCCGTATAATTCCTCTCCATGCGTTCCGGACGGGTGCTCATAGCGGCAATATCCCAGTCCGCCGCCGCAAACGCGACAAAGAATATCGCCGTCCCCAGGAGCAGCAAGAGCATTCCGAGTTTCCAACCCCGTTTCATTTATTCCCTTCCTTTCTTGGGAAAAAGCATCCTTTTGGTCTTTTTCCCGATCCACGCCGAAGCGCGAACCAGCCCCTTGCTCAGTCCCACCACAGGGCTAAGCGCGATCAGAAACAGCCCCGCGCAGGCTATCGCGATCCCTGCGAACATTCCTCCGGTAATCGGCCCATTGATGAAGATCAGCATAATACTCCCCGCCAATCCTGCGGTCCCGCACAGCCCAAGCGCCAACAGGCCCGCATACAGCGACGCAATCGCGCTCCAAATCACCGCATAGACGCTCAACAACACCGCCAAAATCGTCGCGGCCAATGAAAGCCACAACGGCGAGCCGCAAACGATCAACACCCACTGCAGAGCCGAAAGACGCTTCTTCCCGAGCTGTATCCGGCTTTTCATCAGCACGTTCAGAGGCAAATTCTGTAAAATCTCCTGTGCGATTTCCCGCACTTCCCCAAGCGATTGCACGGCCTCTTCCTCACTCATACCATCTTCCATGCGATCATCCAGCGTCGCTGAATAATAAGCCATCGCCTTTTTCACTTCCTCGCGAGGCAGGTTTCCCAATTCCGCAAAGAGGAGGCGCAAAAATTCATTCTTTGTCACGGCCATTCTCCTTTATGAATTCATAGACCCGCATGACTTCTTCCCATTCCTCCAGAAATTGTTCGATCCGATGGTTCCCTGCGGGAGTGATGCGGAAATACCGGCGCAACCGCCCGTTGTGCTCTGCGGATCGCGCGCTTACCAATCCCCCAGACTCCAGTCGTTTGAGAATCGGATAGAGTGTGGATTCTGAAATCTCTATGCATCCGGAGACGTCTTTGACAATCCGATATCCATAGGACGCTCCACGGGAGAGGATTTTTAAAACGCAGATTTCCAGTAGCCCACGTTTGAGTTGTATATCCATTCAATCCCTCCTTTCGCATTATATTATATACCGCATAGTATAATGTGTCAAGTAATATTTTGCTTTTCTTTCAAAAAGAAGCGGGTTGTCGCATAATGCGACAACCCGCCAACCTGTCTTCTGAAAAGGGAACTCCTCTTAGCCCAGGATCTTCGTCACAACGCCCGATCCTACCGTGCGGCCGCCTTCGCGGATAGCGAAGCGCAGTCCTTCTTCGCACGCGATCGGCGTGATCAGCGTGATCTCCATGTCGATGTTATCTCCAGGCATTACCATCTCTACGCCTTCCGGCAGCTTGATGTTCCCCGTCACGTCCGTCGTGCGGAAGTAGAACTGCGGACGATATCCGTTGAAGAACGGCGTATGACGTCCGCCTTCTTCCTTCGTCAGCACGTATACCTGCCCCATGAAGTGCGTGTGCGGATGAATGCTCCCC
>DVMU01000088.1 GCA_018714825.1 Candidatus Pullichristensenella excrementigallinarum
CTCCTGTCGAAGCGATTCCCGGCGCGGCGATGTTTACGACAGATCCCGCACGGAATTCCCAGGCACAATGGGCATGGAAAAACAGCACTCGCGATTTTGCAGGGTATTGTTGGATTCGATTCGTTCCAAAAGCAATGTCGCGGCACGATAGGCCACTGTGTCGGGCTGCATCCGATAGTGATAGGGCCGTACATAGAGGATATCGCTCTTGGGGATTCCCGAAACGGACACGAGCGATATATCGCCCGGCACGTCCACATTGTGATTGCGGAAATAGCGCAACATTCCCAGCGTCGCCTCGCCGTGCATGTTGACGATCGCCGTGGGCGGATCCTGCAGGCGCATAAAATACTCCGCGCCGTCATATCCCGATTGAAAGGAAAAATCCCCTTCATAGTAATACGGGTCTTCCTGCGAAACATGCAGCCCGTATTCCCGCATTGCCTTCAGGAACCCGTCATAGCGCATTTTCCCCGTGCTCAACCGCATGGGGCCGTTGAGCGAGGCGATCTTGCGATGTCCCTTTTGCAAAAGGAGCTTTGTCAGCTCGTAGGCGCAAGCAAAGATATCCGTATCAATCCAATCGCCCCGAAAATCCGGATGATCGATCTTGCGGTGCAGCGCCACAATGGGGATACTGTGGCTGATTTCGGCGATATAGGCGTTGTTAAAACCCATAGTATTGATGATGATGCCGTCAACCTGTTTTTCCAAAAGGAGCTGGAGATAATTCATCTCGCTATCCCGATCGTTGATGGCGCTGCACAAAATCAGCGAATAGCCCTTCGGTCGAATGACGCCTCCTATCACGCTGACCATCTGGGCAATATACTCGTTGGTGATATCCGGCGCGAGCAGGCCGATGGTCTTGCTGTTGGAGATTTTCAAACTCCGCGCCAGCTGGTTGGGATAATACCCGGTCTCCTCCACCACGGCCATCACCCGTTCATAGATTTCCGGAGCGACCGTAGGGTTTCCGTTAATGACGCGGGATACGGTGGCAATGGAAACCTTCGCTTTTTGGGCAATATCCTTGATCGTAATGCGCGCCATGCTAAAACCTCGCTTCTTCTTCGAAAGTATTATACACGAGGTCCGCAAAAATGGCAAGCGGGCTCCGATCAAACGTTTTCATGCAAAAGCAGGGGGTTCCGGGTTCGGAACCCCCTGCTTTTCCCCGAGAATACAAGCAAAAAAAGCTCATTGTGATGAAACGTTTTCTTTTCTGCGAATAGAGAATTTATATCTTATTTTCCTATTTTTTCATAAAATGTCGAATATTTTGTCGGAAATTTCTGGCGTTTCGACGGTATGTTTGTGTTGACAACGCCTTCCTCCTGTGTTATGATCATTTATGAGAAAACGTTTTATCACATCTTCGCTTGGTGTGATACGCAAAAACACAGGATGCAGGAGGGAAAAACATGAAGAGAATCTTGGCGTTGGTCCTGGCTCTGACAATGACCCTTGCTTGCGCGACCGCGTTTGCGCAGGCCTCCGGCGACCCGATCAAGATCGGCCTGACCACCGTTCTGACCGGCGATCGTTCCCTGGAAGGCGAATATGCCACGAACGTGGTGGAAATTGTCACCGAGGAAATCAACAGCGCGGGCGGCGTTCTCGGACGCCCGATCGAGATCGTGATTGAGGACGCGCAGGGCACCGACGTCGGCGCGGTCACGGCCTGGAAGAAGCTCGCAGCGGACGACGATATCGTCGCCATCATCAGTTCCGACAGCTCCAACGACAACCTTGCCGTCGCGGACCTGGCCAAGGAGGCCCAGATCCTCACCACTGGCCAGGGTTCCAGCCCCACGCTGCGCGACACCTGCAACGAAAACCCCTGGATGTTCCAGCTGCGCGCCTGCGACGTGACCCTGTGCGAGGCCCTGATCGCCTACGCCGTGGAAGAGCTGGGATACCAGACCTTCGCCATCATCCATGAGACGGAGAGCTCCTCGGTCGATCAGGCCGGTCTGTTCACCTCCGCCCTGGCCAAATACGGCATCGAGCCCGAACTGACCCTGGGCTTTGCCACCGGCACCAAGGATCTGACCGCACAGCTGGTGCAGATCCAGGCCGCGAACGTCGATGCCGTGATCGGCGCCGCGTTCTCGGACCAGGCCGCGCTTCTGTTGCAGCAGATGCGCATGATCGGCATGGAAGACATGCCCGTGCTCGGTTCCAACGGATTTACCGACGTCGTGACCATTCGTCTGGCGGGCGACGCGTGCGAAGGCGTCATGGCCGCGACCCACTGGGCGCCCTCCACGACCAATCCCAAGGGCGCCGCGCTGCAGGCGAAGTACAAGGAACTCTTCGGCGAGGACTGCGGAAAATCCGCCGCGCAGGTGTACGACCACATTCTGGTGATCTGCGAAGCGATCGAGCGCGCCGGCACGACCGACCGCGCCGCAGTGCGGGACGCGATGAACACCATCGATTCCTTTGAAGGCGCGATGACCACTTACGACTGCACCACTAACGGCGATTGCGGCCGCGGCGGCCTGCTGGTCGTGGTTCAGAACGGCGAAGCCGTGGTGCTGGACGAGATCATCTCCGAAAAGTAATCCTTTGAGACGAATGCAGGACGGGAAGCCCGGCCCTCGGGCCTCCCGTCCTTCCGTTGGAGGGGCAGCATGAATTTACAACTGTTTGTATCCGGCATCTCCATGGGATTTGTGTACGGCATGATCGCGATGGGCATGGTGCTGATCTTCCGTTCCGTGGGCGTAATGAATTTCGCGCAGGGCGAATTTCTGATGTTCGGTGGGTATCTGTGCTACACATTCAACCAGCTTGTGGGGTTAAATATCGTCGTTTCCATGATACTGGCCTGCTTGGCCATGGCGATCGTGGGAATCATCTTTCAGCGATTTGTCTATTGGCCGCTGCGTACGGCGCAGGTTCGGGCCATCATCGTGAGCATGATGGGCGCGTCCATCGCCTTTAAGGAAGGCGCGAAGCTGATCTGGGGCAGTATGCCCAAGAATGCGGACAAGCTCATGGAAGGAACCATCCAGACCGCCTCCGGCGCGTTTATCCAAAAGCAATATCTGGCCATCATCCTCGTCGCCGTGATTTTGATGGTCTTGGTGTATATCCTGCTCGAGAAGACGTTTATCGGCAACATCATGCAGGCGACGGCGCAGGACCAGTACACCGCCTCGCTGATGGGCATTCCCGTGGTTCTCTCGATTTCCCTGACTTTTGCCATCAGCGCAGTGATCACGGGCATCTGCGGAGGTCTGCTCGCGCCAATCTTCTTTATCAATACGACCATGGGCGCCACTGCCGGCTCCAAAGCGTTCGCGGCCATCGTCATCGGGGGCTTCGGAAGCATTCCCGGAGCCATCATCGGCGGCCTGATCGTCGGATTGATCGAGTCCTTCGGCGGCGTGTACATCTCCTCAACCTACCAGCTTGTGATCATCTATGTGGTATTGATTCTGTTCCTGATGTTCCGCCCGCAGGGAATTTTCGGCGGCAAGATCCAGGAGAAAGCGTGAGGTGTGCGGAATGAAGAGTCATCAATATCGGAATTCCCTGTTTGTCATTCTCCTCATGGCTGTTTTGGTGTTCTTTTTGCCGCAGCTGGTTTCCAGCTACATTCTTAATGTTCTGATCGTGGGCATGTGCACCTACCTGTGCGTGATGAGCGTATATGTGTTGCTGGGCATGTGCGGACAGAACTCCTTCGCGCAGGCGGGCCTTTGGGGCGTGGGCGGCTATATCACCGCGAACCTCACCATCAAATTGGACATGGCGCAAATTCCCTCGATGCTGCTGAGCATTTTGGGCACGGCGCTGATCTGCTTTGTGCTGGGATTCGCGTTCTTCCGCCTGAAGCAGTACTACTTTACTTTCGCGACCATCGGCCTGATGACGATTCTCAACAGCCTCTTTACCAACTGGAACGAGGGAACTGGCGGCGCGATCGGCATGAAGGACATCCCGGAATTCGGCGTGTTCGGGATCACCTTTTCCAACGACACGCAGTATCTGTACCTGTATTTCGGGCTGTGCGCAATCGCGTTTTTGCTGATCAAGGTGCTCTACAATTCGGCGCTGGGGCGCTCGTTCATGGCCATTCGGGATAACGAGATCGCCGCGAACTGCATGGGCGTCAACAGCCTCCTGACCAAGAGCATCGCCTTCGGCATTTCCGGCGCGCTGTGCGGCCTGGCAGGCGCGATGTACGCTTTCTACGCCGGATATCTGAGCTATCCGACGTTTACCTACAACCAATCGACGCTCTATCTGGTCATGCTGATGCTCGGCGGCACGATGTCGCCCGTGGGCGCGGTGATCGGCAGCTTCGTCATCATCATGCTGCAGGAATGGCTGCGGCCGTTGCAGGAAGTGATGATGTTTATCTACGGCGTGGGCATCATCGTGCTGATGGTCTTCCAGCCGGAAGGAATTTTGGGAGGGGTGAAGTCTCTGTATGACAAGTGCAAAAATCGCGGAAAAGCCCGTATTGAAGCTTGAGAACATCTGCAAGTCCTTCGGCGGCGTCGTGGCCGCGGATCACATCTCCCTGGAGGTCTTTCCCGGCGAGGTCGTCGGCCTGATCGGCCCCAACGGTTCCGGCAAGACGACGCTGCTGAACATGATCAGCGGCATCTACTCCGCGGACAGCGGAAACCTCTTCTTCGAGGGCCGCAAAATTACCCGAACCTCCACGCACCATCGCGCAAAACTGGGCATCGCGCGGACGTTTCAACACCCCCGCCTGTTGGGAAGATGCGATATCTTCACCAACCTGCAGGTGGGAAAGGATCTCGCCCGGCGCAAAAGCGACGCGCAGCGCGGAGGCGCGGATCTCTCGCTTCAGACGCTGCTGGAGGCCGCCGGACTGGAAAGCGTGAATCTCGGCGAATCGATTGAAAAACTCTCCTACGGGCAACAGAAGCTTCTGGAGATCGTGCGCGCGCTGATCGCCCGGCCCAAGGTCATGCTCGTGGATGAACCGGCCGCGGGCCTGAACGAAAAGGAAATGGAATTCATCGTCCGTCTGATTCGCCTGGCGGTGGACGGCGGAATCGGCGTGGTGATCATCGAGCATTCGATGGATCTGATCATGTCCATCTGCGACCGGATCACGGTTCTGAATTTCGGAAAGCAGATCGCGACCGGCGTTCCGGAAGAGGTGCAGATGAACCAGGAGGTCATCAACGCGTATCTGGGAGGGGATCAGGATGCTGACGATTGAGAATCTGTGCGCGTTTTACGGAAAAATTCAGGCGCTGCATAATGTGAACATCGAAGTGGGCGATCACGAGATCGTGGCCC
The DNA here is from genome assembly GCA_018714825.1 of Candidatus Pullichristensenella excrementigallinarum. GTDB lineage: Bacteria > Bacillota > Clostridia > Christensenellales > Aristaeellaceae > Pullichristensenella > Pullichristensenella excrementigallinarum. Next base: position 5,296 of record DVMU01000088.1, read on the forward strand.
TGGTCGGGAGCAACGGCGCCGGAAAGACGACCATCCTCAATTCCATTTCCGGATATACGACCACCACCGGCAGCGTGCGCTACAACGGCGAGGAAATCAGCAAGAAAAAATCGCACCGCATCTCCCGCATGGGCATCCTCCATGTTCCGGAGGGAAGGCACGTCTTCCCCGGCCTGACTGTGGAACAGAACCTGACCGTGGGAACCGTTGCCTGGGGCGGCGTGCGCCTTTCAAAGGGCAATTTGCAGGAGGATCTTCGCAATGTCTACAATATCTTCCCGCGCCTGGAAGAGCGCAAAAAGCAGCTCGCCTGGAGTCTGAGCGGCGGTGAACAGCAGATGCTGGCGCTGGGCAGGGCGCTGATGGGGCGTCCGAAGCTTTTGTTGCTGGACGAGCCCTCCATGGGCCTTGCGCCGATCATCATCGACGAGGTCTTTGTCAAGATCAAGGAGATCAACCAGCGGCTGGGCACCCCGGTTTTGCTGGTGGAGCAAAACGCCCGCCGCGCGCTGAAGGCCTCGGATCGCGCGTATGTCATCGAGCGCGGAAAGATCACCCTGAGCGGACCTTCCGCAGACCTTTTGCGCGACGAGCGCGTGCGCGAGGCGTACCTGGGCAAACGCAAAACCAATTCCCCGCAGGAGAAAGGAGCAGTATAAATCATGGTCATCGTCATCGGAAGCGATCGGGCGGGATATCATCTCAAGGTGGAATGCGCGGAATTTCTGAAGGAACTGGGGCATGAAGTGATCGACGTGGGCAGCAACAGCGAAGACCACGACATGGTCTTCCCGGACGTCGCCAAGGCGCTGTGCCCCTATATCCTCGAAAAGCGTGCGCAGCGCGGCATTGTGTTCTGCGGCACGGGCGTGGGAATCGCCGTGGCGTGCAACAAGATCCCGGGAATCCGCGCCAGCGTGGTGCACGACATTCAGACCGCGCACCAGTGCGTGGAACACGACGACGTGCAGGTCATGTGCATCGGCGAAAAAATCGTGGGTTCCTGGCTGGCCAAGGATTTGATCCCCGCCTTCCTGGCGGCAAAGCTCGATCCCAATCCCCGCTTCCGCCAAATGGTGGATCTGCTGGAAGAAATGGACGGTTCCCTCAAAAAACAGGCAAATTAGGAGGAAAAATAAATGATCTTTGATGCCGACACGCATATGTCGCCCTACAAAAACTTTCCCGAAGCGCCTTCCGCGCAGGAATTGGACGCCATTTTGGAAAACGCCCATGTGGACAAGGCCGTCTGCTGGCTGCTGCCGCAGGGAGTGGACGACGTTTCGGAAAGCAATCGCTATATCTATCAGAATTGCAAAAAGCTCCCCCGCTTCGTGCCCTTCGGCTGGGCAAACGTCATGGAGGGAGAGGAAAAGGCCGTCCGCGACGCGATCACCTGCCTGGATGAATACGGCTTCCGCGGCGTGAAGATCAACGGCGCGCAGAACTACTATCCCATCGATTGCCTCCCCGCCATGCACGTGTGCGAGGAAATCGCCAAGCGCAAGGGCATCATCGCCTTCCATATCGGCTATGACGAGCCGCTGATGACCAGCCCGTTCCGCGCGGCGACCGTCGCCAACGCCTTCCCCGAGACGCCGGTTCTCATGATTCACATGGGCGGCGCGAGCCCCTGCGAAAAGAACAACGCGCGCACGGTCATCGACGTTGCCAAGCTCTGCCCCAACATGCTCCTCATCGGCAGCGCGATCGGCACCGCGGACGTGCGGACGGCCATCGACGAGCTCGGCCCGCAGCGCGTGATGTTCGGCTCGGATGCGCCGTTCAACGATCCCGCCAAGTGCATTGCCGATTATCAGGAGATGCTCGCAGGCTATCCGGAAGATACGCGGCGGCAGGTACTCTATCAGACCGCCTATGATACCTTCTGCAAATAGCGCCTCCCTCTCTTTAAAAGGACGCTCCCGTGAAAGATCTTCGCGGGAGCGTTTCTGTTCGTGGACAGGTCCTTGTTTTGTCAACGAAAAAGAGAAGGACGGCGATTTGCCGAAATTCCGGGCATAACTCCGCTCCCGCTGGGGGCCGGCCGCTTTTCCGGAACCGCGATTTAGCGCAATCTGTGTTGATTCCCCTTGCAAAACCCGATATAATGAAAGAAATCCCGCCGAGGCAGAGAGGAATGGGCAGGGCGTCCGCAATCCGGGCGCGCGAAAGCGCCTTTGCAGTCCCGATGCCGCCGCTTGCGGCGGAACGAATTTTCGAAAAAGAGGAATGAAGATGTTTATCGCGTCCGATTGGAAGGATTACGAGGTGCTGGATACCGGCTGGGGCGAAAAGCTGGAGCGCTGGGGAGAGGTGATTTTGCGCCGCCCGGACCCGCAGGCCATTTGGCCGCAACAGGCGCCGGAGCTTTGGCAGAGGGCGGACGCGGTATATCACCGTTCGCAGAAGGGCGGCGGCGAATGGGAATTTTTCCGCAAGCTGCCGGAACGATGGATCGTTTCCTATCGGGATTTGCGATTCTATGTGCGCCCCACGGGCTTTAAGCACACCGGCCTTTTCCCCGAACAGGCCGTCAACTGGGATTGGATGGCGCAGAGGATTCGCGCGGCCGCGCGGCCGTTCAAGGTGCTCAACCTCTTCGGATATACCGGCGGCGCCACGGCAGCCTGCGCCCGGGCCGGGGGAAAGGTCACGCATGTGGACGCGGCCAAGGGGATGGTGCAGTGGGCGGGGGAAAACCGCAAGCTGTCCGGGATTGACGAAACGTCGGTGCGCTGGATCATCGACGACGCCAAGAAATTCGTCCAGCGCGAGATTCGCCGGGGCAATCTGTACCAGGGGATCCTCATGGACCCGCCCAGCTACGGTCGCGGCCCGGGCGGCGAGATCTGGAAATTGGAGGATGAACTGTACGGGTTGGTGGAACTGTGCGAAAAGGCGCTGGCCGAGGACGCGGATTTTATGCTGATCAACAGCTATACCACGGGATTGCAGCCCGCGGTGCTCTCCAATATGCTTTCGATCACGGCGAAGAAGCGCCGTGGGGGAAGCGTCCGGGCCGAAGAAATCGTGTTGCCCGTGACGGCGGGAGGCGTGCTGCCCTGCGGCGCGACGGGGCGCTGGTTTGCAGGCGCATAAGCAACCGAAAGCAAGGAGTTTTTCATGGTACTTTTGACAGTGCAGGAAGTGTCGAAGTCCTTCGGCATGAACTGCGTTTTGAAGGAAATTACGCTGACCCTCAAACAGGGCGCGCGCATGGGCCTGGTCGGGGTCAACGGCGGGGGGAAATCCACGCTTCTGCGCCTGATCGCGGGACAGATGGAACCGGACAAGGGCCGAATCTCGCTGGCGCGCGGCGCAAAGGTGGGGATGCTCTCCCAGGAGGCGGACATTAAGAGCGATTTGACCGTCCGGCAGGAATTGGAACGCGTGTTTGAGCCGGTGCGCGAAATGGAAAGAAAACTGCGCGCGCTGGAGGAAGAAATCGCCCGGCAACATGCGGACGAGCAGGCCGTAGAGCGGCTCTCGCGCGAATATGCGCGCCTGACCGATCGCTTTGAAGAGGCGGGCGGATATGCCTGGCCCAGCCGCATCCAGGGCGTCTTGGCGGGTCTGGGATTTGCCAAAGGGCGCGAGGACGATCCGGCCAGGGTGCTCTCCGGCGGAGAAAAGACGCGCCTGTGCCTGGCGCGCCTGCTATTGACGCAGCCGGATCTTCTGCTGTTGGACGAGCCGACCAACCATCTGGATTTGCAGGCCACCCAATGGCTGGAGGAAACGCTGCGCAAGTACAGGGGAACGGTGCTGGTCATCTCGCACGACCGGTACTTCCTCAATGCCGTATGCGATTGTATGGCGGAGATTTCCATGGGCCGCCTTTCGCAGTACGAGGGCAATTACGATCGCTTCACCGTGCAGCGCCGCGCGGATCTGGAACGGCAAATCAAGGAATACCAGTTGCAGCAAAAGGAAATCGCCCGGCAGGAAGCCATCATCCAGCGCTATCGCATGTACAATCGCGAAAAATCCATCAAGGCTGCGGAGAGCCGCGAAAAGCGCCTGGAAAAGATGGAACGGCTGGAAAAGCCGGTGAGCGAACAGAAGGTGCGCTTCTCCTTTGAGGCGCGTCGGCGCACGGGCGAGGACGTATTGATCGCGCGCGGCCTGGAAAAGCGATTTGACGGGCGCGAACTGTTCGAGAATTTCTCCCTGCATCTGCGCGCGGGCGATCGCGTGGCGGTGATTGGCCCCAACGGCGTGGGCAAATCGACGCTCCTGAACATCCTTTCGCGCAGACTGCCGCCCGATCGCGGCAGTGTGGAATACGGGGCGAATGTGGATCTGGGCTATTACGAGCAGCATCAGACCGCGCTGGATCCGAAAAAGGACATCCTCAGCGAAGTCTGGGACGCCTTCCCGCGCCTGGAACCGGGAGACGTGCGCAATGTTCTGGCGCTGTTTCTCTTTACCGGGGATGACGTATATCAGAAGATTGAAACCCTTTCCGGCGGCGAAAAGGGCCGGGTTTCGCTGGCGAAGCTGATGCTCAAGCGGGACAATCTGCTCTTGCTTGACGAGCCGACCAACCATCTGGACATGGACAGCCGGGAAGTGCTCGAAGGCGCGCTGGAGGATTTTGAGGGCACGATCCTCGCCGTTTCGCACGACCGATACTTCATCAACCGCGTCGCCAACCGGATCATCGAAATGCAGCCGGACGGCGTTCGGGAATATCTGGGCAATTACGACGATTATCTGGAAAAGAAGCGCCGCGAGCAGGCGGGCGAGGAGGATGCGGACGTTCCGGGAATGACCCGCACCCAGCAGGACAAGATTCGGCGCAAAGAGCGCCTCCGGCGCGAATCGAAAAAGACCCTCGAGCAGCGCCTTGGCCGTGCGGAGGAAGAGATTTCCCGCGTGGAGGGGGAAATCCGATCCCTGGAAGAACGCATGGGCGATCCCGCGCTCTATCAAAATCCGGAGGAGGCCCGCCGGGTGGCCGACGAACACCGCCAACGGCAGGATGATCTGGATCGCCTCTATGAGGAATGGGAGGAATTGAGCCGGGCCGTGGAGGAAAGCTGCTGACCGCGTGATAAAACCCTCTCGCGCTCTCTCGGGGAGACAGTTTGCCATTTTTTGCGAAAAATAGATTCTTTATCGCACAGCGCAAAGAATTCCCGCCGCCCCCGGGCCGCGCATTCCGCCGGAGTTCCTCTTCTTGCGCGCCCTGTCTATCAGCGATACAGTCAATCGTTGGCGTCGGCATAGATATGGGAAAGATTGCATTCCTTCGCGTATTGCGCGGCATAGGAATCCCGCTCCACCACCAGCGTCAGCGATTCGCAGCCGCCAAATGCGCCTTCGCCGATTTCGGTCACTCCCTCTGGCAGGATGATCTCCTCAAGCGAAGCGCACCAGAGAAACGCGCCTTCGCCGATCGAAGTCAATCCCTCCCGCAGTATGATCTGCCGAAACGATTCGCAATCGTAAAACGCGTAGTCGCCGATTTCGGTCAAACTTTCCGGCAGTGTGATCTGCTGAAGCGATTTGCACATGGAAAACGCGCTGTCGCCGATTTCAGTCAATCCTTCCGGCAGGGCGACCTCCTCAAGCGATTCGCAACAGTAAAACGCGCATTCGCCGATTTCAGTCAATCCTTCCGGCAGAGCGACCTCCCGAAGCGATTCGCACCAGGAAAACGCGCTGTTGTCGATCGAGGTCAATCCCTCCGGCAGGGCGATCTTCTCAAGCGCATTGCACCAGGAAAACGCATACTCGCCGATTTCAGTCAATCCCTCCGGCAGGGCGATCTGCCGAAGCGATTTGCACATGGAAAACGCATACTCGCCGATTTCGGTCAATCCTTCCGGCAGAGCGATCTGCTGAAGGGAATCGCAACCGAAAAACGCGCTGTCGCCGATTTCGGTCAAACTTTCCGGCAGAGCGACCTCCTCAAGCGATTCGCACCCGGAAAACGCATACGCGCCGATGGCCGCGATCCCTTCGGGAACGGAAAAGGAGGTCGCTTTCAGGCCGCCGGCGTAGGCGATCAGCGTCCTGGTGTTCTTTTCATACAGAGCGCCGTCGATCGTCGCAAACGTCTCGCTTTTCTGAGAAACCACAAATTGCGAAAGCGAAAAGCAATAGGTAAAGGCGCCTGCCCCGATGGCGGTTACTCCCTCCGGCAGGGCGATCTCTTCAAGCGAAGAGCAATCGAAAAACGCGTAGTCGCCGATTTGGGTTATTCCCTCCGGCAGCGCGATCTGCAGAAGCGAAGCGCACCCGAAAAACGCACTGTCGCCGATTTGGGTCAGACTCTTCGGCAGCGCGATCTCCTGAAGTGAAACGCACCCGAAAAACGCGCGGTTGCCGATCGAAATCATTCCCTCCGGCAGCGCGATCCCCTGAAGCGACTCGCATTCGTAAAACGCACTCTCGCCGATCGCGGTCACGGGATGCCCGTCGATTTCCTGGGGAACGATCAGCTGGGAGTCTGAACCTATGTATCGCACGATGCGCGCGCTTCCGTCCGCTTCAAGGCTGTAGAAATAATCCCCGTCAAAAGAAATCTCCGCCTCCTCGGGCTCTGCCCCCGCAGGCATTGCCCCCAGAAGCAGCGCCGCGCATAAAAGCAGCAACCCGATCCGCTTTGCCATTCCTTTCATCTTTTCCCCTCCGTTCAATCCTGTCCGTCGCACATACATGGTTATTCTATTCTTGGGGGTTGCAACGTTCCGGCAGGAGCAGCGCGTCAAAAGACTTTTTGATACGCACAGGCGCCGTTCGAATGGTTTCGAACGGCGCCCCAACATTTTCAGGAAGATCGCCTATTGCAGAACCTCGGGATGGTAGACGACATTCGCCTCTTCAACCCACTCGCGGGCCTGCGCATCGTAGGCGTCGAACTTCAGAGATTCGAGCGTCTCTGCCTCCAGATCCGCCTGCACCAGCTGCATATTCACCGGGCCGGGGGTCACATCGGAAGTATACCGCAGGATATACAGGCCGTCCGAGCAGCGAACGGGTTCGGAAACGCTGCCGATCGTATCCAGCGCCATGACCGCCGAGACAATCTCCGGCGCGTAAAGCGTGGTGCTTTCGCACACATAGTAGCCGGTGGTCTTATACGGTTCTTCCAAAATCCGCGTATCATCCCCATACTCGGCGATGAGGGAATCAAAGTCCGCGCCGTCGTTAATGCGATCCTGGATTTCCTCGGCCGTGCTCTCCAGCGAGGCAAAGAGAGTATCCAATTCCTGGTTGAGCTGTTCGATTTCCTCCGCGTCCGCTTCGGGATCCAGGGATTCGATCTGAGAATAGATTTCCTGGCAGCGATAACTCGCGTCCGCATCCAGCGCCAGGAAGATGGGCTTAAAGGTGCGGTACCCTTCCAGGTTGTAGACCACGAGCTGGCCGGAATCGCGGGCAAACTCATACTCATCCGCGTTGGCGGTAAACAGCGCCTGCTGTTCCTCCAGAAGCTGATCGTAGGCCGCGTCGATCTCTTCCTGCGAGACGGTTACATCCTGGGTGACATAATCTTTCAATTTGGTCAGCCAGTAATTCTCACGAATTTCCTCCTTCAGGGAATCGAGCGTCACGCCGTCGTTCTCCTCCAGAGATTGGATGGCGGCCTCGCGCGCCTGCTCGGGGGTATCGCCCTCCTGGGTGACAAAATCGAGCATCATCGCGATGTTGTCCTCAAATTGCGCCTCGGCCTCCGCCGCAATGGCGGCTTCGTCCTCCTCGGTATAGGTGGTCAGGCCGAGTTCTTCCGCCTTGGCATAGTAGATCTTTTCCGAAACCAGGCTTTCCATAACAGACTGCATGACCGAATCGGCCATCTGCGAGGCGTCCGCGGTGGCGAGCATGAGCTGCGACATGGCCTGATCGTACGCCGCAAGCACCTCGTCGCTCATCAGCGTTCCGCCGTCGAATTCAGCCACGACCACGGGTTCGCTCTGCGAAGGATCGGCGACGTTCTCGGCCCCGTCTCCGGAAAGGAGACTGGAATCGTCCACCAGCACGTCGTTATTCACCGCCGGCTGATCTTCTCCGGCCAGCGCGTTGATGGCTTCGTCGCTCACACCGGAGACATAATTCATAAAATCATCCTGCGGATCGACGTCCATCAGTTCCAATACCGTTTCCAAATCGGTGATCCGCGCGTTGGCGCGATCCAATTCCTCCTGTACGGCCAGGACGTTTGCTTCCGAGGAGCGGACTGCGTTGTGATTGCCGAATCCGTATCCCAACCCTCCGCCGACTGCCAACGCCAACACGATCATCAGGATCGCCAACGCCTTGGGCACCCCCCTGCGCCTGCGCCGACCCTTGCGGGTGGAATTGGGCTGCGTAGGTTTGTTCGCCATAGAGAAATCCTCCTCCCGAAAACACAAAAATAAGCGGTTTTAGTATACCATGAAATGCCTTGCTTGGGGAGGGATATCGAAATATCCGCACAAAATTGCTATATGGAAGTCATAAATGGGGAAGGAAACTTGCCTTTTTGCGGGGCAAACGATATACTGAAGGGGAATTTGTACGATTAGGAGGGCAAAACATGGCGTTTTTTGAAGTTTCGCTCTATTCCGACGCGCTTTCCATGGAAACGGAAATCGCCGCGTACCTGCCCGAAGCGGTGTGGGACAAGCCGGGGATTCCGGTGGACGGGACGCGCGTGCGCGTTCCTACGGTCTATCTCCTGCACGGGATGTTCGGCAATCATCGGGATTGGTATCTCAATTCTTCGGTCGTCCGCGTGGCCGAAGAGCTCGGAATCGCCCTGATTTTGCCGCAGACGCATCTGGGATGGTATGCGGACATGGCGCGGGGAGAGAAGTTCTTTACCTATGTTGCCCGGGAACTTCCGCGCCTGTGCCGCCGCTTTTTCCCGGCGCTGTCTCCCGAGAGGGAACAAACCTTTGCCGCCGGGCTTTCCATGGGCGGGTACGGGGCCTTCCATTTGGCCCTGCGCGCGCCGGAGACGTTTGCGGGGGCCGCGTCCCTTTCGGGCGGATTGGACGTAAAGCAAATGGTGGAAACGCCCAACGATCACGGCGATCCGCAATATTGGGAAGATATTTTCGGCCGTGCGGAACAGGTCGATCATTCGCACAACGACCTCTTCGCCGCCGCGCGGGAATTGCGCGATTCTCCCCTGCGTCCCCGGCTGTATCAGTGGTGCGGCACGGAGGACTTCCTCTACGAGCAGAATACGCGGATGCGCGATCATCTGCGCGCATTGGGCTATGATTGCGAATACCGGGAATCGCCCGGAGATCATCAGTGGAAATACTGGGATCGCGAAATCGGACCGGCAATCCGGTGGCTTTTCAAAAGAGAGGAGGAAGCGTAATGGCGCTGTTTTTGGGACAATTCTATTCGGAAGCCCTCAGAATGGAGACGTCGTTTGCGGCGATCCTTCCCGAAAAAGATCCCGGCCGGGGATTCCCCGTTTTGACGCTGCTCAACGGCGCGGGAGGGGATTATTCGGGTTGGCTGCGGTTCACTTCGCTGGAACGCTATGTGAAAAATCGCCGCCTTGCGGTATTGCTCCCCAACGCGCACCTGAGCATGTACGAGGACATGGCGCACGGAGGCAAGTATTTTACCTATCTCGCGGATGAATTCCCCCGGCGCGTGGCGGGATTTTTCCCGCTTTCCGGCGCGCGGGAAGAGCATTTTCTGGCCGGGCTTTCCATGGGCGGCATGGGCGCGCTGAAAATCGGGATGCGCCGTCCGGAGCAATACGCGCTCATCGGCTGCTTTTCCGCCGGGCATTCCAACTATCTCTTCCGGAAGCCCGCGCCCGGCACGCCCCGGGAACGGCGCTATTTCCTGGCCTATGGCGATGCGGATGTGGAAGAAAAGGAAGCTGAAACCATGCGCATCGCCCGCAACCTCGCGCGCGAAGGCGCGATCGTGCCGCGCGTGTTTCACGCCTGCGGGGCGCAGGATCCCATTCGCAAGAACGCGCATGTCACGCGGGATCTGTTTGCGCAGATCCCCGGCAACCCCTTTCAATACGAATACCTGGAACCGGAAGGGCGGCACAACTGGGATTTCTGGGATGCAATTTTGCCCGAATTTCTACGAAGAATCGACACGTATTTGTGAGACCAAAGTCTGTTTCGCGAATTTTCGTCGCAAAAGACCGAAGTTTCGAAAAAATCCGGCGTTTCCCGCAAGAAAAACGCCGGAAGCTGTCGAAAAGCCCTGTCCCGGGGCCCCCTAAAAATCGAGCGCGGCGACATGCACGCCGCGCTCGCTGCGCGTCAAAAAGGGCTTTTCCCACGCCGAAATCGGCTGCAAAAGACGAATTGTTTTGAACCGCAAATTCGATCAGCCATTGTTGAGATAGTTGAGCTGCTCCGGGGTCAGGTGCAGATCGTGCCCCGCAAAGCAATCCTCCATTTGCGAGAGCTTGGAGACGGTGAGAAGCGCCGCGCAGTTTAATCCGTCGCAGAGCACATAGGCCACGCACAGCGCGCTCACGGAAACGCCCAATTCCCTGGACAGGCGGCAAATGCGGTCAAAGCGGCGATGATTTTCCGGGAAATTGTCATAATAGCGCAGCACGCCCGGACGGGTGATCGGTTCGCCCGCAGCCATTTTGATAAAGTACCCGCGCGCCTTGGAGGAATAGGCCATCACCGGGAACTGGGTTTCCCGGTACCAGCCGTATTCGACGCTGTTCATCGTAATGTGCGTCAAATCGCCGGTCGCCGCGGGGGTGGTCACGGCCAGGGAATAGTTGATCTGGCTGGCGACCAGCGGCGAAAGGCCGTTTTCCCGGGCAAAGCGGTTGGCCTCCACGATGCGCGAGGCCGTCCAGTTGGAGACGCCGACCGCGCGCGTCTTTCCGCTCTTGACCAGCGAATCGAGCACGGGCATGATTTCGCTCACCGGCAGGGACACATCGTCGCGATGCAGAAGGTGAATGTCCGAATATTCCAGGCGCAGATCGCGAAGCGCCGCGTCCATATCGCCCACGATTTCCTCTTTGCTCAGGCGCGACCGGCCCGAAGGATCGTTGTGGCTGCCCTTGGTGCAGAGGATGACCTTGTCCCGCTTGCCGCTCTGCCGGAACCATTCGCCCAGCACGCGATCCGTCTCGCCGGCATTGTAGAGCCGAGCGGTATCGATGCAGTTGCCGCCCACTTCGAGATAATGGTCGATAAAGGCAAAGCATTCCTTTTGGGTCTTTTCCAGGCCCAATCGTTCGACGCCGATCATGACCTTGGTAATTTCCATGGAATCCGTGATGCGAATTTTTTCCATATACATTCCCCTTTTTAAAATCATTTGACTATTGCAACAGATTCGGATGCTCGCGCGGAGGAGAAAAGCGGCGCGTGCTTTCGCGCACGATCAATTTGGTGCTCAAAAGCGCCTTGTAGGGCGGCTGGAGCGGGTCGCGGACGCGCTCAAGCAGCATCCGCACCGCCGTCGCGCCGATTTCGCGGCAGGGGACCGAAACGGTGGTCAGCGGCGGATGGAAGGCCCCGGAAAAGGGAATATCGTCAAACCCGACCACGGAGATATCTTCCGGAACCGACAGTCCGGCCTCCAGGAAGGCGCGGATGGCGCCCACGGCGATCGCGTCGTTGTTGGCGATCACGGCTGAAGGAAAGCGCGTTCCCCGGCGAAACAGATCGAGCACGCAGGCGCGCGCCCCATCCATGCCCATGGCCACGGGAAAGACGTTTCTTGCTTGCAAATTCCATTGCCCGGCCGCCTCCAGAAAGGCCAGGCGACGTTCCTCGCAATTCGCGCCGGGCCGCGCGTTAGCGAGAAAGGCGATCCTCTGGTGCCCCAGCAAGACAAGGTGTTCCACGGCCGAAAAGATGGCGGCGCGGTTGTTCATGGTGACCGCCGCGCAGTCCATCGAGGCCACGGCGTTGTCCACCACCACCAGGGGAACCTGCGCCTCGCGCAGAAAGGGGGCCTCTTGCTCGTCCAGCTCCGTGCCCAGGAGGAGGATTCCCCCCACTTCCCTCGGAACGAGAAAGCGCGCGATGTCCTGCGCGCGATCGACGGAGGCAATCAGCAAATCGTATTTGCGAAGGCGGCATTCCTGCTCCACGGAATCGATGATCGCCGGGACAAATCCGGGATTTCCATGCACCAGTTGCGCGTGCCGGGTGTATTGCAAAAACCGCACGCTGCGACGCACGCGATTCCGTTCCTCGCCTTCCTCCGCGATGGTATAGCCGTTTTCCAGAAGCAGGCGGGTAATTTCCCGACGACGCGCAGCGCCCACGCCCTTTTTATTGTTGAGCACCAAGGAGACGGTCGCGCAGGAGACGCCCGCCCGTTCAGCGATTTCCCGCAGGTTCATCGGCCTCCCCCTTTCTTCCGTGCGATTTAGTTCCTCGCAAGCGCGCTTTCCGATAGAGGGAATGGGTTGTCCCACAAAGCCTCTCATTCATTATAGAATACGCGGCAAAAAATGTAAATACACTCCCGCAAATCGGCTGCCGCGTTCGGGAAAGAGGGATTGACAGCCCGCGAGGGGTATGCTATGATATTTGGTGAGATAACTAAAATTTGACATGGTTTAGTAAATAATTTGTGGCGCGCGCCCCTTTGACGGGGGCCTTCTGCGGGCAACGGCGCCCGTCGCCGCGCGACACGAAATCGCCGGAAACGGGGAGGAGATCAAAATGAAGGTTTTTCTGGGCCTGGATAACGGGGGAACCACCACCAAGGCCGCGCTGTACGACCGCGCGGGCAGGGAACTAGGCGTGAGCAGCATGTCCACGGCCATGCTTACTCCCAAGCCCGGCTTCACTGAGCGCGATATGGAAGAGATGTGGCAGGCCAATTGCCGGGTCATTCGGGAAGTCCTGCAAAAGGCGAATGTCCGTCCGGAAGAGGTGGCGGGCGTGGCCGTGTGCGGGCATGGAAAGGGCCTGTATCTCTGGGGCAAGGACGGACGCCCCGCGCGCAACGGAATTATCTCCACGGACAATCGCGCCTGGGAATATCCCGTGCGTTGGAAAAAAGACGGCACGGAGGAAAAGGTATTTGCGCTTTCCTGCCAGCACATTCTCTCCTGTCAGCCCGTGGCGCTGCTGGCCTGGCTGCGGGATCACGAGGGCGAGGTTCTGGAGAGGGTGCAATGGATCTTCGAATGCAAGGATTATGTGCGCTTTCGCCTCACGGGTGAAGCGCGCGCGGAGATTACGGACTATTCGGGCGCGAATTTGGTGAATTTACATACCCGGGAATATGACGACGAACTCCTGGCGCTCTTTGGCCTTTCCCGGATTCGCGGGGCGCTTCCGCCGCTGTGCGCATCGACCGGGATTGCGGGCTTCGTCTCCCCCGAGGCGTCCGAACAGTGCGGACTTCTGCCCGGCACGCCGGTGGCGGGCGGCATGTTTGATATCGACGCCTGCGCCATTGCCGTAAACGTGCTCAATGAAAGAAATATTTGCATGATCGCCGGGACCTGGAGCATCAACGAATATCCCCGCAGGGCGCCGGTTCTGGACGGCACGGTTTTAATGAACTCGCTGTTCTGCCTGCCGGATTACTATCTGATTGAGGAGAGCAGCCCGACTTCCGCGGGGAACAACGAATGGTTTGCCAAGACGCTGCTGCCCGAGGTGGCTCAGGAGGCCGAGACGGAAGGAAAGAGTGTCTATGAGGTGATGAACCGGTGGGCCGAAGAAATTCCCGCCGAGGAGTTCGTGCCCGTATTCTTGCCCTTCCTCATGGCCAGCAACGTGCATCCCAACGCCAAGGGAACCTTTGTGGGCCTGAGCATGAATCACACGCGCAAGCATCTGGTGCGCAGCGTGTACGAGGGGATCGTCTTCTGCCACCGCTATCATTTGGAAAAGCTGCTCGCCACCCGGGAGGACGCGCCGGACTGCGTTCGCCTGGCCGGGGGCGCGGCGCGCTCGAAGGTTTGGACAAAGATGTTTGCGGACATCCTCGGGCTGCCGGTAGAGACGGTGTCGGTCAACGAGACCGGCGCGCTCGGATGCGCGATCGCGGCCGCGACCGCCGTGGGGGAATATGCCTCGCTCGAGGAGGCGGCTCGGAACATGTGCCCGGTGGGTGAACGGGTGCTTCCTGATCCTGCGGCGCACGAAATCTATAATCGGCGCTACGCGCTCTACAAGCGGGCCGTCGAATGCCTGGACGGATTGTGGGACGAGATGCAGGCCTGTATTGAAGGAAAGTAGGAGAAACGCGCTATGGAGTACAGATTGGGGCTTTACGAAAAGGCCATGCCCGCGGGGATGTCCTGGGAAACCATGCTTTCCGCCGCCGGGGAAGCGGGATTTGATTTTCTGGAAATCAGCATCGACGAGACGGACGCCCGGCTCGCGCGGCTGGATTGGGGAAGGGAAGAGCGCGCGGCGCTCGTGCGCGCGATGGAGAAGACGCACCTTCCCATCCGCACGATGTGCCTGAGCGGGCATCGCAAGTATCCGTTGGGAAGTCGCGACCCCCAGAGGCGGCAACGCGGCATGGAGATCCTGCGCGGCGCGGTGGAATTCGCCTCGGATGTGGGCGTGCGCCTGATCCAGCTCGCCGGATACGACGTATATTACGAACAGGGAGGCGAGGATACCCGCGCGCTGTTCCGGGAAAATCTCGAAAAGAGTGTGGAATACGCGGCAAAATATGGCGTGATCCTCGGCTTTGAAACCATGGAGACTCCCTTTATGGATACCGTTTCCAAGGGAATGCGCTATGTGCGCGAATTGGACAGCGCGTATCTGGGCATGTATCCGGATTTGGGAAACCTCACCAACGCGGCTTATCTCTACGGTCTGGACGTGCTCGAGGAGATTCGTGCGGGCAAGGGCCGTCTGTTCGCCATGCATCTCAAGGAAACCGAGGAAGGCAAGTATCGCGACATGCGCTTTGGAGAGGGCCGCGTGGATTTCGTTCCGGGCATTCGCCAGGCGCTGGATTGCGGGGTGCGCATGTTTGTGGCCGAATGCTGGCACGACGGCGCGGAGGATTGGCGCGGCGTGCTCAAGGGCGTCCAGGAATTCCTGCGCCTTCGCTTTGAAAGGGCGCAAGCGGAAGGCCACACATAAAAAATTCAAAAGCAATCCTTAGAACGGCCGTTTCGCGCGGTTGCCCCGCAGGGGCTTGCGCGGGCGGCCGTTTTGCGATACAATAAGCGGGCAAGTCTTTGCGGCAAGCGCGCAAAGAGCGCATTGGTATTCGGTTAGAATCGCGCGCTCGACGGCCGGGGTTGATGATTTGTTGAAAAACGGGAGGTACAATTCCCTTACCAAATTTTCCGGAGGATTCCGGGGAAGGGAGCGTACCATGCCCACGATTTACATTTTATTGACCAATACCCGCACCGCGTTTTCCCGCCTGATCGGCTGGTCGACCGGAGAAACCTATACGCACGTCGCGATCGCGCTGGATCGGGAATTGCGCAAGGTGTACAGCTTTGCGCGGCGCAATCCGCGCTTCCTTTTGCCGGCCGGGCTGGTGCGCGAAGACGTGCGCGCGGGAGTTTATGCCCGTGCAATGGACAGGCCCAGCAGGCTCTATGCGCTGGAAATCAGCGATGCGGCCTATCGGCGGCTGATGGATCGGCTGGTCTCGATGCTTGTGGAAAGGCGAAACTATCGTTATAGCGTCCTGGGCGTGCTGGCGTGCTTTTTCGGCATTCCGCTCCGGCGCAGAAAGAAATTTTTCTGTTCGCAGTTTGTGGGAGAAATGCTGGAAAGCAGCGGGCAAACCAATTTCGTCAAGCCCCCCGCGCTGTTGCACCCCAATGATTTTTGCGCGTTTGAGGATTTGCGGCTGATCTATTCGGGGAAACTGGCAGGGGTGACGGCATGAACGGGGCGAGGAAAAACTTCCCGCTTGCGGGAACGGGCGAGAGCCGGAGGAAACGGGACATGACAAGACCGCGAAGGACGCTCACCGAGCGCGGCAAAAAGATCGCCGGCATTGCGGCGATCGGCATCTTCATCCTCTTCAGCGGATTGGTAGCTTGGTTTATCGGGAAACCCATGGTGCAATTCGTCTCCGAACCCGATCGGTTCCGCGCCTGGGTGGAAAGCAAGGGCGCGCTGGGCCAGATTCTGTTTGTCGGCATGATGGCTTTGCAGATTCTGGTGGCCCTGATTCCCGGGGAGCCCCTGGAGATCGGCGCGGGATACGCCTTCGGCGCGGTGGAAGGGACGATCCTGTGCGTCCTGGGCATCCTCATCGGCAGCGCGCTGGTGTTTGGGTTGGTGCGCAAATTCGGCGTCCGGCTGGTGGAAGTGTTTTTCTCCAAAGAAAAGATCCAATCGCTCCGTTTTTTGCAAAATCCGAAAAAGCTCAATTTCCTGGCGTTTGTGGTGTTTTTCATTCCCGGAACGCCCAAGGATCTGCTCAGCTATTTTGTCGGCCTGACGCCCATGAAATTCTCTACCTGGATTTTGATTACGGGGATTGCCCGGCTCCCCTCCGTCATCACCTCGACGGTGGCGGGCGACGCGCTGGGGTTGAAAAACTACCAGTTCGCGCTGATCGTATTCGGCGCGACGCTCGCCGTCAGCGGACTGGGGCTTTGGATCTATCGCCGCATCAGCAGGGCACACGAACAAAGGCGCGCGCGATAGCGTCCGCGCTTTCCGGAAGAGATTCCATTTCCTCCGGAGAAATTCGCAGCAGGAAAATCCTCGCCTTCTCCCGACAAGCCACGCAAATTCGATATGCCTCGACCTCCAGGCGGTATAGAAAGGCCAGGGCTTTTCCATCCTCCGCGAGCATTTCCGCTCCGGAGGGTTTTAATTTGCGCCAATTCCCGGAAAGCCCCTCTCCGGTGTACTTGAGATAGCTCTCCAGGGCTACCCAATCCGCCGCCGGAATGCGCGAAAGGCGCTCCTTTCTCTCCAAATCCACGCCCAAACGGGCCTTCGAAAGCGCGCACAGCGCCATTTCCCCCGAATGCGCAAGGCTCATCCGCCAATCCGAACCCGACAGTTCCGGGCGTCCGTTTTCCCCGATTGCATAGCGTGGTGGCGGCATGTAGCCGTCCGAAAGCGCGAGCAATCCCCAATGCAGCGCAATTTCTACGCCCAGGGAACGCCGCCACTCGTCCGGATGCGCGATCGCTTCCAGCTTTTTGCGCCTGTGTGGCGAACACAACCGCAAAAAGCGTTCCTCCGGGGAAAGGGCCCCGGTGGGAACCAGGATCAGATAAATATCGTTCATATCCCCATGCTATCATATCCTCGCTTTGCCGTCAACGCCGTTGAAAAAGCGCCTCTTCCCGGAAAAACCTGCGTTTCAGGCAGCGGCCCCCGGCAAGCGCGCAACCTCCTCCGCTCGCATCCGCCTATTGTTTCCCGCCGCGCGGATCCTCCAGCCGGGAGTTTGCCGGTTTGCGCGCACCCTCGGGCAATGTTCTGCCGCACCGCTGCTTGCCGTTTTTCGAGGACGGCAGGGGCAACGGTTCATCGGTAAATTCGGCGATGAAATCGATGGATACGCCATACAGCCGCGCCAGGCGAATAACCAAAGAAAAGGGGATCTCCCGTTTGCCCTGTTCGTAATTTGTATAGGTCGTCTTATGCATTCCCAACAGTTCGACAAGTTGCGTCTGCGTAAGATCGTGATCTTCGCGCAGATCTCTCAATCTTCGATAATACATTTTTCCCTCCTCGAAATTGCTCTTGACATAGTACATCGTTTGTGGTATTCTATTGCCGAAAATACAACGTATGATGTATTTAAGGAGGGGTGGGTATGGAATATATGCCGAAAGAAAAGGAACAGACCAAATCCAAGTGGTTGGCGCTTTTCCTTGCCTGGGCGTGTCAACTGCATCTGCTTTATCTGGGTAGGCCCGGCGAGTTCTTCAAGCGAACGCTCATCGGGATCACGTTGATCGGAACGTTGCCCTGGGCTTACTGGTGGATACGCGACATTTTTCAAATCGCTACCGGCAAGATCAATCAGGATGCCAACGGAGTCCCGCTTCGCTGAACGCGCCAGGGAGGGAAGTGCCTATGACCGATTATGCGCTTCGGGCCAAAGAATATGCTAAATTCGAAAGGGAGCGGCAGGCTTTTTTGATCCAGCAGACGGAAGCGTCCGTGCAGCTGATCTTTTCCCGCAACGCCGCGGCACGAGCCAGGGACAACTGTCGCCAGGCGCTGGACACGGAACTGCTCAGCAATGGAGAATACGCGGCCAAAGAGATTTTTCGCGCGCTGTTCAGCAGAAATACAGTTTTCTTTCTGATTGGTTCGTGCATCTTGCTCCTTCCGATCTGGGCGACGCTCGATTTGCAGATGGACATAACCAGCATGGTCATCTGTTGGCTTCTGCTGATGGCGGGAATACGCGTCCTTTTCACCCTCATACAGTTGAACACGAGCGGCGAATTGGCCCGTTACGGGAGATTCCGGACATATATGGAAAAAAACAGGGCGAGCGTGCAAAAGGAATGGGAAGAAAAGCGCGCGGAAGTCGCCGCGCTCAACGCGAAAATCGCCGATGCGAAACAGTGCAACATCCCCGCCGAATACCAGCATATTGCGGGGAATCTGCTCTACTACATAAAATCCGGAGCCGCCACATCGATGAATGAGGCCATACGCTGCCACAACGACAAACTCGAACACGATACAACGATGCAACTACTGGAAAACATCTACCGGCAAAACGAAAAAATCGAAGAGGGAATTTCCAAAACGCAAAGCGATCAGGCGTTCCTCGAGGGGCTGATGGTCTATCACACCTTCTTCCAACATCGCTGAATTTTTTCAATACTCCCACCGCTCCCGCGAACATGCCTCGCGGGAGCGGTTTTTTCCTGCGCAAATTTCCCGGAATTGCGCCTGGCGAAGCCGCTTTCCTTTTTTTGGACAGTTATGCAAATTTTCAGTATACTTTTCCATTCTGAACTTGACATTTCGCGCCATCGGTTTATAATTATACGAAAGAACGATTGTTTATGCAGGGGGTTTCTTTCGTGTATACAGTCTTTATCGACGGTCGGGAGGGAACGACCGGCCTGCGCATCTTTGACAGGCTTTCCCCTCGCTCCGACATAGAATTGATCGTCCTCCCCGAGGAAGAGCGCAAAAATCCGCAAAGGCGAAAGGAAGCCTTGAATCAATCGGACGCGGCGTTTCTCTGCCTGCCGGACGCGGCGGCCCGGGAAGCGGTTTCCATGGTGGAAAATCCGAAAACTGTGCTTCTGGACACCTCCACGGCGCACCGCACGCATCCGGATTGGGCCTACGGCTTTCCGGAGCTTTCCGAAGAGCATACGCAGAAGATTCTCAGCAGCAAGCGCATCGCCGTGCCGGGCTGCCATGCCAGCGGCTTCATTGCGCTGATTTATCCTCTGATCGCCGCGGGGATTCTTTCCTATGAAGCCCTGTTGTGTTGCCACTCGCTGACCGGGTACAGCGGCGGCGGCAAAAAGATGATCGCGCAGTACCGCGCGTGCGAGGATTCCTCGCTGGATGCGCCCCGTCCCTATGGCTGGACGCAGGCGCACAAGCATCTGCCGGAAATGACGCAGATCCCCGGATTGGCGCACGCGCCCGCATTTTTGCCGGTGGTGGGCAATTTTTACAGCGGAATGCTGGTGAGCGTGCCCCTGCACCGCGCGCAGCTTCTAAACGGAGCGAGCATCGACGAGGTGCGCTCTGCGCTCAGCGCCGCCTATGTGGGGAAAATCGTCTCGTACCGAGAGAGTCTTTTGGAAAACGGATTCCTTTCCGCGGGCGCGCTTTCGGGCAGCGACGCGATGCTGGTGAGCGTGGAGGGCAATGCGGAGCGGATGCAGCTTCTCGCCCTGTACGACAATCTCGGAAAGGGCGCCTCGGGCGCCGCGGTACAGGTTTTGAACATGATCATGGGCGTCGATGCGACGACGGGACTTCAACTGTGAGGGGGAGAACAATGAAGGAAATTCAAGGCGGCGTTTGCGCGCCCAAGGGATTTTTGGCCGGCGGCATTCACTGCGGCATTCGGAAAAACCGCGCCAAACGGGATCTGGCGCTGATCGTCAGCCGCACGCGGGCGGCCGCGGCGGCGGTATACACACAAAACCTGGTCAAGGGCGCGCCGCTTGCGGTGACCCGCGCCAATCTGGAAGACGGCTATGCGCAGGCGGTTGTGTGCAATAGCGGCAATGCCAATACCTGCAATGCCGACGGGATCGAAATCGCCGAAAAGATGTGCCGCCTGGTAGAGGAAGCCGCGCAGATCCCGGCGCAGGACGTGATCGTCGCCTCCACGGGCGTGATCGGCCAACCGCTGCCCCTGGAGCCGATTGCGCAGGGCATGAAGCCCCTGGTCGCGGCGCTGGAGGAAGATTGCCTCGCGGCGGCCGAAGCCATCATGACCACGGACACGCGCGAGAAGGTCGTGGCGGTGGAATTCGAATTGGACGGCGTTACGGCGCGGCTGGGCGGCATCGCCAAGGGATCGGGCATGATCCATCCCAATATGGCGACCATGCTGGTATTCCTGACCACGGACGCGGCGATCTCCCCTGCCATGCTGCAAAAGGCGCTCTCGCGCGATGTGGAAAAGAGCTTCAACCGCATCAGCGTGGACGGCGACACTTCGACCAACGACATGTGCTCCATCCTGGCCAACGGCCTGGCGGGCAATCCGGAAATCTGCGAGGAAGGCCCTGCCTTTGAGGCCTTTGCCGAGGCGCTACACCACGTCACGGTCAAGCTCTGCAAGATGATCGCGCGCGACGGCGAAGGCGCGACCAAATTGCTCGAATGCCGCGTGACCGGCGCGCGCACGCAGCAGGCCGCGGATCTGTGCTCCAAGGCGGTGATCTGCTCCTCGCTGGTCAAGGCCGCGATGTTCGGTTCGGACGCCAACTGGGGCCGCGTACTCTGCGCGATCGGCTATGCGGGCGCGGAGGTGGACGTCCGGAAAATCGACGTGTCCTTCCGTTCCGCGGCGGGCGAGATCGAAGTCTGCAAGGGCGGCGCGGGCGTTTCCTTCTCCGAGGAAGAGGCCAAGAAGATCCTCCTGGAAGAGAGCGTCGAAATCCTCGTGGATCTCCACGACGGGGACGCGTATTCCTTTGCCTGGGGATGCGATCTTACTTATGACTATGTGAGAATCAACGGCGATTATCGCACCTGAGATCCCTTTCCCCCATTTCGATCATCGCAGGAGGAAACTCGCATGACCAACAATCAGCAGCGCGCGGAAATTCTCGTACAGGCGCTTCCCTATATTCAAAAGTACAACGGCAAAATCGTCTGCGTCAAATACGGCGGCAACGCCATGATCAACGAAGATCTGAAGGTCTCCGTAATGCGGGATATCGTCCTTCTCTCGCTGGTCGGCGTCAAGGTCGTGCTGATTCACGGCGGCGGCCCGGAAATTACCCAGATGCTCTCGCGCATCGGCAAAAAATCCGAATTTGTGGGCGGTCTGCGCGTGACCGACAGGGAAACCGCGGACGTGGTGCAAATGGTGCTTTCCGGAAAGATCAACAAGGGGCTTGTCAACCTGCTCGAATCCATCGGAGGAAAATCCATCGGCCTTTGCGGCATGGACGGCCACCTCATCCAGGCCCGTCCCCTGAAAGAAGAATTGGGGTATGTGGGCGAAATCGTCCAGACCAATGTGCAGCCGATTCTGGATGTTTTGCGCATGGGATATATCCCGGTGGTTTCCACGGTGGGCTGTGATATGGAGGGCAATACCTACAACATCAATGCCGATACCGCCGCCGCCCGCATCGCCGGCGAACTGGGCGCGGAATGCATGGTGACCATGACCGATATCGAAGGCGTACTGCGCGACAAGGATGATCCCACGACGCTGATCAAGGTCATTCGCCTCTCGGAGATTCCCGAACTTACCCAGACGGGCGTTCTCTGTGGCGGAATGATTCCCAAGGTGCAGTGCTGCGTGGACGCGGTGGAACGCGGGGTCAAAAAAGTCTTTATTATCGACGGCCGGGTTCCCCACGCGGCGCTGATCGAGCTTTTGACGGACGAGGGCATCGGCACCATGATTTGCGCCTGACACACTCCACGAACCATTACAGGACAAATCCTCGCGTTTTTTAAAACCCGGCGGCGGGTGTTTTAAGGAGGTCTATATTTATGCAAGAGATTGCCAAGACATGCGAACAATATGTTGCCCATACCTATAAACGTTTTCCCGTGACGCTGGTGCGCGGAAAGGGCGCCATTCTCCTGGACGAGGCGGGCAAAAAATACATCGATCTGGGCAGCGGCATCGCGGTCAACGCCTTCGGCGTGGCCGATGACAAGTGGGCCGCAGCCGTGACGCGCCAGTTGACCACCCTGCAACACACCTGCAACCTCTATTATGCCGAGCCCTGCGCCAAGCTCGCCGAAATGCTCTGCGAGCGCACGGGCATGAAGAAGGTCTTCTTCTCCAATTCCGGCGCGGAAGCCAACGAATGCATGATCAAAGCCGCGCGCAAATACGGCGAGCAGACCGGGCGCGACACCATCATCACCCTGAAAGACAGCTTCCACGGCCGCACGATCGCGACCCTCGCGGCGACCGGGCAGGATGTCTTTCATCAGCATTTTGGCCCATTCCCCGCAGGCTTCGAATACGCGCAGCCAAATGATCTGGCGAGCGTGCAGGCCATCGCGGATGCGGGCAAAGCCTGCGCGGTTATGTTGGAAATCGTGCAGGGGGAGGGCGGCGTCCGGCCGCTGAGCGGAGAATTTCTGCGCGGCGTGGAAAAGCTCTGCCGGGAGAAGGATATGCTCCTGCTCGTGGACGAGGTGCAGACCGGAAACGGCCGCTCGGGGCAGTTGTACGCCTACATGTGCCACGATCTTTCGCCCGATCTGGTCTCGACGGCCAAGGGCCTGGGCGGTGGGCTTCCCATCGGCGCCACGCTCTTTGGCGAAAAGGTACAGGATATTCTCACTTACGGCGACCACGGTTCCACCTTCGGCGGCAATCCGGTCTGCTGCGCGGGCGGCGTGAGCATCCTCGAGCGCATCGATGAAACGCTGCTTGCGGGCGTGCGCGAGCGTTCGGCCTACATTGTCGGCCAGTTGGAAGGCGCCAAGGGCGTGCGGAGCGTTTCGGGCCTGGGCTTGATGCTGGGCATCGAGACCGACCGGCCGGCCGCGGACATCGTCAACGAATGCATTCGCAGGGGCGTTCTGCTCCTCACTGCCAAGCACAAATTGCGCCTGCTTCCCGCGCTCAACATCGGCTGGGACGAATTGCGCGAAGCCATCCGCATTCTGAAAGAGGTGATCGCCGGGTGAAGCGGCGGTATCTGACCCTGGCCTCGGGCGCGGTGTTCGAGGGCTGGGCCTTTGGGGCCGATCTGGAAACCGTGGGCGAATTGGTGTTCACCACCGGCATGACCGGCTATATCGAAACCCTGACCGATCCGAGCTATTTCGGGCAGATCGTGGTGCAGACCTTCCCCCTGATCGGCAATTATGGAATCATCGAAGAGGATTTTGAGGGGCGCTCCCTTTTGCGGGGATACGTCGTGCGCGAATGGTGCGACGCGCCCTCGAATTTCCGCTGTCAATACGATCTGGATACCTTTCTGCGCGCGCGGAACATCCCGGGATTGTGGGGCGTGGACACGCGCGAGATCACGCGCACCCTGCGCGAAGAAGGCGTGATGAACGCCCTTATTTCCGATGCGCCGCCGCAGGATCTTTCCTCGATCCGCGCCTATCGCATTCAGGATGCGGTGCATTGCGCCTGCACAAGAGAAAAGGCGATCTTCCCCGCAAAAGAAGAACAATACCGCGTGGCGCTGATTGATTACGGCGCGAAGCAAAACATCGTGTGCGAATTGAACGCGCGCGGCTGTTCGGTGGAGGAGTTCCCCTGCGATACCCCGGCCCAGGCCATCCTCCAAGGAGGGTACGACGGCGTGATGCTCTCCAACGGCCCGGGCGACCCGGCGGACAATCCCTTTGAAATCGAGCAGATTCGCGCCCTGATGGGGAAGCTGCCGGTCTTCGGCATCTGCCTGGGCCATCAGATGATGGCGCTTTCACAGGGCGGAGAGACGATCAAGCTCAAATACGGCCATCGCGGGGGCAACCAGCCGGTGCGCGATTTGCAGGGAACCCGCACCTATATCACATCGCAAAATCACGGCTACGCGGTCAAAACCGCGGGGGAGGCGGGCATTTTGCGCTATGAAAACGCCAACGACCACACCTGCGAGGGCGTGGATTATCCGGATCTGAATGCGTTTTCCGTGCAATTCCATCCCGAAGCCTGCTCCGGGCCGCACGATACTTCCTTCCTTTTCGACCGCTTTGTCTCCATGATGGGAGGTGCGCGCCATGCCGATGCTTGAGGGCATTCGCAAAGTCATGATGATCGGTTCCGGCCCGATTGTGATCGGGCAGGCCGCGGAATTCGATTACGCGGGCACGCAGGCCTGCCGGGTCCTCAAGGACGCGGGGCTGAACGTGGTGCTGGTCAATTCCAACCCCGCCACCATCATGACCGACCGCAATCTGGCGGACGAGACGTATCTGGAACCCCTGACCGTGGAGACCATCCGCCGCATCATCGAAAAAGAGCGGCCGGACGGCCTGCTGGCAGGCTTTGGCGGGCAGACGGGACTGACCGTCTCCTCGCAACTGGCCCGGGAAGGCTTCCTGGAAAAGATGGGCGTGCGCCTTCTGGGCACCCCGGCGGAAGCCATCGACCGCGCCGAAGACCGCGAGCTTTTCAAGGAAACCATGGAAAAGATCGGCCAGCCGCTGATTCCCTCGGCAACCGCGACGGACCTTGCGCAGTCGCTGGAGATCGCCGAAGAGATTGGCTATCCGGTCATCGTGCGTCCGGCGTTCACGCTGGGCGGCGGGGGCGGAGGCGTGGCCAACGACGCGCGGGAACTGCGCGAGGTGGCTACCATCGGCCTGGAGGCCAGCCCGATTCACCAGATCCTGGTGGAAAAATACATCTACGGATGGAAGGAAATCGAATTTGAAGTCATGCGCGATGGGGCGGGCAACGCCATCGCCGTGTGCTCGATGGAGAATTTCGATCCGGTCGGCGTCCATACGGGGGATTCCATCGTTGTCGCCCCGGCGCTGACGCTCTCCAACCGCGAATACCAGATGCTGCGCACCGCAGCGCTGAATATCATCGAGGCCCTGGGCGTGGTCGGCGGCTGCAATTGCCAGTTCGCGCTGGACCCCCAGAGCTTCCAATACGCGGTCATCGAAGTCAACCCGCGCGTTTCGCGCTCCTCGGCGCTGGCCTCCAAGGCCACCGGCTATCCCATCGCTAAGGTGGCTGCCAAGATCGCGCTGGGATACACGCTCGATGAAATTCCCAACGACGTGACCGGCAAGACCTGCGCCTGCTTTGAGCCGGCGGTGGATTATGTGGTGGTCAAACTGCCGCGCTGGCCGTTTGACAAGTTCGCGCACGCCAGCCGCAAACTGGGCACGCAGATGAAGGCCACGGGCGAGGTCATGTCGATCGCCCCTTCGTTTGAAATGGCGCTGATGAAGGCCGTGCGCGGAGCGGAAATCGGGCAGGATACGCTCCGCCTCCATCAGGAAGGCGACGTGCTCGAACGCCTGCGCGCCATGGACGACCGGCGGCTGTTTACCGTGTTCGAGGCCATCCGCAAGGGAATTTCCCTGGATGAGATCTTTGCCATTACGCGCATCGACCGCTTTTTCCTTTCCAAATTGCGGAACCTGGCGGAATACGAGGATTCCCTGGCGGGCGGGCTGACGGAAGAACTCTACCGCAAGGGCAAATCCCTGGGCTACACGGACGCGGCGCTAAAGCGCCTCTCCGGCTGCGAGACGCCCGCGTTTTCCGGCTATTCCTACAAGATGGTGGATACCTGCGCCGCCGAATTCGACGCCAAGACGCCCTATTTCTATGCTACTTATGCAGAGGAATGCGAATCGCGGCGCTTCCCCCGGTCGGGCAAGCCCACGATCCTGGTGCTCGGCTCCGGGCCAATCCGCATTGGTCAAGGCATTGAGTTCGACTATTCGAGCGTGCATTGCGTCAAGACCCTGCGCAATCTGGGATACGAAGTGGCCATCGTCAACAACAATCCCGAAACCGTCTCGACCGACTATGACACCGCCGACCGGCTGTATTTCGAGCCGCTGACCGAAGAGGACGTGCTCAGCGTCATCCGGGTGGAAAACCCGGTGGGCGTGGTGGTGGCCTTCGGCGGACAGACGGCCGTCAAATTGGCCAAGGGTCTGGATCGGCACGGCATAAAGATCCTGGGCACCTCCGCCGAGGGCATCGATCTGGCCGAGGACCGCGAGCGATTCGACGCCATGCTGGAAACCCTGGGCATCCGCCGTCCGGCCGGCATGGGCGTGCTGACCGAGGAGGACGCGGTCCAGGCGGCGGAGCGGCTCGGCTATCCGGTATTGGTGCGGCCCAGCTACGTCATCGGCGGGCAGAACATGACCATCGCCTACACGGAGGCGGAAGTGCGCCGCTACATGGCGACCATCCTCTCCGGCGGCATTGAAAACCCCGTGCTGGTGGACAAATACATGCCGGGAACCGAATTGGAAGTGGACGTGATTTCCGATGGCGAGGACGTCCTGATCCCCGGCATCATGGAGCACATCGAGCGCGCGGGCGTGCATTCGGGCGATTCCATCGCCGTCTATCCGCCCTACAACCTCACCGACGGGATGCGCGCGCAGCTTGTCCAGTGCTCGCAAAAGCTGGCGCTGGCGCTGGGCACGAAGGGCCTGGTCAACATCCAATACCTGATCTATCGGGGCGAATTGTACGTCATCGAGGTCAATCCCCGCGCCAGCCGGACCATTCCCTACATCAGCAAGGTCACGGGCGTTCCGATGGTAGACCTGGCAAGCCGCGTGATGCTCGGGCAAAAGCTGCGGGATCTGGGCTTTGGCAGCGGACTGTACCGCACGCCGCCCTATTACGCGGTGAAGGTGCCGGTGTTCTCCTTTGAAAAGCTCAACGATGTCAACAGCTATCTCGGGCCGGAAATGAAATCCACCGGCGAAGTATTGGGCGTGGGCAAGAATCTGACCGAGGCGCTCTTCAAGGGGCTGCGGGCCGCGGGCATCCGCGTTCCGGACGCGGGGAAACCGCTGGGCGTACTGCTGAGCGTGGACGATCACGATCACGACGATCTGGTCAATCTGGCCAAGAAGCTCTATGACCTGGGCGCGAAGATGTACGCGACCCGCACCACCGCCCATACCATCCGGCAACTGGGCATTGATGTGGAGGAAATTCCCGGCATCGGCGAATCGGAGGATGCGTTCCATCTCATGCAGAGCGGAAAGGTCAGCTATGTCGTCTACACCGGCGCAATCTACGATCGGACCATCGAGGATTACATTGCCCTCAGCCGTCGGGCGCTGGCGCTCTCCATCGCCTGCCTGACTTCGCTGGACACGGCAAACGCCCTCGCCGACATCCTCAAGAGCCGCTTCAACGAAAAAAATACCGAGCTTGTGGACATCAACCACATGCGTACCCAGCGCGAACATCTGCGCTTTTCCAAGATGCAGGCCTCGGGAACGGACTATATCGTGGTGGACAACCGCCCGGGTCAGGTCTCGTGCGCGGAATCGCTGTGCGTGAGCCTGTGCGACCGGCACTTCGGCGTGGGCGGGGATGGCATTGCCCTGATCGAACCCAGCGACATTGCCGACGCCCGGATGCGCATGTTCAATTCCGACGGAAGCGAGGGCGGCATGGCGGGCGGCTGCCTGATGCTGGTGGGCAAATATCTGCACGATCGCGGCATTGCGCAGGGCGAAAGCCTCCTGGTCGAGGCCGGAGGCGCCTGCAAGCGGGTCGATCTGTTCCTCAGCGATGGGAAGGTCACCTCCGCGCGCGTGGACATGGGCTGCCCCCAATTTTCACCCGAAGCGGTGCCGGTGCTCCTCTCGGGAGAAAGCGTGATCGATCGGCCCGTGGAAATCCGCGGCGAGGAATACCGGATAACCTGCCTCTCGATGGGCAATCCGCATTGCGTGGTCTTCCTGGATCGGGTGGACGCGCTCGATTTGGCCAAGATCGGCCCCCGATTCGAAACCGCGCCGCTCTTCCCCGAACGCGTGAATACGGAATTCGTGCGCGTGGTCAACGAACGCACGCTCAAGATGCGCGTGTGGGAACGCGGAAACGGCGAAACCCTGGCCTGCGGCACCGGCGCGTGCGCGGCCGTGGTGGCGGCGGTGAAAAACGGCTTCTGCCCCGAAGGTGTGGATATCACCGTAAAGCTCCCGGGCGGCGATCTGACCGTTCAATATCGGGACGGACACGTCTATCTGATGGGCAGCACCGCCCTGGTCTTTGAAGGAGAAATCGAATATTGATGCGAAAGAGGCTCCGGAAAAACCGAGCGCGACGTACACGCCGCCGCGCTCGATTTGGAAGGCCTCTTCTCGCAAAGCTTTTGGGACACGCAAAATCGCTTCCCCATTCGGATTGGAGAAGCGATTTTTTGCAGACATTTTTGTCGAACGGCGCGGGCCGGACGCGCGGCGGCGTCCGGCCCGCCTGTCTCTTGTTTCAGCGCGCCACGGAAATCGTGGCGGTTTCGCCGTTGATATTCCATTCCTTAACGTAGGCGCCCTCGAGCAGATCTCCCTCGCACAGCTCCTCCGCGAGCACGGATTTCTGGATCTCCTCCGCGCCCCTGCGCAGGATGGCCGCAAGCTTATCCGAAGTGCGGTAGGCCACGGCAATGCGATCGGTCACCTCAAAGCCCGCCTCCTTGCGCATGGTCTGGATCTTGGAAATGACTTCGCGCACGAAACCTTCCTCGATCAATTCCTCGGTCAGGTTGGTATCCAGCACCACGGTCATCTCGCGATCCGATTCGGCGACAAAGCCCGGCTTTTGCATGGGCTCGATGAGGGTATCGTCCCGATCCAGCTCGATCTTCGTGCCTTCCACCTCGAAGACCAGCTTTTCTCCCCGATCGAACGTATCCACCACGTCGTTCCCGTCCATGGCCAGAAGCGCCTGCCCGATCTTGCCCAGCAGTTTTCCATAGCGCGGGCCGAGGGTGCGCATCTGGGGCTTGATCTTGTAGGTGGTGAACGCGCGGGCGTCGGTGACAAACTCAACGTTTTTGACGTTCAGCTCGTCCGCGATCAAATCCTTGAGCGCCTCGGGCAATTCGCAGCCCTTGACATAGAGCGCCTTGGCGGGCTGACGCACCTTCATGTTCGCGCCGTTGCGGCACGCGCGGCCCAGCTGCACGGCCTGAATGACCAGTTCCATATCGGCCTCGAGTTCCGCATCGACCTTGCTCAGATCCGCAACCGGGAAATCCGTCAAATGCACGGATTCCTTCGCGCCGGGGAGATTGCCCACCACCAGGTTCTGATACATGGTTTCGGCCAGGAAGGGGATGTACGGCGCGCAGAGGCCGCAGAGCGTGGTCAGCACGGTATACAGCGTTTCAAACGCCGCGAGCTTGTCGCCTTCCATGCCCTTGCCCCAGAAGCGTTCGCGCGAGCAGCGCACATACCAATTGGACAGTTCATCCACGAACGCGGAGATGGCGCGCGCGGTTTCGGTGATCTTGTATTCGCTCAGGCCCTCATCGACAAACTGAATCAACGTATTGAGCTTGGAGAGCACCCAGCGATCCATCAGCGAAAAATCTTCCGGCCGGGCCTTCTGCTCGGCGGGCTTGTAATCGTCGATAGAGGCGTAGAGCGCGAAGAACGCATAGGTATTCCAAAGCGTTCCGATGAACTTGCGCTGCATATCGCTGACCAATTCGTGCGAGAAGCGCTTGGGCAGCCACGGCGAGGCGCTCGCGTAGAAATACCAGCGCACCGCGTCCGCTCCCTGGCGGTTGAGCACTTCCCAGGGATCGATGACATTGCCCTTGTGCTTGGACATCTTGATGCCGTCCTTATCCTGCACATGGCCCAGCACCACGCAGTTCTCAAACGGGGCGCGGTCAAACAGCAGGGTCGAGATGGCGATCAGCGTATAGAACCAGCCGCGCGTCTGATCGATGGCTTCGGAAATGAAGTTTGCCGGGAAGTTCTTCTCAAACAGTTCCTTATTTTCAAAGGGATAGTGCCACTGCGCAAAGGGCATGGAGCCGGAATCGTACCAGCAATCGATGACCTCGGGCGTGCGGTGCATCTCTCCGCCGCACTCGGGGCAGGTCATGGTAACCTGGTCGATGTAGGGGCGATGCAATTCGAGATCCGGCGGCACATTGTGCCCCAATTCCTCCAATTCCTTGCGCGAGCCGATCACATGCGTGTGTCCGCACTTGCACACCCAAACCGGCAGCGGCGTGCCCCAATACCGTTCGCGGGAAAGGCCCCAGTCGATGACATTCTCCAGGAAGTTGCCCATGCGGCCTTCCTTGATGTTTTCCGGCAGCCAGTTGATCGAGCGGTTCGATTTGAGCAGATTGTCGCGCAGCGCCGTCATGCGAATAAACCAGGTCGAGCGCGCGTAGTAGATCAGCGGCGTATCGCAGCGCCAGCAGAAGGGATAATCGTGCGTAAACTCGGCCGCCTTGACCAGCAGGCCGGCCTGTTCCAGATCCCTGAGGATCAGCGGGTCCGCGTCCTTGACAAACACGCCCGCCCACGGCGTTTCCTTGGCCATGCAGCCGCGGGTATCCACCAGCTGCAAAAACGGCAGATCGTTTTCGCGGCCCACGCGCGCGTCGTCCTCACCAAAGGCCGGCGCCTGATGGACGATGCCGGTGCCGTCGGTCATGGTGACATAGGAATCGGCCACCACGCGCCAGGCGGGCTTGTCCACAAGCCCCTTCTGGAAGGCGAACAGCGGCTCGTATTCCATGCCGACAAGATCGCGTCCGGGCATCTCCACAAGGTTCTCCACCTGCGCGCCTTCGCCCAACACGGCCTCAATCAGGGCCTTGGCCATGATGATCATGCGGCCCTCAAAGGTGAATTTCGCATATGTCTCATCCGGATTGACGCACAGCGCCACGTTGGAAGGAAGCGTCCAGGGCGTGGTCGTCCAGGCATACAGCCAGGTATTCTCCTCGCCCTTGACCCGAAAGCGCACAAAGGCGGATTTCTCCGTCACGGATTTATAGCCCTGCGAAACCTCGTGCGAGGAAAGCGCGGTGCCGCAGCGGGGACAATAGGGCACAACCTTGTGGCCCTTGTAGAGCAGGCCCTTGTCCGCAATCTGCTTGAGCGACCACCACACGGATTCGATATAGTTGTTGTCATAGGTGATATAGGGATTTTCCATATCCGCCCAAAATCCCACGCGTTCGGACATCTTCTCCCATTCGCCCTTGTATTTCCAGACGGACTTTTTGCATTCCTGGATAAACGGCTCGATGCCATATTCCTCGATCTGCTCCTTGCCATCCAGACCCAGCAGCTTTTCCACTTCCAATTCCACCGGCAAACCGTGCGTATCCCAACCCGCCTTGCGCAATACCTGCTTGCCCTTCATGGTCTGAAAGCGCGGGATCAGGTCCTTGATGGCGCGGGTCTCGATATGCCCGATATGCGGCTTTCCGTTAGCCGTCGGCGGTCCGTCGTAGAAGGTAAAATGCTCGTGCCCTTCCCGAAGCTGCACGGACTTTTTGAAAATGTCGTTTTTGTTCCAGAACGCGATGACCTCGTTCTCCCGCGCGAGGAAATCGAGATTGGGGGAGACCTTCTCAAACATGCACAAAACCTCCGGCGTAAAAAATAAAGCCCCGTCCCTGCGGATGCCTCTTCGGAGGCTTCCTTTCTGGGACGATGGCTCGCGGTACCACCCAGCTTGGCGCAATGCGCGCCCACTCACGGCGCGCATCCACGCGCCTGCGCTGTAACGGGCGAAACCCGGCGACGCTTACTGGCAATTGCGTTCGGCGCGCTGCTCCGGGGTGATTCCTCCCGCCTTTTCCGGCCGACTCGCACCCTCTTCGGCTCGCTTTGCGGAAAACTGGCGACAGCGCTCCCCTTCGCGGCATTTCTGCTTCTATTATATCCCGAAACGGGCGCTTGTAAAGGCGAAGGATGTTAATTCGCGCCGTCCGGCCGCGCGTTCACCGCACGCTTCCGAAAAACAGCGGCTTTTTTTCCGGCCCCTGCAGCCTTCTTGCGATCTGTTGCGCGCGCAGATATTTCGGATTCCCCGGCTGCTGATGCGCGGCCACCGAAAGATACAAAAGCGCCTTTCTGTATTCCGCCATGCGCAAAAGCACGATGCCGAACAGGTAATTCCATTCCGCCGTGCGCATGGAGAGCTTGATCAGGAGCTTCCGCGCCACCTCCAGCTGGCCGTTCTCGATCAGCTTCCGGGCATGGCGCAGCTTTTCTTCCTCCGAGGAAGAATTCCCTTTTGCCAAGGGAAGGCAGGCATGGTAGGCGCGATTGATCTCCGCCATGCGCTGATTCGCCCATTCCCTTTCCGGCCCCGGCAAAAAGCGATCCGGATGCCACCTGCGGGCCAACGCGCGATGTGCCGCACGCACTTCCGCCACCGTGGCGCCCTCCTCAAGGCCGAGCACCTCAAAATCCTTGCGCATTCTATCCCTCCGCTGAAGGTGAGCATTAGATTTAGTATAGCAGCGTGCGAAACGTCTGTCAAGCGTTCGCGATAAACGGCCCATCCATTTCGTTTCCCACAGGATCGCGGATGCGGTGTCTCCTTCCGGAGAAACCCCCAAGATATTGTGGTCTTGGCCATTTTGGCCGCCTTTTCGAAGTCTTTGAAAATCCTCTGTCAAATTATATTACGGAAGTATTTCAGATATTATCGCATTCGTACATTTGTCTGAAGTTGGCAGCGCATTAGTTTACGAACGCGGGGAAACGCGCTAAAATATACTTTAGACTTTTGTCGTATTCTGTCGAAGCGAGGATGCATCCATGTCGAAAGCCCGCAAAAAGCACGCGAATTGGAAGACTGTGATCAGCCTTCTGCTCTGCTTCCCTTACGGGTTGTATCGGATGTGGCGCTTTACGCGGTGGAACCTCGCCCTCAAGGGCCTGATTACGATATGCATCCTGGCGGCCGTCACGCTGATTCTGTTGCCGATTACTTCGCCCCCCACCGTTTCCGGCGGCGTGCAAATGGTCGGAGCGGAAAAAGACGTCCGAATCTTTGGTCCCGAGCTGCCCGAGGCGATGGATGAAAACTTTGTGGGCTACGGTTCGGTTACCTCCAGCCAGGGTCCTTTGTTTGCCGAAGACGATTTGGAATCTTCTGTGACCTATGTATACGCAAATGAGAACGGTGAATTCTATCACAAGCTCAATTGCAAATATGTCGCCTGGTACAGCAAAAAGATGGAGCTTCCCGTGGCCTATTATTCGGGATATGCGCCCTGCGAGGAATGCGGCGCGCCGACCTTCTCACCCGGCGGAGAGGAATAAGGAGCGCGGGGATTGTCTTTTCGGAAGGAATTGAAAGGAAGGGTTGTATTGCCTTCCTTTTTTTGTGTGAACTCTCCGCGAAATTCCCCGCCGGCTCTGTTTCTCAACGCAGTCTTCACATCTGTCGTGTATACTGCTTCCGGGAAAACGACGATTTGGGAGGGACGGCGCTTGCGGCGAAAGATGCTGGTCTTGGATATCGACGGCACGCTGACCAACAGCCAAAAACAGATCACCCCCCGCACGCTCGAAGCGCTTTTGCGCATCCAGCAGGAGGGGCACATTGTGACCCTGGCCTCCGGGCGACCGACGGCGGGACTGCGCATGGCCTCCTCCGCGCTGCAATTGGAAAGGTACGGCGGATATTTGCTCTCCTACAACGGCGCGCACATTCTCCATCACAAGAGCGGCCGCGTGCTCTTCGAGCGCGTTCTCCCAAAAGAGACCCTTTCACAGATATGCGCGTTTGCCCGCGAGGAGGGAATCGGACTTTTGACGTACCGGGAAAACACCATCCTCACCAGCTTTGCGCACGATCCCTATATGGAGCAGGAATCCCGCATCAACGCGCTGCCGATTCTGGACGTGGAGGATTTGGTCTCCTATGTTCAATTTCCGATCTACAAGTGCCTTCTCACCGCGCCTCCACAGCGCGCCGCGCAGTTGGAGGCGATCCTGGTCGAGCGCTATGGACAGAGCCTGAGCATCTATCGCAGCGAACCGTACTTCATTGAGGTTATGCCTCCGGAGGTGGACAAAGCCCTTTCTCTGGGCCGCCTGCTGGAGGCGATCGATATGCCGGTTGCCGACGCCATCGCCTGCGGAGACGGGTTTAACGACATCTCCATGATCCATTTTGCCGGAACAGGCGTGGCCATGGCCAACGCGCAGGAGGTCGTCAAGCGCGAGGCGGATTTTATCACGCGCTCCAACGACGAAGACGGCGTGGTCGAAGTCATCGAAAAATTCCTGGAGGGCGATTAAAGGATCGAGATTTTCAGATTTCCGCAGTCCTTTTCTCCTTCCATGAAAATCCGCAGATTTTCATGGGGCGCGTCAAAATCCTTTTTGACACGCGGGCGCTTTTTCCCGGCAAAAGCGCATACGAGGCGGAGAAATCTTTGCGCGCTCTTGACAGATATGGATGGAAAGTGCTATGGTAAACGAGGAATAAAAAACGGTTTGGCGTGCGCCGCACAGTTTGTATTTTTTCACGGGCGGAGTGAAAATCATGCAGTCCTATGACGAAAAGCACAAGAGAATGATCGAACAGCCTTTGCCGAAATTGTTGGCGGCTCTGGCGGCCCCGGCGATCGTCGCGGTGATGATCACCTCAATCTACAACATGGCCGATACCTTTTTTGTCGGCCTGATGGGATCTTCCTCCAAGACCGGCGCGGTCGGCGTGGCGTTGCCGATCATGACCATCATCCAGGCCGTAGGCTTTTTCTTTGGGCATGGATCGGGAAATTATGTTTCGCGCGCGCTGGGGCATAAGGATACCAGGGACGCGGAAACCATGGCGGCCACGGGCTTTTATTCCGGCATCGTCATGGGCCTGGTCATTACAGTTTCCGGCTTTGCGCTCATCAAATGGCTCCCAGGCTGGCTCGGGGCGACAGAGACCATTGAACCCTATACCCGCGAATACCTTCAATATATCTTTATCGGCGCGCCGTGGATGGTGGGTTCGTTGATTCTCAACAACCAGCTCCGCTTTCAGGGCAGCGCGTTCTATGGCATGATCGGCATCGGCTCGGGCGGAATTCTCAATATCGCGCTGGACCCGATCTTCATCTTCACGCTGGATATGGGCGTGGGCGGCGCGGCGCTGGCCACAATTTTAAGCCAGTTCGTGGGCTTTGTGCTGTTGTGGATCGGCACGCTCAAGGGCGGAAATATCCGCCTGCGGATCAAAAATGTGCGGCCGAGCCTGGAAAATTATCGCGAGATCCTTCGCGGAGGGCTTCCCTCCCTCTGGCGGCAGGGGCTTTCGAGCGTCTCGACCATGTGTCTGAATCTGGCTGCCCGGCCCTACGGGGATCCGGCCATCGCGGCGTTTTCGATCGTCAGCCGCGTGATGATGTTCGCGCTTTCGGCGGTGATCGGGTTTGGACAGGGGTTCCAGCCAGTTTGCGGCTTCAATTACGGGGCGGAGCGCTATGACCGCGTGCGCGGGGCGTTCTGGCTCAGCTTCAAGGTGTCGATCGTGGTACTGACGGCATTTGCCATCTTGGGAGCGTGCTTCGCGCCGGGAGTCGTGGAGATTTTCATGACCGGCGAAAACGCCGAAGCCCTGGAGGTTGCTGCAATCGGCGCAAAGGCGCTGCGGCTGCAATGTATCTTCTTCCCGCTTTTGGGATTTTTGACCTTGAGCAACATGATGTTGCAGACCATCGGCCTGGCGGGGCGCGCCTCGGTGCTCGCCGCTTCGCGGCAGGGAATCTTCTTCCTGCCGGCCATTTTCATCTTGCCGCGGCTGTTCGGGTTGGCGGGCGTGCAGTGGAGCCAGCCGATTGCGGATCTGCTATCGGTGTTGTTGACCATTCCCATCACGCTCTCGGTTCTTAGGGAGATGAAGAGGGTCGAGGAGCGACAAAAGAGAGTGGCGCAGGCGTAGCGCCAAAGCAATGGAAGGCGGCCCGCAAGCGCGGATTTTCCGGAAAGGAAAGCGCGCTTGCGGGCCGTGCTTTTTTCCCGCATTGCGGGAGATCAGGGATTTTTTCGGTCAAGGCGGTTTAACCACAAGATGCCTAAGAAGAGCAGAAGCGGAAACGCGGCTGCGGCCAGCAGGCCGGATTTGAGGGCTTCCAGCGCCCCGCCCGCGCCCTCCAGCGATCCGGAAAGCACGCCGACCAGCCCCGGACCGGCGGAGCAGCCCACGTCTCCCGCCAGGGCGAGGATGGCAAACATCGCCGTGCCGCCCTGCGGATAGCGCCCGGCCACCATGCTGAACACGCCCGGCCACATCAGCCCCACGCACAGCCCGGAAAACGCCATGCCAAACACTGCAAGCAGCGGCGAAGGCGAAAAGACCGTGGCCAGATAGCTCGCCACGCACAGCCCCGCGCAGAAAAGAAGCGCGCGTCCCATGCGCAGTTTCGCGCCCCACAGTCCGTAGATCAATCGCGAAATGCCCATCAGCGCGGCGAACGCGCAGGGGCCGAGCAGATCGCCCATGGTCTTGGAAATTCCGAGGCCCTCCTCGGCAAACAAGCTCGACCATTGCCCCATGGCCTGCTCGCTCGCGCCCGCCGCGATCATCATGATCAGGAAGATCCAAAAGATCTTATTGGCGAACAGGCGCCGGAGCGGAATGCGCTCGCTTTCCAGAACTGGGGCAGGGAGCCAGGCGCCGCCGTAAAAAAACGTATTGAACAGCGGAAGGATCGACCAGGCCAAAAACAGCCACGGCCAATTTTCCACGCCCGCCAGGCGGAAAAAGGCGGTTGAGAGGAGCACCACCAGCACATGTCCCCAGCAGTAAAACGAATGCAGCACGCTCATGCGGCGTTCCTTGTCTTCGCCGGGGACAATTTGCACGATCGGGCCGACCAGAACTTCCAGAAGCCCTCCGCCCACGGCGTTGAGAAAGATGCACAGCAAGATCCCCGCAAAGGGATTTCCCATGCGCATGGGGAGAAACCCCATCAGCAAAAGCCCCAGAAAACTCAGGCCCTGGCCCAGAACGATGCCCGCGCGATAGCCGATTTTATCCAGAAAGCGCGCGGCGGCGATGTCGGTGAGCATCTGGATGGAAAAGTTGATCGTTGCCACCAATCCCAATTGCTCGAGCGTGATGCCGAACTGGCGGTGAAAGGTCGCAAATAAGAGCGGAGGAAGATTGTTGCAGATGGCCTGCGTGATATAGCCCAGATAGCTTGCCAGAAGCGTTCGGCGGTAGTTCATTTTGGCTGCGTACCCCTTTTCGCCGGTTTCTTTTTATAGGGTTCCCTTTCGAATTGCACGTCCTGCCGCCCCGTTCGGGCGGCTTCCACCAGGAACAGGGAAAACTTGCGGATGCCCTGCATAAAGCGCTGGGCCTTCTGGTGGCGCGAGGCCTCGTCCGGATTCTGGGCCAGGGCGTAGAGCGCCTTTTCCCATTTCCCGGTGGTGGCGGCGGAGGCGATCTGTTCCGGGGCGACGGCAATGAGCTTTTGCCCTTTTTCAGTGGAGACAATGGACTTTCCCTGCCGCTTGGCCAGTCCCACCGCGATCAGGCGTTCGATCGTCGCCGCGCGCGTGGCGGGGGTTCCCAGGCCCGAGGATTTCATGCGTTCGCGCAGTTCCTCATCCTCCAGATCGCGGCCCGCGTGCTCCATGAGGTTGAGCAGGGTCGCGTCCGTATGCGGGGCGGGCGGCTTGGTGGATTGCTTTTTGATGGTCACCTTTTCGGCCGTGCGGCGGTCGCCGGGCGAAAGTTTGGGCAACTGTTTTTCCGGCTTTTCTTCCGCCTCACTGCCGTATACCGCCTTCCAGCCGGGGTCCACGGGCACCGAACCGGAGGCGCGGAATTCGTGAGGGCCGATCTGAACGGAGATTTTGGTGGATTCATAGGTATAATCCGGATAGTGCGCTGCGATGAGGCTGCGGACTACCATGTCGTAGATCTTGGCCTCGTCCGGGGAAAGCGCGCCGCCGGGGCGCTTTTCGGTGGGCACGATGGCGTGGTGATCGGAAACCTTGCTCGCGTCATAGAATCGCTTGGAGCGCAGATCGCTGTGGAATTGGGGGCTTTGCACCCATTCCCGCCAGGGAGAGGGCAGGCCCGAGAGCGCCTTGAGGATCTTCGGGCGCATGTCCTCGGGCAGATGGCGGCTGTCCGTGCGCGGATAGGTCAGCAGCTTGTGTTTTTCATAGAGCGATTGCGCGAGTTTGAGCGTCTTCTCCGCGGAAAAGCCGAAGCGCTTGTTGGCGGCGCGCTGCAGGCTGGTCAGATCGAACAGCTGCGGCGGGGGTTGGCGCTTGGTTTCGCAGGCGCTTTGGACGATTTCCCCCTCCCGCCCCTGCGTCTGCTTTTTGACCGCGTCCGCCACCTCGCGGGAGGGCGCGCGCAGATCCTTTGTCTGCGGATTCCACCAAAGGCCCTCGAAATCCCCGAAATTCGCGCGGATTTCCCAGTAATCCGCGGGCACGAACTGCGCGATTTCCCGATCGCGCTTGACCAGGAGGTTCAAAGTGGGCGTCTGCACGCGGCCCATGGGCAACAGCACCCCGTACCGAAGCGTGAACGCGCGCGAGGCGTTCATGCCCACCAACCAATCGGCCAGGCTGCGGCAGCGGGCGCTTTCATAGAGCGCGTCATAGGCGGAATCGCTCTTGAGTTCGGAAAACCCCTGGCGGATGGCCCGATCGGTCATCGAGGAGATCCACAGCCGCTCCACCGGCTTTGTACAGCCCGCCTTCTGATAGATATAGCGGAAGATCAGTTCGCCTTCGCGCGCCGCGTCCGTGGCGCAGATGATGGAAGAAACCTCCTGCGAACGCATCAGTTTCCGGATGACGGAGAATTGCGATCGGGTCTTGGGCAGGACCTTCAAGGGGATTTCCTCGGGCAAAATGGGCAGATCCGCCATATTCCAACGCTTGTAGCGCTCGTCCAGTTCGTCCGGCTCCATCAGGCTGACAAGATGCCCCAGCGCCCAGGTGACGATGTAGTTTTCCCCTTCGAGATAGCCGTCCCTGCGCTCGGACGCGCCGATCACGCGCGCGATGTCCCGCGCCACGGAGGGCTTCTCGGCAACAATCAATTTTTTCATGCCAATAGCATAGCACATCCGCGGGGAAAAGTCAGCGAAATTCCTGAAAATTTCCCCGCCTTCGGATTGCGCGCGTTTGCGCGCTTTGCTATAATAAATGCGATTTGCTCGCTTGTTTGGGAAGTACCGCCGTTTCGCGCGGCGTTGGGAGGGACGGCAGAATGTATCAATCCATGGAAGAAATGATCGGCAACACGCCCATTGTCCGGTTGGGCAAGCTGTTTCCCGATCGCGAAATTTATGCGAAGTTGGAGCTTTTCAATCCCGCCGGCAGCGCCAAGGATCGCGCGGCGCTGTTTATGTTGGACGATTTTGAGCGGCGGGGTCTATTGCCCCCGGGAGGCACCATTATCGAGCCGACTTCGGGGAATACCGGCGTCGCGCTGGCGGCCCTGGCGGCCAGGCGGGGATACAAGGTGATTCTGACCATGCCGGATTCGATGAGCCTGGAACGGCGGCAGCTTCTCAAGGCCTATGGCGCGCGGCTCGTGCTCACCGAAGGGGCCAAGGGCATGGCGGGCGCTGTGGAAAAGGCGGAGCAGCTCCGGAAGGAGATTCCCGGTTCAGTGATCGCGGGTCAATTTGAAAACCCGGCCAACGCGCTCGCGCACGAGCGCACCACGGGGCCGGAAATTTGGGCGGAATTGGGCGCGCGGCTGGAAACGCTGGTGGCAGGCGTGGGGACGGGCGGAACCCTCACCGGAACGGCCCGGTATCTCAAAGGGAAAAATCCCGCGCTGCGCGCGGTGGCGGTGGAGCCGGCGGCTTCCCCGCTGCTTTCCGAAGGGAAGGCCGGTCCGCACGGCTTGATGGGCATCGGCGCAAATTTCGTTCCTGCGCTTTTGGATCGGGATCTGATCGACGAGATTGTCCCCGTGCGCGAGGAGGAGGCCCATCGCATGGCGCGCAGATGCGCGCGCGAGGAGGGCTTGTTGATCGGCATTTCCTCGGCGGCCGCACTGGTCGCCGCGGAGCGCGCGCGGGGCGTGACACTGGCCATTTTGCCCGATGGCGGGGAGAGATATCTTTCCACCGGCATCTATGAGGAGGAAGAGAAATGAGCGATCTCAGGGAATGGATGAACCGGGAAGCCCGGAACACGGCCAAGGCGCTTTCCAGGATCAATTTGGGGGAAATGGCGGAGCAGTCCGCGGGCGGCTTCGGCCTGCGCGCGCGCGCGGTGGAATTTCTTGATACGATCAAGGCCGCGATGTTCCCCAGCCTCTACGAATCCGGCGCGGTTTCCGAAAAACATCTGATTTCCCTGGCGGAAGGGAAGCTCTTTCAGGCATCGGAACAGCTTCTGGGCATCGCGCGGGACGTATTTTTGGGTCGCTGCGCTCCCGTGGAACGGGAAAAGTGCGACCGCGTGAAATGCCGGCATCGCGCGGACACGCTGGCGATGGAATTCATGCAGCAGGTGGCGCCAATTCGCGAATTGCTTTCCGAAGATCTGCGCGCCGCCTATGAGGGCGATCCCGCCGCCCGGTATTTGGAAGAAATTTTGCTGAGCTATCCCTCGATTGAGGCGGTCAGCACCTATCGGATCGCGCACGCGCTGTTTGTATTGGGATTGCCGGTGGTTCCGCGCATTCTCACCGAGCACGCGCACGCGCGCACCGGGATCGACATTCATCCGAGCGCGACCATCGGCAGGCACTTTTTTATCGATCACGGCACCGGCGTGGTCATCGGCGAGACGTGCGTGATCGGGGACAATGTCAAGCTCTATCAGGGTGTGACGCTGGGCGCGAAATCCTTCCCCCTGGATGCGAACGGCAACCCCGTCAAGGGAATCAAGCGCCATCCGAATCTGGAGGACGACGTGATCGTCTATGCCAACGCGACCATTTTGGGCGGCGACGTCACCATCGGGCGCGGAAGCGTGATCGGCGGCAACACCTGGATTACGCATTCCGTTCCGGCCGGGTCTCGGATTTTGAAAAACGGGGAAGGCGCATGACGGATTTTCCGATGCTTCCCCCGGGCGCCGGGCTTTCGCCCATGGCGGGCGTGACGGACGCGGCGTTTCGGACGCTTTGCTTTGAAAAGGGCTGCGCCTGGGCGGTGAGCGAGATGCTTTCGGCAAAGGGATGGCTGTTCAGCAGGGGGAAAAACGAAACCGAGCGGCAGCTTTTGACCCGCTTTCCCGGAGAGGGCGTGGGGGGCTTGCAGCTTTTCGGCAAGGAGCCGGACAAGATCGCCCGCGCCGCGCGGGAATTGGGGCAAAGCGCGGGGTATCAGTTTATCGATTTGAATTTCGGCTGTCCCGCGCCCAAGATCGTGGGCAATGGCGAGGGCAGCGCGCTGATGCGCCGGCCGGAGGAAATCGGGCAAATCGTGCGCCGGGCGGTGGAGGAATCGCCGCTTCCCGTGACGGCGAAGATCCGTGCGGGGTGGACCGCGGAGGAAATCAACGCCGTGGAGGTCGCGCGCATTTGCGAGGAGGCCGGCGCGCGCGCGATCGCCGTGCACGCGCGCACGCGCGATCAGTTCTATGCGGGCCGGGCGGATTGGTCGGTGATTCGCAAAGTGAAGCGCGCGGTTTCCATTCCCGTATTTGGAAACGGAGATATCGCTTCGGGCGAGGACGCGCTTCGGATGCTGGAGGAAACCGGGTGCGACCGGGTTCTGGTCGGCCGTGCGGCGCAGGGAAATCCCTGGATCTTTTCGGAAATCAACGCCGCGCTGTGCGCGCGCCCGTATGCGCGCCCCGAATTTTCCGAGAGAATGGAGATGGCGCTGAGGCATTTTGAACTTGCACAGACGCTCTACGGCCCTCGCAGGGGGCTTCTGGAGATGCGCAAGCACATCGCCTGGTATATTTCCGGCGTGCGTGGCGCGGCGCGGCTGCGCGAGATGGTCAATTCCCTGGAACATCCCGACCAGGTGCGGGAATTTTTGCGGGGACTGCAATGAATGCTTTCAACCCGAAAAGAATGGAATGATTTTTTCCGCGAACGCATGGCGTGCGCGGAAAATTTTTTACAGAAAAAGGACAAAATGCTGATTTGGATTGGAAATTT
Source organism: Candidatus Pullichristensenella excrementigallinarum (assembly GCA_018714825.1). Taxonomy (GTDB): domain Bacteria; phylum Bacillota; class Clostridia; order Christensenellales; family Aristaeellaceae; genus Pullichristensenella; species Pullichristensenella excrementigallinarum. Next base: position 47,386 of record DVMU01000088.1, read on the forward strand.
GTATATTTTGAGCGATTCCCCTTGCCGGATGGGAAAGAAGCGTGTATACTTTGCCTGCATGGAGGGATGAGAGATGCTCTATATTGAAAATGTGTCCAAAAAATACGGAAAGACGCTGGCCAACGACGGGATTTCTTTTCCTGTGCAGGATGGGGAGATCGCCATTCTGCTCGGGCCGAACGGCGCGGGAAAATCCACGCTGATCAAGTGCATCGCGGGACTTTTGCGCTTTGAGGGAAAGATTGAGATCGACGGCTGGGGCAATAAGACGGACAAGGCCAAGGCCCTGTTGGGCTATATTCCGGAAATGCCCGCGGTGTACGATCTTTTGACCGTCGGCGAACATTTGGAATTTATCCGCCGCGCCTACCGGCAGGAGGACGAGGCGTATGGCGAGGAACTTCTGCGGAGATTCGAATTGTGGGACAAGCGCGATAAACTCGGCAAGGAGCTTTCCAAGGGAATGCAGCAGAAGCTCTCAATCTGCTGCCAACTGGCGCATAAGCCGCAGGTAATCATCTTCGACGAACCGATGGTCGGCCTGGACCCGCACGCGATCAAGGAACTCAAGGCAATGTTCCGCGAACTTCGCAAAGAGGGACGGACGCTGCTGATCAGCACGCACATGATCGACAGTGTGGAGGACTATTGGGACGTGGCGCACATCCTCATCAACGGGCGCGTCGCGGCCACCAAGCGCCCGGACGATCAGCAGGAGCGCTCTTTGGAGGAGCTGTTCTTTGCTATTACCGAGGGTGACTCCTCCGAGGGGGCGAAAGAATGAAGGGCGCGATGGGATATCTTGTCGGAACCCGGCTGAAAAATCAACTCAAGAGCTTTAAGACCCACCCCTCGCGGCTGATTTATGCGCTGGTGCTTGTGGCGCTGCTCGGGTTGACGCTCTTTTCTTCGGGGAAACAGGAAGCGGGATCGCTGCGTCCCGGAAGCGAATTCGCGCTGCTGGCGGGCGCGTTTTTCGGGATGATGTTTTTGATTCTGATCAATTCCGGGTTCAAAAACGGAGCGAGCTTCTTTTCGCTGGCGGATGTGAATTTCCTCTTTACTGCGCCGGTTCGGCCGCGCAACGTGCTCTTTTACGGGCTGCTCCGCCAATTGGGCGTTTCGCTGGTCATGGGGCTTTTCCTGTTGTTCCAGTATGGATGGATGCACAATGTCTACGGCGTGCGGCTTCCCGTGCTGTTTTTGGTGCTGGCGTGCTATGGGGTGACGGTGTTTACCGCGCAGGTAGTCGCCATGCTGGCCTATTCCCTGACCAGCGCGGATGAGAAAAAGCGCCGGAAGCTCAAAAGCGCGGTGTTCGGCATATTCCTGCTCATGGCCGCGGCCGTGGTGGCGCGCGCCGCCGTGCGGGACGGCTTTACCCTCGAGGCGCTGGTGCGCAGCGCGAATTCGCCGCTGTTTCGGCTGATTCCGGTGGCGGGCTGGATGGGCGGCGTGCTCCAGGGCGCGGTGGAAGGGAATGCGGGGATGGCCGCGTTTTACGCGGCGCTGTCGGCCGCGTTCCTGGGAATCATGGTGGTGGCAATCGTCAAGACCAATCACGATTTTTATGAGGATGTACTCAAGACGACCGAGGCGTCCCACAGCGCGATCACCGCGAGGAAGGAAGGCCACATCGAGGACAGCGCGCCCGGCAACGTTCGCGTGGGGAAGATCGGCCTGGGACGCGGCTGGGGCGCAAGCGCGATTTACTACAAGCATCGCCTGGAAAACCGCCGCGCGCGCCGCTTCCTGTTGCCGCCGCTTTCCTTGGTCTACGCGGCGATTGTGGTGGCGTTTGCGCTGTTTACCCGGGATGCGGGGCCGATTCCCGTGCTGGTCATGGCCGTGTATATCCAGATGTTTTCCGAAGGGCTTTCCCGCTTCAGCCGGGAATTGACCAAGCCGTATATCTACATGATCCCGGAAAGCGCGTTTGGAAAGATGATCCACGCCATGCGGGAAACGCTGCTTTCGGGCCTTGCGGAATCGGCGCTGATCTTTGTGGTCACGGGGCTGCTGATCCATCTGGACGGCTGGACCATCGCCGCCATGGTGTTTGTCCGGTGGACGTTTACCCTCGTCTTTGCCGCGGCCAGCGTCGCGGAAATGCGCGTGTTCGGCGGCGTGACCTCGAAATTTCTAATGATTTTCTTCTATCTGTTCCTGGCGGTTCTGATGGCGGCTCCGGGCGTCATTGTGGCGATCGTGTTGGGCGCTTTCGGGCATCCGCTTGCGCTGTGTATCGCGGCGGCGGGCGTGTTGAACCTCCCCATGGCGCTCTTGGCGCTGTTCCTCTGCCGCAACATGCTCCGATACGCGGAATTGAACAATATTTGAGCCTTCCCGAAAGGTAGGAATTTCAGAAAGGGGGAATGCCCGTGAAGGTACTGGTGCTTTCCTGCAACACCGGCGGCGGCCACAACGCGGCGGGGCGCGCGATCCTCGAGGGATTTTTGCGGCGGGATGTGCAATGCGAGATGCGGGACGCGCTGTCGTTCGCTTCGGAAAGGGTTTCGAAGGTCGTATCGGACGCGTACATTCGTACCGTCACGGTCGCCCCGAAACTCTTCGGCTGGTGCTATCGCGCGGGCGGAGCAATCAGTTCCGCCCGGCGCAAATCCCCGGTCTACCTGGGAAATATGATGTATGCCAGGGCGCTGGGCGCATATGTCGAGGAAAACAGGATTGACGCCGTGGTGATGCCGCATCTGTTCCCCGCCGAGACGCTCACGCATTACAAGCGCCGATTTGGCCTGCGGGCCCGGACGTATCTGGTTTCCACGGATTATGTCTGCTGCCCGTTTTTTGAGGAGACGGAGGTCGATCGCTTCTTCATTCCCCATGCGGCGCTCGTTCCGGAATTTGTGCGGCGCGGGATTCCCCGGGAAAAGCTGACGGTTACGGGCATTCCGGTTTCCGCGCGATATGCCAGGCACACGCCCAAGGCCGAGGCGCGGGAGCGGCTCGCGCTTCCGGAAAGGGGAAATCTGCTTCTAGTGATGACCGGCAGCATGGGGTTCGGGCATGTGGATCGGTTGGTGGACGCGATTTTGCCCATCCTGGAACCTGAGGACCATGTGGCGGTCCTGGGCGGCAACAACGAGATTCTCAAAAAGCGCCTGCGCGAAACCTTCGCCTGGGACGCGCGGGTGCAGGTATTGGATTTTACCGAGCGGGTGGATCTTTTCATGGATGCGGCCGACCTTCTCTTTACCAAGCCCGGCGGACTTACGACCACCGAGGCGGCTGTCAAGGGGATTCCGCTGATTCATACGCATCCCATTCCCGGATGCGAGACGCTCAATATGGAATTTTTCGGGGAATTGGGCATGTCAGTTTCCGCAGATACGCCGGAGGGCCTGGCGCGCCTGGCGCAGGATCTCCTGCGCAGACCAGAAAAGCGCGCGGCCATGATCCAACGGCAGCGCGAGAATGTCCCCGCGAACGCAGCGGACGCAATCTGCGAATTCGTCCTGCGCGAGGCGGGAGAAATCTGAAAATCCCCGTATCGCCGCGCAGCGATACGGGGATTTTCTTCGGATTATTCGCGGATCACGGCTTTTTGCGCCCATTTTCCGCTCTTGTAGCGCCAGAAGAAGAAGCCGCTGCGCACGGCCCAATCTGCGAACATGCCCAGCCACACGGCCAGGGGGCCCATTTCAAAGAACTTTACCAGCGCGATGGTGATCGCCACGCGGCAGACCCACATCGTCACCGAGGAAAGGATCATCGAAAAGCGCACGTCTCCCGCCGCGCGCATCCCGTAGGCGGGCAGGAAGGAAAGCGGCCAAAATAGCGGCTTGACCACGCAGATCAGCAGCGACAGGCGCACGCACATTTGCGCCGCTTCAGCTTCCATTCCGCCGATTACCGTGATCGGACGCACCAGCAGCGCGATCACCGCGCAGGAAATCAGCGTGGCAATCCCGCCGTAAAAGGTCAATTTGGCGATGGATTTTTTGGCCTCTTCCACTTTGCCCGCACCCATGCACTGGCCGGCGACCGTCATCATGCCCAGACCCACGCCCACCGGCGCGTTGCTGGTCACGCCCTCCAGAGCGGAAGTCATGGCCTGCGCGGCGATGGCCACGGTGCCCATGGTAGAGACCGTGGACTGAATCACGAGTTTCCCGAATTGGAACATCCCGTTCTCCATCCCCGAGGGAAGGCCGATGGAGAGAATATTGCGAATCAGCGGCAGATCGGGGCGCGCGCCAAATTTCCGAATGACAATCGCCTGATGTGGAAGGCGCAAAAACGCGAGCACCGCCACGCCGCAGAGCACGCGCGAGACAAGCGTGGCAAGCGCTGCGCCCGCTACGCCCATGTTCAGGCCGAAGATCAGGAAGGCGTTGCCCGCGATATTGACCAGATTGCAGACAAGGGAAATGACCATCGGCAGCCGCGAATTCCCGCACACGCGAAACAGCGCCGCGCCTGCGTTGTACAGCCCGATAAAGGGATAGGAGAGCGCGGTAATAAACAGATACACCAGCGCGTTCTCCATTACGTCCGCCTCGACCTTTCCGAAGATCAGCCGCAAAAGACCATTCCGGAAGAGGATCAGAATCAGCATCACCGCAACTGAAAGCGATGCGACGGTCAAAAGGAGCTGTTTTCCCGTCTCCGTCGCGCGGTCGGCTTGTTTTCTTCCAATATATTGCGCGCAGATCGAGGCCCCGCCGGTCGCCATCGCGGAAAACACCAGGATGATCAGCACGTTGATTGCGTCCACCAAGGAGACTGCGGAAATGGCGGCCGATCCTGCGCGGCTGACCATCATGGTATCGGCCGTGCCCATCAGGGAATTGAGAAGCTGTTCGATGATCAGGGGAATCAGAAGCCCCCAAAGCTGCCTTTTGGAAAACATGCGCATTCCTGACTTTCGTGAACATATCCGGGCGGGCGTTTATTTCGGATTTCGAAATTCTGCCGAGATGCATCCCGCCAACGCTTTAAAACCCAAAGACGTAAAGCCTTTGGGTCAGATGGCCGAAAAAGCTCTGTGGGGAGAAACCTTCCAAATCGAGCGCGGCGGCGTGTACGTCGCGCTCGGTTTTTCCGGAGCATAAGCGGAGGAAAAACAATTCCGCCCGTCAGGAAATCGC
>DVMU01000089.1 GCA_018714825.1 Candidatus Pullichristensenella excrementigallinarum
ACCAAATTTCAACCAATGCTATAATAGAAAAAAATCTGGATGCAATTGGGGAGGAAAATCAATGCGATACAGGGAATTTGCCGGAAAACAGGCCTCTGTCCTGGCGCTGGGAACGATGGATTTCGGGGGAAAAATCCCCGAGGGCATGGCGTTTGATTGTCTGGACGCGTATGTCGAAATGGGTGGGAACAATATTGATACCGCGCGCGTATACGGGGATTTTGTTTCCGGAAAACAGGGCGGTTCCGAAGAGGTGATCGGCCGCTGGCTGGAAAGGCGCGGCGCAAGGGAAAAGATCGTGCTGGGAACCAAGGGCGCGCATCCGCCCATGGAGGACATGCATTGCGGCCGCCTGAGCCGGGAAGAGATCGAAGGGGATATTCAGAAAAGTCTCGAGGCGCTCAGGACGGATTTTGTCGATATTTACTGGCTGCATCGGGATGACGAGAATCGCCCGGTAGCCGATATTTTGGAAACGCTCAACGGCTTGATTGACCGCGGTTGGACGCGCGTTTTGGGCGCGAGCAATTGGTCGATCGAGCGCATCCGCGAGGCCAACGACTATGCCCGCGAACATGGCCTGGCGGGGTTCGTGGCCAACCAACCGCAATTCAGCCTGGCAAAACAGGTGGTCTGTCACGATGATACGCTCAAGCAGATGGATGCGCGCACCTGGGAATTTCACCGGGAGACCGGCCTGAAATGCTTTGCATTCTCCTCCCAGGCCAAGGGATTTTATACCAAGCTCGATCAGCTCGGGGAAGCGGGACTTTCGCCCAAGGCCCGGGAACGCTTCTATTTTCCGGAGAACACCGATCGCCTGGCGGAGCTGAAAAAGCTCTCCGGCGAGACGGGGTATTCCGTGAACGCTCTGTGCATCTTGTATCTGACCAGCCAGCCCTTTGAGGTATATCCGATCCTGGGGTACAGCCGCCTGGAGCAGCTGCTTTCCGCCAAAGAGGCTGCGGATGGGCAACTGACCCGGGAACAGGTGCTTCGCCTGAAGCCCGAATGGGTCTGGTAAGAGAATGGAGAAAAGCAATGCCCCGGTTTCCTCATTTTGGGAGGAAGCCGGGGCTTCTGCGTTTGGCACGCCCATGAAAATCTGCGGATCAGTATTGCAGAACGATCGCGCCGGGGAGCGCTTCAAGGCTTTGCGCGGTGACGGTGATTTCCGAGGTGGGGAGCGCCTGGCCGCCCGTGCGGCGAAGGAATTCCTTTTCGTCGGTAATGGGGAAATGACAGGCATCGGTGCGGAAATGCATGGCGATGGCGGTGTGCGGCCGAATCGCGTCGATCAGTTCCGCTGCCTCGGGCGTGGTGATGGTGTAGGTGCCGCCGATGGGGATCAGCAAAATGTCGATTTTGCCCAGGGCCTTCAATTGCTCTGCGGAAAGGAGGTGGCCCAGATCGCCCAGGTGCGCGATGCGCAGGCCTTCTCCCTCGAGGACAAAGATGCGGTTTTTCCCGCGCTTGGAACCGCCGGCATCGTCGTGAAAGCAGTCGATCCCGTAGATGCGCACGCCGTTTTTCATCTCGCGCGATCGGGTGTCGGCGATGCGCTCAGGATTTCCCGAAAGGGATTGGACGTAGTTGTGATCATAATGGTCATGGCTGGTGAGGACAAAATCGCAGGTCGCGATACAAAGCGGATATCCCACGCTGTCGTCGAACGGGTCGGTCACGAGCACCGGTCCCCCCTCATAGGAAAGGGAAAAACAGGAATGTCCGTACCATTTCAGCTTCATAAAATTTCCTCCTTTTCTGCAATCATGACGCGGAGTTCTTCTTCAAGAAGCGCGCAGGCGTACAGGCCGCCGCCCCCGCCCAGGCGCATACATGCGGCGGCGCGCCGGCGCAGCGCCTTTTGCCAGCGAATCAGGCGCGTCGGCTCCGGAGCCTCCCGCAGTTTTGCGCCTTCCGCGAAGAGAAGAAGAGTATCTTGTTCCGCTTCCAGTCCCCGAAAGCGGGAAAACGAGCGCAAGAGGGCGCTGTCCGGATCGGGCGCGCGGGATTCCACCAGCGCCAGGAGCGCGGGCGTGGGCAGCAGCCGAAAGCCCTGCTTTAAGGGAACGCAGGTAAAATAGGGAGTATCCGCGCGCGTGGGCGCAACGTATAGCCCCGGGCCGCGATCGCGCTTGCACGCCCCTCCCCCGGGAAAGAGCCCTCGAAAATCCGGCAGGACGCTCACGCAAATTCTCCCGCGCGCAGAAATGCCTCGGGAAGCATCTCGACGATGTTTTGCGCGGTCATGCCGTGGTTGCCGTACTTTTTTTCCGCCAATACGCCCGCCAGGCCGTGCAGTTCGCACGCGAGGGCCGGTTGCGCGATTCCGCGCGCGAGAAATCCTGCCAGCACGCCGGTGAACACGTCTCCGCTTCCGCCCTTGGCCATGCCCGAACCGCCCGTTGCGCTGACGGACAGGGCTCCTTCCGGGGCGGAATAGATCACGCGGCTCGCGCCCTTGAGTACGACGCAGCACCCCTCGCCCATTGCGCCCAGCTGCGATGCGTCCTCGAACGGATCGCCCGGAGAGCGCTGCAACAGCCGGGCAGCCTCTCCCGGATGCGGGGTAAGGATGTGGCGGGGACGCAAAAGATCCGCAAGCGACGGGGTCAAGGCGATTTTGTTCAGCGCGTCCGCGTCGATCACGGCCGGAAGATCGCTTCGCAATACGGCCTCCACGATTTGCGCGGGGCATCTGCGGGAGATCCCGGGGCCGATGGCGATCGCCTTTTTGCCGGGGAAGAGCGCGCAAAGCGGCTCGAGGGCTTCCGGGGCGAGCGCGCCGTCCTTTTCGGGGAGCGGAGCGCACATGGCGCACGGCTCGAGGATCTGCAAAATCGGCACAATGGATTGGGGACAGGCGATCGTCACCAGCCCCGCGCCGCTTCGCAGCGCCGCGCCCGCCGCCAACGCCGCCGCGCCCGCCATGCCCACGCTTCCGGCCACAAGGAGCACATGTCCCCGGATTCCCTTGTGGACCACGCGGGGGAAGGGATCGCGGGGAATGTCCCCGGGCGTGTACAGCCGAGGGGCATCCGGCAGGAAGCGCGCGGGGATTCCGATGTCGCGCACGAGGAGTTCTCCCGTATACGCGATTCCTTCGCCGAGGACGTGCCCCAGCTTTGGGCTTTGGAAGGTGACGGTCAGATCCGCGTTTGCGGCGCAGCCGAGAACGGCGCCGGTTTTTCCGTCCACGCCCGAGGGGATATCCACGGCCACGACCGCCCGGCTCCGGCGGGCGGAAACATCCGAACGCATACGCTCGATAAGGGCCTTGTCCATTCCCTCGACCGGCCGGGAAAGGCCGATGCCCAGCAGCGCGTCCACCCAAATTTCGGGAGCCTCGCTTCCTTCCGGAGAAAGTTCGCCGACGCCCGCCTCCCGGGCGCGGCGATAGTTTTCCTGCGCGTCCGGGGTGCGGGGCGGACGGCTGAGGAGGATGGCAGACTTTCCGCCTGCCTGTTGATACAGCCGCGCTGCGGCTAGCCCATCCCCGCCGTTGCCGCCCGAACCGCAGGCAAAAAACACCCGCTTGTCGGGGCCAAAGCGCTGGATGAGCACCTTGGCGACTTCGGAAGCTGCTCGCTCCATCAGATCGATGGATTTTGTGCCCGTCTGGGCAAAGAAATTTCGCTCCATTTCGGACATCTGTGCGGGGGAGAGAAGCTCGCGCATAAAGGCCCTCCTTTAAACATAGCCATACAGGCCGCGCACGGAAACGTCGCCGCACACAAGCGCCTGTACGGTTCCGTCCGCCAATTCGATCAGCAGCGCCCCGTCTTCGCGAAAGTCCCGGGCGAAGCCGGTCTTTTCCTCAAAGCGCACGGGGCGGCCGAGCGTGGCGGAAAGCGGGCGGATCTTTTCCAGAATGGGCTTGAGATCCTCCCGCAGCCATCTCGGGTAGTTTTCCGCGAATCGGGCAAGATAGGCGCGCAGGAGTTGATCGCGATCGGGCGCCGCGCCGGTTTCGATCGCCAGCGAGGTGGCGAAGGGAAGCTCCGGAGGGAATTCCCTTTGCCGGAGATTGACGCCGATTCCGATGCTCAGCCAATCCACGCCGCCCGCAGAAAAGCCCGCTTCCGCCAGCATCCCGCAGAGTTTCTTTCCATTTAAAACCAGGTCGTTGGGCCATTTGATTTGAACCCGCGCCCAGTTTGCCAGCGCCTCAGCCATGGACAGCGCGCCCACGAACACCAGCCCTCCCGCGCGCTGCGGTGGGAGGCGTTCCGGCCGCAAAAGCTGGGTAAACCAGAGGCCTTCTCCGCGCGGCGAAGCGAAGGCGCGATCGAGTCGGCCGCGTCCGGCGGTCTGCTCGTCGGAGACGATCACGCATTCGCCGTGTCCTGCGCCGGCCAGCTCCCTGGCGCGCTGATTGGTGGAATCCAGGGTGTCGAAATAGAGGATTTCCGGCATAATTTCCCTCCAATTTTGACCTTCTGGTGAATATTGTAGCACAATCCGGGGTATTTGAACAGTTTTCCTTGAGTTTATGGCCGCAAATTTGTATACTACTTTGGGAGGCGCTCTGCGTTCTCCCGGAGAGATTCGCCGTTTGCAGGCAGGGAACCGCGACGGATGCGGATTTCGTCTAAGCCAAAGGAACATGCCGAGAGAGGGATTTTGATGCAAGTAACGCAACGCTTCGCGCAGCTTCTGGTAAAAAACGTGGGCAAGGTCATTGTCGGCAAGGAAGACGCGGTGGAACTGATGATGATCGCGCTGCTGTGCCGGGGACATGTGCTGATCGAGGACGTACCGGGCGTGGGAAAGACCACGTTGGCCTCGGCGCTGGCCAGGAGCCTGGATTGCTCGTTCCAGCGCATTCAGTTTACCCCGGATATCACGCCCAGCGACATCACAGGGTTTTCCATCGTCAATTTCAAGACCGGCGAATTGGAATACCGGCCGGGGCTTGTGATGAGCCAGATCGTCCTGGCGGACGAGATCAACCGAACCTCGCCCAAGACCCAGTCGAGCCTTCTGGAGGTCATGGAGGAGGGACAGGTGACGGTGGACGGCACCACCTACCGGATGCCCGATCCGTTTATCGTGTTGGCCACGCAAAACCCGGTGGATTTTGTCGGGACGTATCCCTTGCCGGAAGCGCAATTGGATCGCTTCTTCATGCGGGTTTCCATCGGTTATCCCTCGCCCGAGGAGGAAACCGATATTCTCGAACGCTATACCACCGGCGCGCGGCCCATGGAGGAATTGCGCCCGATCTGCAGTTCGGCGGACGTGGTGAAATTGCAGCAGCAGGTAGATACGGTCTACACTTCGCGGGAAGTGCGCGCCTATGTCTCGATGATCGCGGCCGCGTCGCGCAAGAACGGAGCCTTGCAATTGGGCGTGTCCACGCGCGCGGCAATTTCGCTTCTGCGGGCGGCGCAGGCGTGCGCGCTGATTGACGGGCGCGATTATGTGACACCGGAAGACGTGCAGCGCATGGCCGATCCGGTTCTGGCGCACCGGCTGGTGCTCAGCCCGGAGGCGCGGATGCGCAACATGACCGCTTCCAGGGTGCTGGCGAATGTGCTGGGGAATGTACAGGTGCCGGTGAAAATCAAATGACCGCGCGATTTTGGAGCCTTCTGGGGGTGCTTGCCGCGCTGTTGGCGGTGGGGCTTTCCACGGGTGGACAGGTCTATTACTTTCTGTTTTTTGCGTTTGTGATGGTGCTGCTGCTTTCGGTGGCTTCGGTCTTGTGGACGCTGTTTACCGTGCGCGTGGAAATGAAGGGATTGCGGCCCCGCGTGGAGCGCGGAGACCGATTGATGACCATTTTTACCGTGCGGCACACCTCGCTTCTGCCGGTGAGCGCGATTCGCATCGTGCTGTGCGCGCCCAGCGCCTATTCCGGCACACAGGAGATCAGCGTGGCGACGCCTCCGTATCGAAAGAAGACTTTTCGATATCTGATCGCCTGTCCGCATCGGGGAAGCTATGAGGTCGGCATCGCGCGCTTTCGGTGTCAGGATCTTTTCGGGCTGTTTTCGATCTCGCGCAAATCCGGGCAAAGGCTTTTGCGCGTGGACGTGGCGCCCAAGGTGCACGCGGTGGAGACGCTGGAACTCAAGACACAGGATATGGGGCCGGAACTGCGCTCGCGCGCGTCCGAGGACACGGCCTCTCCTTCGGATATCCGCAAATGGCAGGAGGGGGATGTCCTTAAAAAAGTGCATTGGAAACTGACCATGCGCAAGCGCGAACTGATGGTGCGAACCTATGAGGAATCTTCCCGGCCAGACACGCTGATCGTTCCCGACCTTTCGGAAATCGCGGCGCTGAGCGACCAGGCGCTTTCGATTGAGGATGCGATCTGCGAAGAGGCGCTTTCTCATGCCAAGGCGCAATTGGAGGCGGGATATCCCGTGCGGATGCCGCTGTTGGCCGCGCATCCCGCGGAAATCGCCGGGCAGTTCCCGCAGGATCTGCCGATGTTTCTGGATGCGCTGATGCGCGTGAAGTTCGACAGCCCCTATGCCTATGAGCAGGTGCAGATGCAGATGCTCAGGCGCATCACCCGCACGGGTGGCTGCGTGCTGGTCAGTTGTAAATTCACCACCCGCATCGCGGACATGGCGCTCAAATTGGCGCGTTCCGGGGTAAAGGTCAAGCTGATCTGGATCACGGACAGCGCGCGCGAGGATGCGCTGGAAATGGTCGAACGCCTCAAGATGGAAAATATACTCGTCTCGCTTCGGAATCCGTGGAGCGACGAATAGGGGAAAACGGATGAACAATTCGTCAAAGTGGCTCAAAGTTCTATCGCCGGCCCTGATCGCGGCGCTGATTGCCGGGAGCGTTGTTTCTACGTTGCTCGCGGCGCTGGGAATGCCGGTTCCTTTTTTGGCCCCGTACGCGGTCGCCGGGCTTACGGCGCTTCTCTGCGCGGTGATTTCCGGTTCTCTTCCGGGGCTGATCGCGGGATCGGTGTTGGCCGTGATTGCGGCGGGGATCGCCATCCCCGCCTATGGAGAGGAATTTCGCGCGCTGTTCGCCGCGCTTTCCGAATTTTCGGGGAGTGGGGATCTTGCCGTGTTGTCCCCGCACGGCACGGCCATGGCTTTGCTCTTGGGCGTGCCGTTCGCGGTGCTTTTCTATGTGCTGATCCGGAGCCGGGGCGGCGTGTTTTTTGCCGGGCTTTTGACGCTGATAACGTTTATCGGCGCGAATGCGATGTCCTCTGCGGCGGATTTCCGCCTGGGAATTCCGGGATTGATCGCGCTGATCGCGGCGTATGCCAATCAGCAGCAGTCGGACAGGCGCGACTATCGCTTTGCCCGGGCGCTTCTTCCGGCGGTGTTGGCTGTGGGAGTTGCGATGCTCCTGGTTCCGTCGGGGCGGGTGACATGGGAGCCTTTGGAGAAGGCGGCCAATGCTTTGCGGGAAACCTTTGAGGATTATTTTCACTTTACCCAAGAGCGCATTGCCTTCTCCCTGAACGAAATGGGATATGACCATGCGACGCTGATCAACGATACCCCCACCATCCGCCTGGGCGGGCCGGCCGAACCGGATACCGAACCGGCCATGGAGGTCGAAACTACGCGTGCCATGCTGCTTCGCGGATCGATTCGCCGGGATTATACGGGATATTCCTGGACGGACGCGGGGGAAAAGGCGCGCTATCTCTATTACGATTTTACCCGGATCGGGACGCGCGAAAGCGTCTTTGAGGCGGAGGGGGAATCTCCCGCCTTTGAACAGGCGGAAGCCGAGGTGCGCATGCTGCGCGAGGGAACTTCGACCCTGTTCGCGCCCAACCGGATTGTGGATTTTTCCATGTCACTTCGCAATGCCCTGTATTACAATTCCATCGGAGAGTTATTCCTCTCGCGCAACGTGGAGGCGGGAGATACGTATTCCTTTGTGGCCTGGATTCCGGCCGACGGGCAGGCAATGGCGCAGCTGGTGGAGCAAAACGCCGTCGCGCCGGATGAGGAGTATGCCGAAATCGCGGAAACCTGCCTTGCGCTTCCCGGGGGCATTGAGGAGGGCGTGTACAGCCTGACCAATCAGATTACCGCTTCCCTGACCAATGATTATGAAAAGGCCCTGGCGATCCAGAATTGGCTGGTATCCAATTGCCGCTACACCCTGGAGGTAGAGTATCCTCCGCAGGACAGAGAATTTGTCTCGCACTTTTTGCTGGATACGCGCGAGGGATATTGCAGCTATTATGCCACCGCCATGGCGGTGATGTGCCGGATTGCCGGATTGCCCACGCGCTATGTCGAGGGGTATAGCGTTCGGCCGGATGCGGACGGCGTGACCGTGCTCAGCGGCGAGGACGCGCACGCCTGGGTGGAAGTCTATTTCAACGGCGTAGGTTGGATCTCCTTTGACCCGACCGGCTCAGCGCGCGAGGCGCAGGGCGGGGAGGGGGAACAGTCAGAGGAGCCCTCCTCGGATTCGGACGATATGGGAGAGAGCCAACTTCCGCCCATGGGATCGGAGGAAGAACCCACGCCCACGCCGACGGTTCCGCCCGTAGCGCCGGATGAAGAGCCGAGCCCCACGCCGACTCTCCCGCCCGAATCGCAGGATGGGCAACCCACGCCAACCCTTCCGCTTCCCGATCAGCAGCCCACGCCCACGCCCCCTCCCTCCGGCGGGACGCCTCCGGAAAACGAGGAACCGGATATTCCACCGGAATCGCGCGATCGGAATTTCACTTGGCTGTGGTGGATCTTGGCGATCCTGGTGCTGTTGCTTCTCGCAGTCGCAGCCTGGCTGTGGGCGCGCAAGCGGTTGGAGCGGACCGATCCGGCGCGCCTTTCCGGAGCGGCGGGGGATGCGGATCGCGCCGCGATCATTCTCTATCGCGCGAATTTGACGCTTCTGCGCCAATTGGGGCAGGTCCCGTTGGGCAGTGAAACGCCCGAAGCGTTCGCGGCCCGGCTGGCCGCGGGCGGGCTGAGCAATCCGGATTTTGCGCGGTTCTCACATTGCCTGGCCGACAGCCGCTATTCCGGAAAGCCCTTCTCCTCCGAAGAACTTCCCGGCGGGCTCCGCGCGTTCCGCCAATTCGAAAAGAAATTGAGGAAATGGGAACGACTTCGCTTTGATCTCTATCGGATTGCCAAGGGATTGGGAGATTTCGAAAGGATCCCGTAACTTGAGGAATGTTCCGACATATGCTATAATGGATTTGTTTGACACTTTCCGGATTTTGGAGGAAGACCATGTTTGATTTTATCAAGAAGATGCTCAGCGGGTCGAACGAGGCGGAAATCAAGCGCCTGCGCAAGACCGTGGAGGAAATTAACGCGCTGGAAACCCATATGAAGGCGCTTTCGGATGAAGAGATGCGCGCGATGACGGATAAGCTCCGCGAGCGTGCCCAGGCGGGGGAGGATCTGGACAAGCTCCTCCCCGAAGCCTACGCCCTGGTCCGCGAGGCGGCCGTGCGCACATTGGGGCAGCGCCCGTTTGACACGCAGATGATCGGCGCGATCGTGTTGCATCAGGGCCGCATCGCGGAGATGCGTACCGGCGAGGGCAAGACGCTCACCGCCGCGCTGCCCGCGTATTTGAACGCGCTGACGGGGAAGGGCGTGCATATCGTCACCGTCAATGAATATCTGGCGCGGTTCCATTCGGAATGGATGGGAAAGATCTATCGCTTTCTGGGCATGAGCGTCGGCCTGGTCGAACACGAAATGGAGACCGCTGCGCGCCAGCAGGCCTACCAGAGCGACATTACATACGGAACTAACAACGAATTCGGCTTCGATTACCTGCGCGACAACATGGTGACCTACAAGGAACGCATGGTGCAGCGGCCGCTGAACTTCGCAATCGTCGACGAAGTGGACTCGATCCTCATCGACGAGGCCAGGACGCCACTGATCATTTCCGGCCGGGGCGAAAAGTCCACGGATCTGTATCAGCGCGCGGATCAGTTCGTCCGCAGGCTCTCGGAAGGCGAGGACAAGGATTTTGTGCGCGAAGAGAAGGAGAAGGCCATCAGCCTGACCGAGGAAGGCGTGCGCAAGGCAGAGCGGTATTTCAATATTGAAAATCTCACCGATCCGGAAAACCAGGAATTGTATCATCATATCCTTGCCGCGCTGCGCGCCAACGTGCTGATGAAGCGCGATGTGGACTATGTGGTCAAGGACGGCCAGGTCGTGATCGTGGACGAATTCACCGGGCGCCTGATGGTTGGTCGGCGCTATTCGGACGGTTTGCATCAGGCGATCGAGGCCAAGGAGGGCGTCAAGGTCGAACGGGAGAACAAGACGCTGGCCACCATTACCTTCCAGAATTACTTCCGCATGTACAAAAAGCTCTCCGGCATGACCGGTACGGCCAAGACGGAGGAGGAAGAATTCCAGGGCATCTACAAGCTGGACGTCGTCACCATCCCCACCAACAAGCCGATGATCCGCAAGGATTTGAACGACGCCGTGTTCGTCAGCCAGAAGGCCAAGTTTGCCGCCGTGGTGGATGAAATCGTCAAGCGCCATGAAACCGGCCAGCCCGTGCTGGTGGGCACCGTGTCGGTGGAAAAGAGCGAATTCGTCTCCAAGCTGCTGGAAAAGCGCGGCGTGCCCCACGTGGTGCTGAACGCCAAGTTCCACGAGAAGGAGGCGGAAATCGTCGCCC
>DVMU01000090.1 GCA_018714825.1 Candidatus Pullichristensenella excrementigallinarum
CGGATCACAACTGGGCCGTCCGTTATCCTCGCAGTATAAATCTTCTACCATTTCATAAATGCGCGTGAAATTCACCGCTGCGTCGATCTTCCGCAGCACGTGTCCCTTGGGTACCAGCATATCCGTGCACACCATTTCTATCGCCTGCCGCTGCTCTGTTTCTTTCTTCAGCATTTTCATCACCTGTCTTACGTATAGCAAAAAAGACCGCCAAAGGCGACCTTTTTTGACAGGCTGAAGAGACGAAATGCAATATTTCGTCTCTAAAGAGAAAACTATGACAAATTCAGAGAATTTCTTTATACTGTTTTTATATCCATCAGAATCCCGGATCGCGCAAAAACTCCGCCAGCAGCTTGGCCGCGTTTTCACAATCTTCCACAGAGATCGTCTCGCACGCGGAATGCACATAACGGCAAGCTATGGAAATGGTCCCTACATATACGCCGCCGCGCGTGGTCTGCATCGCGCCCGCGTCCGTGGCTCCGCCGGTGAGCACCTCGCGCTGGGTGGCAATTCCCAAGCGCTCCGCCGCCGCCTCCATACCGCGAACGAGCTTGGGCGAAGAGATGCTCCCCCGATCCAGAATCTTGATGCACGGCCCTTTCCCCACTTCCACACAGAGCTTGTCGCCCTTGGGCGTGTCTCCGGCCGGCGTCACATCCAGCGCCACGCCAATCTGCGGATCGACTGCATACGTCGCGGCCTTTGCCCCGCGCAGGCCGACTTCTTCCTGGGTGGAAAACACGAATGCAATCTCGTTTTCGCAATCGCCCAGCATTTCAAGCGCCCGCATGGCCACCGCGCAGCCCGCACGATCGTCCATGGCGGGAGAAGCGAGCAGGCCGTTTTGCAATTCAAACGCATCCGGCGCGTAGACGGCCACGTCCCCGATCTCCACCGCCGCAAGCGCCTGTTCCCGGTTGGCCGCGCCGATATCGATGAAGAGATTCGTCATCTTGTTGTCGTCTGCGGAAAAATCCTCGATTTCATTGGAAAGAACGCCATGCACGCCGTTTTCAAACACCACATGGCGGTTGAGCGAGTTGCGCTTGCGGATGCCGCCGACATTGTGTACCCGCAAAAAGCCCTTCTCATCCGCGCCGGTAACCACAAATCCGATGTGATCCATGTGCGCGGAAACCATGATCCGCCGCGCGCCCGCGCGCCCCTTCTTGATGCAGATCACATTTCCCAGCGCGTCGGTTTCCACCGCGTCCACCAGAGGCCGCGCCGTTTCCCGAATCACCTGCGCGATCGGTTCCTCGTGTCCCGTAGCTCCATAGGGATTCAAAAATTTCAAAAGCATATCCTTCATGCCATACCCCTCCTCATAAACGCGTCCGCCAGCCGGAACTGGGCCTCAATATCGGAAAAGCTCGCAACGGAGCTGGGCGAATGAATGTTTCGGCAGGGCACGCTCAGCGCCGCCGTAGGCATCGCGCCGCGCGCGGTCTGGATCGCGCCGGCATCGTTGCCGCCGGCCACCACCGTCTTCAATTGCCAGGGGATTCCCTCCTCCTGCGCGATACGCGCCAACCGCTTGCGCAGCGGGATGTTTCCGATGGAGGTGCGATCCATAAAGGAAATCGCCACGCCCTTTCCCGGGATGCACACCCGCTGGTGTTCCGGAATGTCGCCCAGATCGTTGGCCGTGGTGCCCTCGAGCACGATCGCCCAATCCGCCCGCACGTTGTATCCCGCGCAACGCCCGCCGCGCAGGCCCACTTCCTCCTGCACGGTAAACGCGCAGGTCATATCCATCTCATAGGTATTTTCCAAAAGGCTGAGCATGGTCATCACACCCACGCGATCGTCCAGCGCCTTGGCCTTGACAAAGCCCTCTCCGAATTCGACCCAGTCGCTCATAAACGTCACATAATCGCCCAGAGACACCAAATCCTCGGCCGAATCTTTATCCTTCGCGCCGATATCGATATAGAGATCCTTGTGCCCGAGCACCTTTTCAAATTCCGCCCTGGTCTGCAAGTGAATCGCCTTTGCGCCGATCACGCCCGGCACTTCCTTATCGCCCACCAGGACGGGCTTGGACACCACCACGCGCGGATCGATTCCGCCTATCGTCGCATAACTCAAAAGGCCGTTGTCATGGATGCCGGTGATGATCATGCCTACCTCGTCCATGTGCGCGGCGAACATCGCATGTCCCGCGCCGGGCTTTGTCCCCCGCTTAAACGCCAGGACATTGCCCATGGGATCCACCGTTACTTCGGTCGCGTGCTTGCGCGCGTGCGCCAATACAAAATTGCGCACCCGACCCTCGTCGCCGCTCACGCCCCGAAGCGCGCACAGCTCCTTTAATACCATTCAAAGCCCTCCCATCTGCGCGAAAGTTCCTCCAGGAACAGCGCGATCAGCCGTCCCGTTTCGCGAATGGTCTTGATCCGAAGCACCTCCACGGTCGTGTGCATGTACTTCAGCGGGATGGAAAACAGGATCGTGGGCACGCCGCCCGCCGCCACCTGCGTGCTTTCCGCGTCAGTGCCGCTCGCGTTGGAACACACTTCCAAAGAGTATTGCACGCCGTTTTCCCTGGCCACGTCCTTGGCCACCTTTTCCAGCGCGGGATGCACGTTCGGGCCATGCCCGATGGTGGGCCGATCCAGAGGATACGCCTCCCATTTGCCCGTTCCCGGACCTTCGCCATGCGTCACGTCGATCACGATCGCCGCGTCCGGCCTGAGCGCCTGGGCCGCCACCAGCGCGCCTTGGGAACCCACTTCCTCCTGTGCGGTCGAAACAAACAGGGCCTCGACCTTCGTGCCGTGATTTTTAAGAATTTCCGCCGCCACCAGCATGGCTGCCACGCTCGCGCGGTCGTCCATGGTCTTGCTCGCCATCGCGCCGTCCGCCAGCTTAATGGGCTTGGCCAGCATCACAACCATATCGCCCACGCGCACCAATTCGCGCGCCTTTTCGGCGGGATAGCCGATATCCACATACAGATCGGTAATTTTCAGTGCCTTTTCGCGATCTTTTTCCGTCAGAAGATGCGGGGGTTTGGCGCCGATGACGCCGTAGATCGGCCCGCTCTTTGCCTGCACCGCGACTTCCATGCCCGGCAAGATCCGCGGGTCCACGCCGCCGTTGCGGGTCACGCGCAGGCATCCATCCTCTTCAATTTGCGTCACTACCAAGCCGATCTCATCCTGATGCGCGCAGATGAGAACCCTCGGGCCGCCCTTGCCCACGCGGGCGATCACATTCTGCAGCGGATCTACAGACACCTCGTCGGCCAGGGGCGCGAACTGTTCGGCCAAATAGCCGCCCACGCCCGCTTCGTAGCCCGGTTCTCCGGGAAGCGCCGTCGCCCTTTCGAGAAATTTCTCAATATCCATTTTTCCCTCCTAGAGTTGATATTCGGGGGAAACCGCAACCTTCGCCACATGGCTCTCCTGATCGAAATCCTCCAGAACCAGCAGCGATTTCGCGCCTTCCACCAATTTCTTCTGCGGAGCTTTCGTGGCGATCATCACGCCCACGCCCACGACCTCGGCCTGAAACTCCTGCATCATTTCCACCATGCCCTGCAGCGTTCCGCCGCCCTTCATAAAATCGTCGATGATCAGGGCCCGCTGACCGGGCTTGACCGCGCGGCGCGCCAGCGCCATGGTCTCGATTCGATCTCCTCCGCCCACATAGTTGATCTTTACCGCTGATCCCTCATAGGCGCGACTGTCGCGCCGAGCAATGACCAGCGGCACCCCCAGGGCGCGCGCGGTCATCAGCGCGATGGGAATACCCTTGGTTTCCATGGTAAGCACCAGATTCGGCTGCCGATCATAATACTCTACGGCCAGGATTTCGCCGATTCTCTGCGCGGTATCGCTTTCCGAAGTTACATCCGAAGTGTAGAGAAAGCCGCCCGGCAGCACCCTGCCCGGCTCGCAAAGGCGCGCGGCAAGATCCTCAAGCACCCTCGCGGCCGCGGCTTTTGAAAGCAGCGGACGAAAGCGAACCCCGCCCGCAGCGCCCGCGACGGTGGCGACCTCTCCCATCTCAAATCTGGCAAACGCCTGCGAAAGCGTGTCCACATCCTCGCTGACCGTGGATTTCGCCGCGCCGAAGCGCTCGCAGAACTCTCCTAAGGTGTGAATGCGATTGGGCGCATCCGTCAAAATACGGGCCATGGCGCTCAGTCGCTCATTTCTCTTGATCTTCTCCAAAAAAACACCCCGCATCCCCGAATCTTTTTGTATTGATATCCATTATAATTCGGGTTTTGGGGTTTTTCCAGCATAAACCCCGCATTTTTAAAGACTCGCAAAATTTTAACTTGAAAAGGTACGCGGAAAAAACGGAAAATCCGTATAATGAACCGATAAGGAGGAGAGTGCCGCATGAATATCCGTGATTACAAGGGCCAACGCGTCCACATGGTCGGCGTGGGCGGCA
>DVMU01000091.1 GCA_018714825.1 Candidatus Pullichristensenella excrementigallinarum
CCGCCCAAGCATCTGATTGGAGAAATTCGAGAGATACGCGAGGCGTTTGACGCGTTCAACATGGGTTTCTATCGAAGGCTTTTAACGCATGTACAATTGCGGGAGGGGGTTACGGAGGATCTTGCTTTGGAGTATTTTTCGATTTTCACGGAGATATTCAATGAGTATTTTCAGCGCAGAGTGGAGGGAAACAGGGATTATCGCGATTTGATAGAGGCGCATGAGGGGAAACTCTCCAAGACATTTGAGATTCTGCTTTATGGAATCGCAAAGGAAGGGACATAGCCGGAGAGGAGCGCCGGACAAGGAAGAAAGGAAGAAAGATTGCGCCGACCCGGGGCAAATGCGGCAAAGGTTGACGCGGAGAGAACAAAGGGGATGTCAGTATGTTGCTTTTGCTGAGATTGTGTATCGCGGCTGGGATTGCCTTTTTGATCGGGAAATGCACTTCAAAAATCAAATTGCCTTCCATACTGGGTTGGCTGATTACCGGAATGGTCTTGGGGCCCCATGCGCTTTCCCTGGTGAATCAGGAAATTCTGGATGCCGGGTGGTATCAGATAATGATCCACATTCTGGAATGCGCGATGGGTTTGATGATCGGCACGGAACTGGTATGGAGCAAAATCAAGCGTTCGGGCAAAGCGATTGTCGTCACGACATTGACCCAGTCACTGGGAACGTTTTTTCTGGTTTCTCTGGTCTTTGGGATACTGTTTTATTTTTCCGGGATTCCGATTTACCTTGCGCTGATCTTCGGCGGAATCGCTTTGGCGACGGCGCCCGCTCCGGCGCTTTCCATTGTGCGGGAATTTCAGACCGACGGCCCGGTTACGCAGACATTGATTCCCATGGCCGTGTTGGACGACATGGTGGGATGCGTGGTATTTTTCAGCGTGATTGCCGCCGTGGCGGGAAAACTGTCCGCAGGACAACTTCCCGCATACATGATCGCGGTGGTTCTTTTGTTGCCGCTGGCCATCGGCATCGGGGTAGGATGGATTGCGGGCCTGATCCTCAAAAAGGAACGCAGCCTTCCCGCGACATTGGCGCTGCTGATTTTCCTGGTTTTGGCCGCTTCAGGGGTCGGTTTCTTTTTCAACAATGTGGTGATGCCCAGCCCGGTGCTGAACTTTATGATCATTGGGATGGCCTTTTCCGCAACCTTTTCCAATATGATCAGCGCAAAACGCCTGGAACAGATCATGCGGGGATTCAATCCCATCCTTGGCGTTGCGATGATTCTGGTCATTCTCAATCTGGGCGCGCCGCTGGATTATCATCTCATTTTCGGCGCAGGATTGTATACGGCGATCTACATTCTTTCGCGCGCCGCAGGAAAGTATTTCGGCGCATTCTTTGGCGCACATATTACCAAATCGCCGCAAACCGTGCAGAAATATCTGGGCCTTACGCTGTTGCCGCATTCCGGGGTGTCTTTGGTCTTTACGGGAATTGCCGTTTCCGTTCTGACAGGCCCCGCTCCCGAGTGTGCCCGGATTATTCAGGGAACTATTGCAGCCGCTGCGGTAATCAATGAAATCATCGCGGTAATTGTCTCGAAGAAGGGATTTGAATGGGCCGGAGAATTTGCAAAGGCGGGAAAGGATGAAAAGAGCGAGGCCACGCCGCACGGTTTGCCCGAATAACGAGGTGAAGAGAGAGGGGACAGGGCAAAGTCGCCCACATATTCTCCGACGTTTTCGAATAGAATCGCGGCGGGGGTGATCGGTTTGACCTGGCTGAACAAGATCGCGCGATCCCTTCTCCACTTCGGCGGAAGCGGCGCGCAAAACGCCGCGGAAGGGAATGGACAGGCGGAAGTTCTGCCGGCCTTGGAAGGGGATTTCTCCCCGGAAAACTATCCTTCCGATGCGATTGCGGCCTGCCTGGAAGCGTATCAAAGGGCCCTGGCGCATCTTCCGGAAAACCAGACGCGAAGAAATCTTGCGCAGAAGCTGGAAGAAATCCTGGGGGAACATCAAAACCTGATAGAAGATCTTGCTGATTTTAACGGCCGTGCCGGTCAGTTGCGCGGAGAGATTTTGGCATTGACCGCAGCGGCAAAGCCTTTGCAGCAGCCGGGAATCGGAATGCAGGATTCTCAGGCGGTGCGCGAAGCGCTTTCCCGGAAGGCGGCCGTTTTGCAACAGAAGCGGGATGCCTATGAGGAGGAAGAACGGTCTATGCAGGCGCGCATTCAACAGATGCTTTCGGGCATCGCGGCATTGCGCGCGAGCGTCATCGCGCTTGCCGGAGCGGGGTAAAAGGCGGGGCGATCCCGCTGAAAACGCGAAATCGCCCCTAAGATCTATTTTAGACCGTGATATTGGGGATGGTGGGCGCGGGAATAGTCGGCGTGGGAATAGTCGGGCTCACGACGATGTTTTCCGCAAGATCCACGGTATCTTCCATCTTCATGGCAAGCAGCATCTGGTTCTTGATGACATCGCGGACCATCTTACCTGCCAGCCGGTTGGTCTCCAGAATCTGATCGATGCCGGCGGCCTGGCCGTTGGCCGTTTCCAGCGTGCCCAGGGAGAACTGGATTTTTTCCGCTTCCGCGTTGAGCAAGTGCGCCAGGCTCAATTCCTCCATGCCGATGGAGGAGAGAATGATATTGACGGCGTCGTTTCTGTCGATATTGATCGTGGGATTCAGATTCGGGATATTCGGCATAGACATAGGGCGTATCTCCTTTAAATTTCGTTTCGTTGATCGGGAGAGGCGAGTTTGGCGCCCCTCCCGTTTATCCTATGCGCCTCCGACAAGGCGGGTGCAATCAATCTTCGGGATTCGTCTCCTGTTCACACAGGCAGTTTTCAAACAGCGCCAATTTGGATTGCAGCACCATTTCCAGCCGCGTGATCGCGCCCACCATGGCCTCCACGGATTTGTTGGTCGCGAGGATGGTCTGATGGGAAGCCTCCTTGTTGCCGAGAATGCGCTGCAATTTTTCGCATTCCGCGTTGAGAATGTGCGAAAGCGCGGTCTGCTGCAGGGCCACCGATTCGATGATATCGGTGATTGCCTGCCTGCGGCTTGTCGTGCTGGGGGAAATAACCGGCATGCCCATGGCAAAGTCCTCCTTAAAGCGTTTTGCGCAAACGCAGGAATGGGAAACCTCCCGTCATGCGGGGGCGTTTTCCTGCTCGAATTTTTCTACTAATTTCTGGTGCGTTGCGGCGTCGTAGAGGCCGGTCACGGGGATGCCCTGATCCACCTGGAATTTGGATACGGCGTCCGAAGTCGCCTTTCCGTATTCGCCGTCCGCGCCCCATTTGCCCAGATTATATCCCCACGCAAGCAGTTTGAGCTGCAAATCCTTGACATCCCCGCCCGTACTGCCCAGTTGCAAAGTCTGGGCGCCCAGGGGAAGCGGTTCGGGCGGAACGGTATCGTCGCCATAGTCGAAATATTTGGTCATCCAACCGTAGCGGTTCCAGCGACCCGCGCTGAGCTTGGTTTGGACCACGCCGTACATCACGCCCTTGGCTTCAATCACCCACCAATCGCCTTCCGGCTTGGCCGCGTCTACGGGTTTCCAGAGATATCCCACATGGGAAATATAGGAACCATTGTGCACAAAGACCGCTGCGCCGGGAACCCGCAGCTTCGCGGGGATTTTTCCGACGCCGGAATTGCTGCACCATTGGGAGAAGTTGTTGCGGGCGCGCGTGTTGATATTGACGCCCGTCAGTTTTTGATAGCAACCCTCCGCCAGGCCGTTGCAGTCAAATACGGCCGGGCAGGTTTTGCGCCAAAACAGCGCTTTTTGGCGCTGTTTGCCGCTGTATTGCGTGAACCAAAAGCTGTTTTCCGGCCATTTTTTGGGGTCTTGTCCGTAACTTCCCATGATATAGCCGCATTTATTGTTCAATGCCCATTCCAGAAAGGCGATAAAATCTTTGGTTTTTACTCGGTTTGGCATAGGGGTTCCTCCAAAGTTAGCGATTTTTTGTGGCACTGACCAAAAAGCCGATGCTGCCCGCGGCAAAGTCCCGCAGCTGGGAGATCGTGGCAATGCCCGATTGCGTTTCTAAGATTCTGCCGAGCGCTTCCACATCGCGTACCAGGAACAAAATAAGCAAAGAGACAAAGCCGATGCCTCCGACAATGCGGATTTGCAGAGAGCTTTCGCGAAGGGAGATCCTGCGCGCCTTGGGCGGAGGCGGACTGTCCTTTGAGGCGGACGCTTCCGCAGAGGGTTCGGAAACAAAGCCGATTTTTGCCACCGGCGCTTGATTTCCTGCGTCTTTGGCTATGCTGCGCTGCGAGACGGCGTCGGTTTTGTCCGATTTCCCTTCGGCGCTTTCGCCGAGCTTACCGCCGATAAAATATCCGAAAATCGTCGCAGCCATGGAACGCATGACGACATCGATGGCTTCGGCGTCGTGCGGTTCTTTTTCCGTAAGCACGATAAAGAACTGCACGAACAACAGCAGCATCAGAAGGAGCAGAACCTGCTCCACGGAAGGAATGTTTTTGAAAAATGGGGAGAGACGCTCCCATTTTTTCCTAAACTTTTTTTCATGAAAAAACCTCCCGGTGCAACCTATGCGCGCGGGAGAGAGGGGGTTCCGAGGAGAAGAGGACCCGCCAGGCCCCAAGGGTTTCCGCGCCATACGCATCCGTTACGAAGGGAACAAATTCCGGATCGAAGGAAGCGCGGCGTAGGATAGGGAAGCGATGGGAAATTGTGGCGTTTTGCGCCTTCCTGTGAACAAAGGGTGAACATTTGCCGCAAGAGGTTCGGGGTTTTAGGTAGAATTTATTTTGGAGGGCTAAATTCTGGGAGGCGGATCACAGGAAAGGAATTTGGAGGAGCTTCGGATGAAAAAGAAAAAGAGAAAATGGGGCAGGAAAATCGCGTTGCTGATCTTGCTCGCGCTGCTTGGCGCGGGAGTGTATTTTATTGGGTTGCCCATTTTTAAGGCTGGCGTGACCACGACCTATGATCCCTATACCGCCACCATTGGCTCGATTTCGAATTCTTTGAGCTTCAGCGGGAGCTTCGCAGCCGTGAACAGCGAAACCCTCTACCCGGAGGGCGCGACGACGGTGCGCACGCTCTATGTTGCGCAGGGGGATCAGGTGCAGGAAGGCGACCGGCTGATGCGCCTGGCGGACGGAGAAACCCTCAAGGCCGGCTTTGACGGTCAGGTCAACGCGTTGAACGTGGAAGAAGGGGACAGCGTGGACGCCAGTGTGGCGCTGATTCAAATTGTAGATTTCCAGCATATGCAGATCTCTATCCGCATCGACGAATATGATATCTCCGAAGTGGCGGTGGGCCAGGCGTGTACCGTGACTGCGACGGCCAGGGAAACTTCCTATGAGAGCGAGATTTCCAGCATCAACTATGTTTCCAGCTCGCAGGGAAATGTGGCGTACTATACCGCCGTGGCCGAGGTCGAGGTGGATGCGGGCATCTATCCCGGAATGCAGGCGACGGTGACGATCCCCCAGGAACAGGTGGAAAATGCGGTCATCCTGAAAATGGACGCTCTGAGCTTTGCCGATGACAACAGTGCCTATGTCTGGAAGATGGACGAGGCGGGAGAGCTGTATCAGCAGGAGGTGGAAGTCGGCGTCAACAACGGCAATTATGTCGAGATCGTCTCTGGGCTTGCGGAGGGCGATACGGTCTATGTGGAAGTCGAGCAGGAAGCCTCGTCAGCGGCGGCAGGATTGCTTTCCGGACTGTTCGGGGGCAACCAGTTCAACGCGCCCGCGGGCGGAGGCGGCCAGGGCGGAGAGATGCCGGACTTTGGCGATATGGGAAGCTTTGACCGCAGTTCCATGGGCTCTTTTGAAGGCGGCATGGGCGGCGGAAGGATGGGAGGTTGATTCCCGTGCGGCACATTTTTGCGGAGGCCAAGGCCCAGACAACTTCTCCTCGGGAGGATACGTTTTTCGCGCTGCGCGATATCTGCAAATCCTATTGGGCCGGCGAGGAGAGCGTGCCCGTATTGCACAACATTTCCCTGACCCTTGAAAGGGGAGAATACCTTTCGGTGGTCGGCCCTTCGGGAAGCGGGAAATCGACGCTGATGAATATCATCGGCTGCCTGGATACCGCGACCTCCGGGGAGTATCTGCTCAACGGACGGGAGATCGGCGACCGCACGGAGGCAGAGCTCGCGCGCATACGCAATCAGGAAATCGGATTTATCTTTCAGAATTCCCAGCTGCTTCCCCGGTTGGACGCGCAAAAGAACGTGGAACTTCCGCTGGTCTATCGGGGGGTGGGGCGCAGGGAGCGCGCGGAGCGCGCGCGGGAGATGCTCTTTCGCGTAGGGCTGGAAAAGCGGATGCACCACTATGCCAACCAGCTTTCCGGCGGCCAGCAGCAGCGCGTGGCGATCGCGCGGGCCCTGGTGACCAATCCCACGCTCCTGCTCGCCGACGAACCCACCGGCGCGCTCGATCAGAAGACCGGGCGGCAGGTGATGGAACTGTTTCAGGAATTGTTCGACGAGGGGCGCACCATCATCATGATCACGCATGACAGCAGCGTTGCCCGGCGCGCGCACCGAATGGTGCACATCATCGACGGCGTTCTGACCGAGGGATGGGAGGCGGACGGAAATGCTTAGGAGCCTGCATTCCGGCCTGGCCATGTTTTGGGAAAATCTGCGCATGTCGGTCGCCAATATCCGCCAGAACCGGCTGCGTTCGTCGCTGACGATTTTGGGAATTCTCATCGGCGTGACGGCGGTGATCGCGCTGATCACCACGGTCAACGGCGTCTCCTCTTCCATCTCCAGTTCTTTTACCTCCATGGGCGCGGGATCGCTGAGCGTCTCGATCACGGGAAGCGATTTGAAGAGCGGATTGAGCCGGGAGGATTTGGAGGAACTGACCCAGATCGAGTATGTGGAAGGAATTGTGCCCTCCGTATCTCTCAACGCGCGCGTGAGCAAGGGACAGAATTACGAATCCAGCGTGTCGATTGCCGGGCGGAATGCCTATTGGTTTTCCATTAATGAAGATGCGCTGTCGCGGGGACGGGCGATCAATGTGCTGGATGAAGAAAGCATGAATTCTGTCTGCCTGATCGACAGCGAAATGGTTGAGACGTTCTTCTACGGCGAGGATCCTCTGGAACAGATGCTCTATATCGACGGCAACGAGTTCTTGGTCATCGGAATTTTCGACAGCGAAGGGGACACCTCCATCAGCGGCATGATGGGAGGAACGCCTTCGATCTTGATCCCTTATACCACGGCCAATCGGCTGAACAACACCACCCTGATCACCGCCTTTACGGTCTACACGCAGGGACCTTCGTATGCCGAGGGCGTGATGACCCAGATGGAGAGCATTCTGGACGCCATGTTCAGCTATGAAGAGGATTGCTACGAGATCACCACCATGGAGAGCATCGAATCCACCATGGAGGAAATGCTTTCGATGATTTCCGCGCTTCTGGCGGGCATCGCCTCGATCGCGCTTCTGGTCGGCGGAATCGGCATCATGAATATGATGCTCACCTCCGTCACGGAGCGCACGGTGGAAATCGGGTTAAAAAAGGCGCTGGGCGCGAAGCCGGGGCAGATTCAATCGCAATTTCTGATGGAATCGTTTTTGCTGAGCCTGGCGGGCGGCGTGATCGGCGTGGTGCTGGGGCTTCTGCTTTCAGGGATTTTGTGCAACGCCATGGGAACGGGTTTTGCCATCTCTTACGGGGCGATTGCGCTGGGCGTTGGATTTTCCGCGGTCGTGGGCATTCTCTTTGGCTGGGCTCCGGCCCGGAAGGCCAGCAAGCTCAACCCCATTGAGGCGCTGAGAAGGACATAGGCGGCTTGACCGCATCAATCACAGGACCGAATAGGAGGAAAAATGATGAGAAAGCACAGGTGGATGATTCTGTTCCTGGCGCTGGTGGTGGCGCTGATCCCGATGGGCGCGAGCGCGGCGGGCGTGGATTTGGATGGGATCGTGGTCGGTGCGGACGCCGTGCGGGTGACCGCTCCCATCGGCGGAACGGTGGAAGATGTGCCGGTCATGGCGGGGCAACTGGTGGAAGAGGGCGATGTGCTGGCGCAGTTGAAGACTACCAAGGTCTATGCCACGGAATCCGGCACGGTGACGGGAATTTTTGCCCAGGTAGGAGATAACCTGGAAGTCGTTTCGGAGAAATACGGCGCCGCGCTCGTGATTGAACCGGACAGCAAGTACCAGATCGTGGCAAGCACGGACAATTCGTATAGCGCCCAGGAAAACAAATATGTGCATGTGGGCGAAAAGGTCTATCTCAAGTGCACTTCCGATGGAGCGCACAAGGGCGAGGGCACGGTCATTTCGGTCGTGGGCACGGATTTTACCGTGGAAGTGACGTCCGGCGATTTCTATATGGGAGAAACGATCAGCGTCTTCCGCGAGGAGGACTATGCCTCCAGCACCCGCATCGGCCGCGGGGATATTGAGCGCTGCACCAATCTCTCCGTCACGGGCACGGGAAGCCTGGTCGCGCTCCACGTCTCCGACGGCGAGAGGGTCGAGCGCGGAGATCTGTTGTTTGAAACTTTGGAGGGAGAATTTGACGCGTACTACTCAACCGGCAGCACGCTCACTTCCGGCGTTTCCGGGATTCTTGCGGAATTGAACGTTTCTGAAGGCGGGCAGGTGGCTAAAGGTGACGTGATTGCCTCGATCTATCCGCAAGAGAACCTGCGCATTTCGATTGCGCTGCAGGAAGCCAACCTTTCGGCGCTGCATGTCGGCGACACAGTCAGTATTTCCTTCAATTGGAACGAAGATGGAGAAGAGGGGGATTGTACCGGAACGGTGACGGAGATCCTCTATGCCGCCTCGGAAGCGGAGGAAACGACCTATACCGCCTATGTGGATTTTGAGGCCGGAGAGGAGATTCGCCTCGGCATGGGCTGCGTGGTATACACGTTGGAAGATGCCGTCGAAGAGGAAGTTGACGAGGCCCAATCGGAATAAATGCGTGCGCGTGAAAGGAGGCGATTCGCTATGCGGCGTTTGACGGGATTCCTGGCGGCGCTGGCACTGTTGGTGTTGGCGGTGGGGTATGCGGAAGATCCACAGGCGAACTCCGCCCCCGCGGACCAGGGAACGACCATCCAGAATGCGACGGCTACCCCGGAGGCGACGGCTACCCCGGAGGCGACAGCTGCCCCGGAGGCGACGGCTACCCCGGAGGCGACGGCTACCCCGGAGGCGACGGCTACCCCGGAGGCGACGGCTACCCCGGAGGCGACGGCTACCCCAGAGGCGACGGCTGATTCGAGCGCAACGCCGGACCCGAACGCGACGCCGGACCCGAACGCGACGCCGGACCCGAACGCGACGCCGGACCCGAACG
>DVMU01000092.1 GCA_018714825.1 Candidatus Pullichristensenella excrementigallinarum
CAGCAGGAAATTCTGTACGGCGATCACTTCTGGTTCGCTGGCAGGCGCGCTGCCCGCGCGGCTCCAGGAATTGCTTCCGATCACGGCATCCTGCTCCGTCTCGATGTCAAACCGATTCCACTGATAATCAAAGTTGCGGTTCATATCGATGCCGCTGTTGCGCGGATCATCGCCAAGAATTCCGTTTCCATCCCAATCCGGGCTCTCCATGCCAAAGGACTGAATCTCTCTGGGATTGGGCTGAACATCCGCAGTTCCGCGATACAGGGTCGCAATGTACCCGTCGCCATCGATGTCCGTGTAGGGATCCGAGAAGGGGATCCCATCGCCGTTGAGATCCCTGGGGCGCATGTTCTGGCGCGTGTTGTAGACAAAGGATTGCTCATATCCATCCGGATTGATCACCGGCACCACATACACAATGTAGTTATCGAGAATTTCCTGAACACGTTCCGTTCCCGATTCCGACGTCAGCCACCAGGCAAAATACATCGCGCAGGAAGCGGATTCCCGTTCCCCGCCGTGGATATTCGCCATCACGGCAATGCCCGTCTTTTCCTCCGCCGGCACATCGGCGTCGGTCAATTCCATACACCACAGCGTGCGCTCCTGAAAGCTTGTTCCAATGGGATACAGCTGCGCGATCTGCGGATATGCCGCCGCGATCTGCTTTAATTGCTCTTCCAGTTCTTCATAGCGATATCGCATATCCCAATTGATTTCATCGACCTGTTCCGCCTGCGCCAGAGAAGCGCCCAAAACCATAAAAACCGCACAAATCCACGCAATCCACTTTTTCACCGTCGAATCCTCCTTTGTTATCGCTTTACTATGCTAACTTGATAAAGCAATCGTACCCCTTTGCATCCAAAAAGTCAAGTCCCTCGGCAAGAATTAACTTTCTTTACCGAGGGAAAAGTTGCAATGAATCTTTGTGCGTTCAAAGGATTGCCGGAACAGTCGCCCAAATTTGTGAGAGCTGTTCCGTTTCTCGCATCAAAGGGGCTTTTCGGCGTTTCCTTCCGTCCAGACCTCCTTGGCCATGCGGAACGCCGCCCAGGCCTTCGGCCAGCCCGCATAGAACGCCGCATGGGTCAGAATCTCGGCAATTTCCTGCCGGGTAACGCCGTTGTTTTTCGCGCTGATCAGGTGGTATTGAAAAGACGAATCCACCAGCCCCTGGGCCATCAGCGCCGTAACCGTCACAATCGAACGATCCCGCAGGGAGAGCTTGTCTTCCCGGCTCCAGACCTCCCCAAAGAGCACATCATCGTTCAATTCCGCGAATTTGGGGGCAAACGTACCCAAGGCATCGCGCCCGGCCGTCTGTTTTTGTGCCATACGGTCGTCTCCTTTCCAAAATTTCCTTATGCTTTCCTGTCAATCTTCCATCCCTTTTTTGAGAGCCATGCGTCGATCTCCTCCGGAGCGGCATTGGCCGAAAAGCGATCTCCCTCCATCCAATGGACCCGATCGTCGGTCAGGGAGGCGAGAATTTTCCCGCTCTTTCCATAGCCGCTGCCACCGGATGTGCAAATGGACAGAACTGTTTTCCCGGAAAGATCATGGGCCTCGACGAACGTTTCCACCACACGCGGGGCTTCTCCCCACCAAATGGGAAACGCAAGAATCACTGCGTCATATTGGTCCATATTTTCCACCCGCTCCGCAAGGGCAGGTCGGGCGTTCGGGTCCATCATCTCCAGCGAAGAGCGGCTTTGTCTGTCTTTCCAATTTAAATCTGCGGCGGTATACGCCTGCGCGGGCCTGATTTCAAAAAGGTCCGCCCGCGTCACATCTGCGAACGTCTTTGCCAGTTTTGCCGTTACCCCACTGACGGAAAAATACGCGACAAGTACATGCTTCATGCTGCAAACGCCTCCTCACAACACTTTTTTGCTTGCCCGCAATCGCCGTCGGTTTTATCGGTTGGCCATCGTGCGACGAACGATTCGGACAAATCCATTATACTCCCTTTTCTGTTTTCTGTCGAATCCCGGCATTGCATCGAGACGGAAATTTCCTGTTTTCTCTCTCAATATCCTCCACAGGCGCCGGGCAAACGACCTTTTTGGCCTGCGCGGGAAGAGCGATTGCGCCGCATCCGATAGAAGGCCCGAACCGTTTTTGCAACCGCTCGTTTCCTGAACTCCTGCAAAAAAGACATGGAAGCAAGCGAAAAATCCCCTTTCTTTAAAGGAACAACACACTGCCCCTTTGCAAAAGTATTGAAGCAAATTTTGTATCGCCTGCTCCGATGCGGAAAATCGCCACTCCATAGACTAAACGTCCCAAGGCCCCACTCAAACCAAATTAAAACCCGGCGCGGCGGTTTCGATTTGCAAAGAAACCCCGATAAAGCGCACGAGAAGCGACTTTTGCAAAAAAAGTCGCCGCGAACGATACGCAGTCCGCGGCGACGTGGTGCCGGTGGCGGGGATCGAACCCGCACATTCGAAACGAATACGGGATTTTAAGTCCCGGGTGTCTGCCTATTCCACCACACCGGCAAATTCGGGAACTTGCGCATTTGAGCCGCAAAGGTACTTTAGCCTTTCGCTTCTACGCAAAATGCTCCCATACAGATCATAGAACGCGGAACCCCGTCGCTGCGAGACCCCGCCTTCATTTCCCCCATCCGGCCTAATCTTCAGAATACATCGATTCTTCCAGCCTGCGGATGCGGTTGTAGATCAGTCCCTTCATAAAGAAGGAAAACCCAATCACAAAGCCCAGTCCCGCGAACACGAGGATGACCAGGATCGGAGAGACATTCGCCGGCAAACTGAAAAAGTGCGCCACAGTTTGTCCATAGAATTCCTTTGCCAGGAATCCATTCAAACCTGACGCCAAAACACATCCCGCCCCGGTAAATCCCAAAAACACGGCCACTCCCAAAATCATGGAAAAGATACCCATCTTCTATCTCCTTTATCCAAAGTATAGCGATATTATACCCTCTGCGACAAGATTCGTCAAGCCGTTCGCCTTCGGCAGATCCTTCCTGCGCGCAGGCAAGCGAATCGCGCGCAGAAAGGATTCCCGGGAGATCAGATTCCGGCCGCTTCTTTGAGAACCTGCACCATATCGAGTTTTTCCCAGGGCAAATCCAGATCCGTGCGGCCAAAGTGTCCGTAGGCCGCGACCTTCTGATAGATCGGCCGTTTGAGATCCAGCCTGCGAATGATCGCCGCCGGGCGCAAATCGAAATTCTCGCGCACGATTTGGGCGAGCCGCTCGTCGCTAAGCACGCCGGTTCCTTCGGAATTGACGAACACGCTCACCGGCTCGGCCACGCCGATCGCGTATGCCACGCCCACTTCGCAGCGCCTGGCCAAGCCTGCAGCCACCAGGTTCTTGGCCACATGGCGCATGGCATAGGCTGCGGAGCGATCCACCTTGCTGGGATCCTTTCCGGAAAACGCGCCGCCGCCGTGATGCGCATAGCCGCCGTATGTATCGACGATGATCTTGCGCCCGGTCAGGCCGGAATCGCCCTGCGGGCCGCCGACGACAAATCTTCCCGTGGGATTGATGAAATACTTGGTTTTTTCATCCAGCAAATTTGCGGGAATGACCGGCGCAATGACCTTTTCCAGCATATCCCGCTCGATCTGGGCATGTTCCACATCCGGCGCGTGCTGGGTGGAGACGACCACCGCTTCCACGCGCACGGCGCGATCATCTTCATATTCCACGGTAACCTGCGCCTTCCCATCGGGCCGCAAATAGGGAATTTCTCCGGACTTGCGCGCCTGCGCGAGGCGATAGGTGAGCTTGTGCGCAAGAGAAATGGCCAGAGGCATATATTCCTCCGTCTCATCGCAGGCATAGCCGAACATCATTCCCTGATCGCCCGCGCCCATGTCTTCCTCGTTGCGACGGACGCCGCGCGCGATATCGGGAGACTGTTCGTCCACAGAGACCAAAACCGCGCAGGATTGTCCGTCAAAGCCGAATTTGGCGCGGTCATAGCCGATTTCTATGATCTTGTTCCGGGCAATCTGATCGATCGGCACATAGGCGGAAGTCGTAATCTCTCCCATGACCAGCACCATGCCCGTCGTGGTCGCGCACTCGCAGGCCACATGCGCGTCCGGATCGTCTTTGAGGATCGCGTCGAGCACCGCATCGGAAATCTGGTCGCAAATCTTATCGGGGTGTCCTTCGGTAACGGACTCTGAAGTAAAAAATCTTCTCATATCTGCCCTCCTATGCTCTATGCTTTTTGGACAAAAAAAACCGCCTTCCGGCGAGTTTGGAGATGCTCCACAAGCTCGCCTCATCTTCCGACGCTTCAAACGCCGCGGGAATTGGCACCTTGCGCCGCGAATCGCGACTGCCGGTTGCCGGGTTTCATCGGGCCCGTCCCTCCACCTCTCTGGATAAGGCATATTCTGCTGTCCAGGAAAAGTATACCGCACGCAATCGGGAAAGTCAATACAGCCTCCTTCAATCGGGAAATTTTACATTGCGTGCCTTCAAAGGCCGATTGCGGTTGAATTGCCGCGGTAAAATGTGGTATAATGCTTTCGGAATGGAAACGGAGGCGTCCCATGGCACTTTCAATGGTTCATCTGCTCGCAGCGCGTCGGTTTGCGCGCGAGCGGAAATCAATCTTCAATTGCCCGGAATACTATCTCGGCGCAATCGCGCCGGACGCGATGCATGTGCGCTTCAAAGACGACAAATCTCGAAAAAACGAATTCCATTTGGGAAATTGGACGGAGCCGAACGATGATCAGGTTTTCGCCTATTGGAAAGGGCATTCTTCGGCGTTTGATTTGGGATACGGCGTACATGTCATGACCGACGCGCGTTGGATTCCCCGCATCAAGCGATCGTTTCCGGATCTTGTCAACGAGCGAGGCGCCGTTTCTCCCATGCCCTATTACGCGGACGTTTATCAGACCGACTACGCGCTCTTTGAAAAATCTCCGGAGCGGCCGGAAATCTTTCGCCTTTTGGCGTCGGCCCACGCGCCGAAGGATCATCCCCTGCTCACCGCTGCGGAAATCGAAACCTGGCGCGACATGCAATTGCGCTTTTACGATGCTCCCTGTCCCTATTCCGAGCCCGTCCGGCACATCGACGTACCTTACATCTTCGACTTTCTGAACGATTTGCTTCCGGAATTGGAAGCGCGGATCCAGCCGTATTTTCCAAAGGAGGAAATGCTATGAATCCCGTTTTGCAAGCCATTCGTGACCGCCGCAGTATCCGCGGGTATACCCCCGAACCTCTCCAGCCGGAACAGCTTGAAAAAATTCTTCAGGCTGCCTTGGAGGCTCCCAGCGCCCGCAACACGCAGCCCTGGCATTTCTCGGCAGTGACCAATCAAGCTCTTTTAGACGAGTTTGACGCGGATTTCCACGAAATCACCCGCGCCACCCGCGATCTGAAAGACAGCTATCATCTTTTCTTCCACGCACCGGCGGTGGTCTTTCTCTCCACCCCTGAACAGGCTCCTACCAGCTTTTCGCAGATTGACTGCGGCATTGCGGTCGAAAACATGGCGCTCGCCGCGCAGTCGCTTGGTCTGGGAAGCGTGATCCTGGGAATGCCCAAGGACGTATTTCTCTCCCCGCGCGGTGAATACTACCGCCGCAAGATGGATTTCCCCGAGGGATACCAATTTGCAATTGCCATCGCGTTGGGCAATCCCGCGACCACCAAGGACGCGCATCCGATTCAGGAGGGTCTTATTTCCTATATCCGATGAAAGATTGCTGGAACCCTTGGCACGGCTGCCGCAAATATTCCGAAGGTTGCCTGAACTGCTACGTCTACCGGCGAGACGCTTCGGTAGGACGGGACGCAAGTCAAGTGCAGAAGACCCGGGAGTTCTTCCTGCCCTTACAAAAATCGCGCGGCGGCGAATGGAAGATTCCCCCGGGAAGCCTGCTCTACACATGCATGACTTCGGATTTCTTCCTGGAGGAGGCAGACCTCTGGCGGCCGGAAGCCTGGGAAATCATGCGCAAACGCCCGGACGTTCGCTTTCACATTATCACCAAGCGCGTCTTGCGCGTAAAGGACTGCCTGCCCCCGGATTGGGGAGATGGCTATTCCAATGTTGTTCTGGGCGCGACCTGTGAAAATCAGCGCCGCGCGCAGGAACGCATGGACGCCTTCCTGGCTTTGCCGGTTCGGGAGAAATTTCTCATTTGTGAGCCCTTGCTGGGGCCAATCGATTTTTCCCCCTGGCTTCCCGGTGACATCCGCGAAATCATTGTGGGAGGCGAATCCGGGCCGGGCGCCAGGGAACTGCGCTATGAATGGGTGCTTTCCCTTCGCGCGCAGTGCGAACGCGCCAAAATCGGCTTTCATTTCAAGCAAACCGGCGCGAATTTTGTCAAGGACGGCCGCCGCTACTTTCTCGAACGCGCCCTGCAAATTCCGCAGGCGCGAAAGGCAAATATCGACCTGCCCCGTGTTTCATCGCCCGAAAATTGGGTATATATAACACAGAGAACGCAAGGAGGAGATTTCTTATGAGCAAGAGTTTGAAAGGCACCCGCACGGAAGCGAATTTGATGGCCGCGTTTGCCGGAGAATCCCAGGCGCGCAACAAGTACACCTATTACGCCTCGCAGGCCAAGAAGGACGGCTATGTCCAGATCGGCAACCTGTTTATCGAGACCGCCGAAAATGAAAAAGAGCACGCCAAGATCTGGTTTAAGCTTTTGCACGGCGGAATGCCCGATACCGTGACCAACCTCAAGGATGCTGCCGCCGGCGAAAACTATGAGTGGACCGAAATGTACGCGGAATTTGCCAAGGTCGCCCGCGAAGAGGGCTTTGACCAGATCGCGGATCTCTTTGAAGGCGTGGCCAAGATCGAAAAAGAGCATGAGGAACGCTACCTTGCGCTTTTGAAGAATGTGGAAGATGGCAAGGTCTTCAAAAAGGATTCGCAGGTGGTCTGGATCTGCACCAATTGCGGCCACATCCACATCGGCGATTCCGCGCCGGAACTCTGCCCCGTATGCTCACATCCGCAGGCGTATTTCCAGCTGGTCGCGAAGAACTATTAATCTGTTTTAGAAACGCAGAAGCGCCGTCGCACGGCGCTTTCTGCGTGTCAAAAAGGACTTTGACACGCACCATGAAAATCTGCGGATTTTCATGGATGGAAAAGAAACCTGCGGAAATCTGAAAATCTCCGGATTTTCCGGGCGATTTCCTGACCGAAGGAATTGTTTTTCCTGCGCTTGCGCTCCGGGAAAAACCGAGCGCGACGTACACGCCGCCGCGCTCGACTGGAAAGCATCTTCTCCACAGAGCTTTTTCGACAGCCTGAAGCGCCGTCGCACGGCGCTTTTTTCAAAGGGGGATTTGCCATGGATGAATTGCAAAGCATCTTGCGGGAATTTGCCGCGTCGGAATGGGAACTGATTTCGATCCCCGCGCAACAGTGGTTGGCGGGAAATCCAGATAAAGAGGCGTTGCGCCGCGCCATCCGCCAAGCTGACGATCTATGCGGGAATTGCGGTTGCAAATTGGATCCCCTGTACATAAGAGCCCTGTAGCTGCTCTAGGAGCTCTATTTTCTACTTTCCGGCAGAGAATTTCGATGCGGCGTCTTTCGGAATTCTCTGCTTTTTTGCATACAAACCGGGGATTGGCTTCGCAATCTCGTTGCGAAACCCCCTAGTGCATGGTATAATTGTTGCAGGAGAGATGATTTGGAGGAATACCTATGGCGTCAAAAGTATATTTTACCAACCTTCGCACCGTTGGAAGCGAGCCCATCACCGAAAAGCTGATACGTCTGCTTAAGACTGCGGGCATTGAAAAAATCGACTTCCGGAATAAGTTTACCGCCATCAAGCTGCATTTCGGAGAGCCGGGAAACCTCGCGTTCCTGCGCCCGGAATATGCGCGCGCAGTCGCGGATCTGGTCCGGGATCTGGGCGGACGGCCGTTTGTGACGGACTGCTCCACGCTCTACACCGGGCAGCGGAAAAACGCCCTGGATCATCTGGATACCGCCTATCGCCACGGGTACAACCCCTTTGTCCTGGGTTGCCATACCATCATCGGCGACGGCCTGAAGGGAGAGGACGACGTCTCCGTTCCCATTCCGGGAGAATATGTGCACAACGCCAAGATCGGCCGCGCCATCATGGATGCGGACGTGCTCTTGTCGCTGACGCATTTCAAAATGCACGAGGGAACCGGCATCGGCGGTGTTTTGAAAAACCTGGGCATGGGATGCGGTTCTTCGCGCGGTAAGGCTGAGATGCACGAATCCGAAAAGCCCCAGGCAAACGCGCAGACGTGCGTTGGGTGCGGCGTTTGCCGGGACAACTGCGCGCATTCCGCCATTGAGATTCGGAACGGTCGGGCATTTGTCGATTATGACCGCTGCAAGGGATGTGGGCGCTGCATCGGCGTTTGCCCCACCAAGGCGATGCGTCCCACAGAGGAAAACGGCTGCGAAATCCTCGCCCGCAAGGTCGCGGAATACTCTTTGGCCGTCTGCCAGGGACGCCCGAATTTCCACATCTCATTGGTGATCGACGTCAGCCCCTTCTGCGATTGCTACGGCTGCAACGACGTGCCGGTCATCCCCGATGTGGGAATGTTCGCTTCCTTTGATCCGGTGGCCCTTGATAAGGCTTGCGCAGATGCGGTCAACCGCCAAAAGATCAGTTCCGATTCTCTGCTCGCCGAACGTCCTCCCATCGCTCACGCCGATCATATCCACACCCTGCATCCGGAAACCCGCTGGGAAGCCGGAATCGAACAGGGCGTTCGCGTCGGCTTGGGAGACGATCACTATGAACTGATTTCCATGGAATAGATCCCTTTCCGCCGGCGAATTTGCGCTTGCCTTCCCGGATCGCGCATTCGCCGGCGGTTTCCTTTTCATGCCGAAACCCTCATTTGCAATGCGCGCAATTTCCGCAACGCGATTTCCTTTCCGGCGCCGCTCCGCAAATGCCGCCCGGGAATTCTTCCGCGTTATTTTTGTTGTTCTGTATTTTTTCCCTTGACAAACCTTTCCTCGCGTTGTATAATAACTCCTGTCCGTTGGAAATGCTCTGTGTTTTCAGAGGATCCGGTATCTGGGTGTAGCGCAGTTTGGTAGCGTGCTTGAATGGGGTTCAAGAGGCCGGAGGTTCAAATCCTCTCACCCAGACCACGTCGGAGCAAGCGTTAAATCGC
>DVMU01000093.1 GCA_018714825.1 Candidatus Pullichristensenella excrementigallinarum
TTGAAAAAAACATGCGGGAGATGCTCGGAGAGGAAGCGGGAGATTTTTTCCGCGCGCTGCAAAATCCTCCGGCTTTGGCGCTGCGATGGAATCCCCTGCGCGGCGGCGAGGAGCGCGCCGCGCGATTCGGAACGGACCCGGTGCCCTGGGAACCGCTGGGCCGCTATCTGACGCGGGAAAAGCCGGGCAATTCCATCGAGCACTTTGCGGGAGCGCTGTACTTGCAGGAGGCCAGCGCCATGGCTCCGGCACGCGCGCTGCATCCGGAACCCGGGGACAGGGTGCTCGATTTGTGCGCCGCGCCCGGCGGAAAATCCGGCCAAATCGCCGCTATGCTCGAGGGAAGGGGCGTCCTGGTTTCCAACGAAATCGATCGATCGCGCGCGGGAGTGTTGGCCGGAAATTTGGAACGGTTGGGCGCGCGCAACGCGGTGGTCTGTTCGGAGCATCCCGGGTTGCTCGCGGAAAAGTGGCCGGAGACGTTCGATAAAATTCTCGTGGACGCGCCCTGCTCGGGAGAGGGCATGTTCCGCAGGGACGCGGGCGCGGTGGACGCCTGGTCGGCGCAGGCCCCGGAAGGCTGTGCGCGGCGGCAGCGGGAAATTCTGGAATCCGCGGCGAGTATGCTTCGGCCGGGCGGCAGATTGGCGTATTCGACCTGCACTTATAACGCGCGGGAAAATGAGGGCGTGGCAGAGGAGTTCCTGCAGGCGCATCCGGAATTTGCGCCGGAAGAATTTTCTCTGCCCGGGATCGGTGAGGCGCGCGAGGGGATGCTCCGGCTCTGGCCGCATCGGCTGCGGGGCGACGGGCAATTTGTCTTCTGCGCGAGAAAGCGCGGGGAGGCGCGCGGGAGCAGGCAAAGCGCCTTGCGGCCCAGGGATTGTGCCCGCGCGCTGGACGCGCTGGGAGAAGAAATCGCGCTGCCCGATTTCCTGCGCGGTCGATCGCTTCTCTTGCGGGGGAAACGGCTGTACGCGCTTCCCGCCGAGACGCCGCCCCTGGAAGGGATTCGTGTCGTTGCGCCGGGACTTGCGGTTTTGCGAATGG
Source organism: Candidatus Pullichristensenella excrementigallinarum (assembly GCA_018714825.1). Classification (GTDB taxonomy): domain Bacteria; phylum Bacillota; class Clostridia; order Christensenellales; family Aristaeellaceae; genus Pullichristensenella; species Pullichristensenella excrementigallinarum. The sequence goes on from DVMU01000093.1 coordinate 1,051, forward strand.
AGAAAAACCGCGTGGAGCCGGAACACGCTCTGGCTATGGCGCTGGACCCGGAACGGACGCGCTGCGCGCCGCTTTCCGGGGAACAGGCGGCGCGCTATCTTTCCGGAGAGGAGATGGAGATCTCCGGCGAAGCGGGATGGCGGCTGGTAACCTGCCGGGATCTTCCGCTGGGCTGGGGAAAGCTCGCCGCGGGCAGGCTGAAAAACCATCTCCCCAAGGGACTCAGGAAACAGACGCGTTTCTGGGAATGCGAATGAGGCGTTTGGGGAAGCCCCGCATTTTGATTCGCGCCGGGCTGATCGGATCATGCAAGGAACGCTCGCAAGCGGCCCTGGAAAGAGAAAAAACAAGGAGGAATTTTCATGAAACTTCGCTGGACTGCGCTGCTGCTTACGCTGGTTTTGTGCGCCGGGATCTTTGCGCCCGCCGCGCTTGCCAAGGCCATTGACACGGAGGAATTCTACGTCTATTTCGAGGGCGACTGCAACGTGCGCAACGAACCCGGGTTGGATGGGGACGTGATGGGCACCTATAAGACGGGAGAGACCGCCATGTTTGTCAACGAGGCTTCCATTGACGAACGGGGAGTGCGTTGGTATCTGGTGGTGATCGGCGACAATCTCGGCTGGGCATCCTCGCGGTACGCCACGCTGACCAACGGGGAGATTTCGCCCGTGTATTACGAGGACGAATGGGAGATGTCGGCCTACTACGAAATGAAGGACGAGCACTTGCTGATGCGTATGCCGGACGAAGACAGCGCGGTGCTCGATACGCTGGAAGCCGGCGATCATGCGACGGATTTGGGGTATTTCTATTTCGACGATGCCGGTGAAAGCTGGTATTATGTGACCTATGCCGGACAGGCGGGTTGGATTGAGGCCATGGGAACCATCGGCGTCGCGCCGTAAACGCAGGAGAGCAATCTTTCCTCGCGCGTTGCCGCAAGCGCCGAAAAACGCCCGGTATCGCGCGGCTTTGCCCTTTTGTAACGCCATTTTCCTTGACTTTGCGGGTTTGTATCCTTATAATAAAAGAGTATGGGTTTTTATGCTGAAACAACGGATTGATTCAACAACAAGGAGGTCCTCCAATTGAGCATCAAGATGACTGTTGACGGCAATACCGCTGTCAGCCATGTCGCATATGCGTTCAGCGATGTGGCCGCAATTTACCCGATCACGCCGTCTTCCCCGATGGCCGAGGTCGCGGACGAATGGGCTGCGCAGGGCCGCAAGAACCTGTTTGGCCAGCTTGTGAAGGTTGCGGAGATGCAGTCCGAAGCGGGCGCTGCGGGCGCTGTGCACGGCTCCCTTGCCGCGGGTGCGCTCACGACCACGTTCACCGCTTCCCAGGGTCTGCTTCTGATGATCCCCAACATGTACAAAATCTCCGGCGAGCTGCTCCCGGCCGTGTTCCATGTGTCCGCGCGCGCGCTGGCGTATCACGCGCTGTCGATCTTCGGCGACCATTCCGACGTGATGGCCTGCCGCCAGACCGGCTTTGCCATGCTGGCTTCCAACTCGGTTCAGGAAGCGATGGACATGGCGCTGGTGGCGCATCTGTCCGCGCTGAAGGCGTCGGTGCCCTTCCTGCACTTCTTTGACGGTTTCCGGACTTCGCACGAGATCCAGAAGATCGACGGCATCGAGTACGACGAAATCGCCAAGCTCGTTCCCTGGGACAAGATCAAGGCCTTCCGCGAGGGCGCGCTCAATCCGGAGCATCCGCATCAGCAGGGCACGGCCCAGAACCCGGATATCTACTTCCAGGGCCGCGAAGCTGCCAACAAGTACTACCTGGCCACGCCCGACATCGTCGAGGAAGTCATGCGCCAGGTCGGCGAATTGACGGGCCGCAATTACAAGCTGTTTGATTACGTCGGCGCGGCGGATGCCGAGCGCGTGATCATCGCCATGGGTTCGGGCTGCGACGCGATCGAAGAGACGGTGCGGTACCTGAACAAGCGCGGCGAGAAGGTGGGCCTGATCAAGGTGCATCTGTATCGTCCGTTCTCCATGAAGCATTTCCTGGCGGCGATTCCGGCCTCCTGCAAGGAGATCGCCGTGCTCGATCGCACCAAGGAATCCGGTTCCCTGGGCGAGCCGCTGTATCTGGACGTCTGCTCCGCGCTGCGCGAGGCGGGCAAGAACGATATCCGCGTGGTCGGCGGTCGCTATGGCCTGGGCTCCAAGGAGTTCAATCCGACCATGGTCAAGGCCGTGTACGACAATCTCGCCAAGGCCGAGCCCAAGAATCACTTCACCGTCGGCATCATCGACGATGTGACCGGCACGTCCCTGGAACTGGGCGAGAAGATCGACGCCAGCCCCGAGGGAACGGTCAGCTGCATGTTCTACGGCCTGGGTTCGGACGGCACCGTCGGCGCCAACAAGAACTCCATCAAGATCATCGGCGATCACACCGACATGTACGCGCAGGCGTATTTCTCCTATGACTCCAAGAAGTCCGGCGGCATCACCGTCAGCCACCTGCGCTTCGGCAAGACCCCGATCATGTCCACCTACCTGATTGATTCGGCGGACTTTATCGCCTGCCACAATCCGGCGTATGTGACCAAGTACGACATGGTCTCCGCCCTCAAGGACGGCGGCGTGTTCCTCCTCAACAGCCCCTGGACGGCCGAGGAGATGGAAAAGCAGCTGCCCGCTTCCATGAAGCAGGCCCTGGCCAAGAAGCACGCGAAGTTCTACAATGTGGACGCCATCAAGCTCGCGCGCGAGGTCGGCATGGGCGGCCGCATCAACACGATCATGCAGGCGGCGTTCTTTAAGCTCGCCGAGATCATCCCCTACGAGCAGGCCGACGAATATATGAAGGCCTATGCCAAGAAGACCTACGGCAAGAAGGGCGACGAGGTCGTCAAGAAGAACTGGGACGCCATCGATATCGCCATCTCCGGCCTGACCGAGATCCCGGTGCCCGCCGAGTGGGCGACCGCGACCGAGGGCGCGGTTCCGGTGAAGGTGGAAGCGACCGAGTACTTCGACGAGGTCATTCATCCCATCCTCGCCCAGGAAGGCGACAAGCTGCCTGTCTCCAAGCTCGATCCGGCCGGCCGCGTGCCCACCGGAACCACCAAGTACGAGAAGCGCGGCATCGCGGTCATGGTGCCTGAATGGCAGCTGGATAAGTGCATTCAGTGCTGCCAGTGCTCCATGGTCTGCCCGCACGCGTGCATTCGCCCCTACCTCGTCTCCGAGGCGGACGGCACGGCCGTTCCGGCCGGCTTTGCCACCAAGCCGGCGCTGGGCCCGAAGTTCAAGGGCTATCAGTTCCGTATGCAGGTTTCCCCGCTGGATTGCACCGGCTGCGAAAACTGCGCGCAGGTCTGCCCGGCCAAGGAAAAGGCTCTGGTCATGAAGCCGCTGGCCACCCAGACCGAACAGGAAAAGAACTGGGAGTTTGCCCAGACGCTGCCTGAGTTCCAGGGCGAGCTCAACCTCAAGGCCGTCAAGGACAGCCAGTTCAAAAAGCCGTTGTTTGAGTTCTCCGGCGCTTGCGCGGGCTGCGGCGAGACGCCCTATGTCAAGCTCATTACCCAGCTCTTCGGCGATCGCATGATCGTGGCCAACGCCACGGGCTGCTCCTCTATTTACGGCGGTTCCGCGCCCACCTGCCCCTACACCGTCAACGAAAAGGGCCAGGGCCCGGCTTGGGCGAACAGCCTGTTCGAGGACAACGCCGAGTTCGGCTTCGGCATGAACCTGGCCGTCAATCAGCGCCGCGCGAAGCTGGCGGAGACGATCGAAAAGCTCATCGAGGTCGAATGGTGCTCTGCCGCGATCAAGGAAGCGGGCAAGGAATGGCTCGAGAACAAGGACGACGCTGAAGGCTCCAAGAAGGCTGCTGCGAAGCTCGTGGCTGCCTGCGAGGACGGCACGGATCTCACCGGCACGCCCTACGAGGCCGAGTGGATCAAGAACGGCAAGAAGTGCTCCTGCGACGCCTGCAAGCTGGCCTACGAGGTCCTGGAAAACAAGGATCTGTTGGTCAAGAAGTCCATCTGGATCTTCGGCGGCGACGGTTGGGCCTACGATATCGGATACGGCGGACTGGATCATGTGCTGGCCCAGGGCCAGGATGTGAACGTGCTGGTTCTGGATACCGAAGTGTACTCCAATACCGGCGGACAGGCCTCCAAGTCCACTCCGACCGGCTCGGTCGCCAAGTTCGCGGCTGCCGGCAAGCGCACCCGCAAGAAGGATCTGGGCCTGATGGCCATGTCCTACGGCTATGTGTATGTGGCGCAGGTCGCCATGGGCGCGGATATGAACCAGCTGCTCAAGGCCGTCACCGAGGCCGAGGCGTATAAGGGACCGTCGCTGATCATCGCGTACGCGCCCTGCATCAACCACGGCATCAAGATGAACCAGGCCCAGGCCGAAATCAAGAAGGCCGTGGCCGCCGGATACTGGACGATGTATCGCTACAACCCGGATCTGGAGAATCCGCTCACCGTGGATTCCAAGGATCCGACCGCCAGCTATCAGGATTTCATCAAGGGCGAGAACCGCTATGCCTCGTTGCTCAGGCAGTTCCCGGATGTGGCGCCTTCGCTGTTCGAACATGCCGAGCAGGAAGCCGCAAAGCGCCTGGAAACCTACAAGAAGATGGCCGGAAAGTAATTTCCCAAATCCCGGTTTTCAAAAGAAGCCGCTCCGAAAGGGGCGGCTTCTGCATGTCAAAAGGGTTTTTGCACGCTTAATGAAAATCTGCGGATTTGCATGGAAGGGG
>DVMU01000094.1 GCA_018714825.1 Candidatus Pullichristensenella excrementigallinarum
AGAACATTGACGAACAATATTATACCGCGGCCAAGGTGGACGGAGCGCGCGGGCTTCGGATTTTCTTCCGGATTACGGTTCCGCTGCTTGCGCCGACGATCTTTTTGGTCAGCATCGTCAATACCATTTCCTGCTTTAAGGTGTTCAGCGAATTGTATCCGCTCTTCAATGGAAAGCCCGGCCCGTTCTACAATATGTACACCGTGGTCTATTACATCCGCTATGCCATGATGGAGAGCCGGGAATACGGCATCGCGGCTGCGGCGGCCATCGTGCTGTTCCTGTTCATCTTTGTCTTTACCATGTTCCAGCTGCTTATCCAGAAAAAATGGCTGCGCAGGAGGTGAGAGAGGTGAAGCGAATTAAAATTTCCAGAATCATTATCTATGTCGTGCTGACCCTGGGCGCGCTGATCATGATCTTTCCATTCTTTTGGATGTTTGCTTCGGCGTTTAAGACCTCGGTGGAGATCAACAAATTTCCGCCGCAGTGGCTTCCCTCTTCCCTGAGTTTGGAGAATTTCCGCATTGCCTTTGAAAAGGCTCCGTTTGCACGGTATTTTCTCAATTCCGTGATCGTCATGGTCTGTTCGGTCGCCGCGACGACATTTACCACCATCTTGGGGGCGTTTGCCTTTTCGCGGCTCAAATTCCCGGGAAGGGATCTGATCTTTTCACTGCTTTTGTCGATGATGATGATCCCCTTTGAGATGTTGGTCATCACCAATTATTCGACGATGGTCAGCCTGAAATTGTGGGATACGATCCCGGCGCTGATTTTGCCGTTTACCAGTTCGATCTTCTACATGTACATTCTGCGCAATTTCTTTGCCTCGGTGCCGGACAGCCTGTACTATTCCGCGCGCGTGGACGGCGCGAGCAACTGGCGGTATCTTTGGCAGATCATGGTGCCGATGGCGCGGCCGTCTCTGGTAACGATCATCCTGCTCAATGCGCTGGCGAGTTGGAACTCGTTTATGTGGCCGATGTATGTCATTTCCAGCACGCAGAATCGCACGCTTCCCTGGGGACTTCAGGTCTTTACAACGGAGGCGGGTTACAACCCCGAATTGCTCATGGCGGCCTCGACGGTCGTAGTTTTGCCGATGATCTTGCTGTTCCTGTTTGCGCGCAAATCCATTGTGCGCGGCGTGGCGCGGGGGGGCCTGAAGGGATAGGATGTTTGTCTAACCGGGCGTATAGGAGACGCCCTTTATGCCGGCGGCGCTTGCGGGCCACGCATTGCGGCGTGCGGCGGAAAAAGTATATTATGTATTATTATTTGGAGGGATGATCCTTGTCCGAGGATGGCGCGCGCAAATTGCGCGTAGGAGTTTTGACGTTTTTTGAAGCAAACAATTGCGGGGCAAACCTGCAGGCGCTGGCGCTGACAGAAGCGATCCAAGAAATGGGCGCCCAGTGTGAGATCATTCGCTATCGAAAGGAACGCCCGAAAGTTTCCCAGGCATTTGTCCGAAAAAAGCATGGCTTCCGCGGAAGCGTTCATGAACTCGTGGTTGGGTGTATGGCGATGCAACGCAAAAAGGCGTTTTCACATTTCCGCAACAAGCACATGGCCATGAGCCGGAAAGAATATTTTGGGGAGGAGATTCTGGAGGCGAACCCGCGGTACGATGTATTTGTGACGGGCAGCGACCAGGTATGGAATGATCGCCTGAATGAGAAAGACGATACATACTTCTTAAATTTTGTTTCAGAGCCTTCCAGGAAATGCGCGTATGCGCCCAGCTTCGGAAGGAACACCGTGTTTTCTGAAGAGCGCGCCCGGGAAGTTGGGGAAATGCTCGCAGATTTTCGGCTGCTTTCAGGACGCGAGGAGGACGCGGTGCGCCTGATCGGGGAACTCTCGGGAAGAGATGCCCTGCGCGTCCCGGATCCAGTGATTCTCCGCCCGCGGGAGCGGTGGGAGCAGGTTGCCGGGGAGCCTTCTAAAAAGAAGCCGTTTATATTCCTCTATACCATCAATTATACAACGCCGGAGATGGTTCGGGCAATTCAGGCGATTGAGAAAAGGAAAAAAACGGAAGTAATCGTTCATCAGAGACAACTGCATCATTATGTTTCCGGTCGGCACGATTTTTTGATGGCGCCGGATGAATTTTTGCGCTGTGTGCGCGATGCGGAAATCATTTTGACGGATTCCTATCATGCGACGCTGTTTTCCATCCTCTTTCACAAGAACTTCTGGATGTTTGCCTGGGATCGCGGAAAGGGATACGACGCCCGGATTGCAGAAGTGCTGGAGATCTATGGGCAATCGGCGCGCTGGGTGCAAGGGGAGCTGGCGGATCCGCTTTTGCCAGCCGACCACCAGAAAACGGACGAACGGGTGCGGGCGGAACGGGAAAGGGGACTGGCCTTTATCCGGGAAATCCTGTATGCCTGAGAAGACCGTCGCACCAGAGGGTGCGCCTGGGATCATAAAAGCAGGGAATGTTTTTGCACAAATATAAAGCCACATTTGGGAGGAATGATGGATGGCGGACAGAGCGGGGCGCGTTCCGCGCGTAGGGATCTTGACGTTCTTCGAAGCAAACAACTGTGGGGCAAACCTGCAGGCGCTGGCGCTTACGGAGGCTGTGGAGGAGCTGGGATGCGATTGCGAAATCGTCCGCTACGCAAAGGAACCTCCGCAAAAAGCGCCTACCGTGCGCGCAAAAAAGAACACGCTGCAAAGCAGGATGGCTGCCGCCGCTCTGACGCTTTTGCGCAGACGGAGAAAAGCCAAATTTGTGGAATTTCGTCGCAAATACATGAAAATTAGCGACAGGCAATATATCGGCGAGGAGATTTCTGAAGCAAA
>DVMU01000095.1 GCA_018714825.1 Candidatus Pullichristensenella excrementigallinarum
AGGCGGCGATTGACGGCGCGGAGGCCACGAGGGAGATGGAGGCGGTCAAGGGCCGCGCGACCTATCAGACCAATAAGGGCGTGGGCCATCTGGATCCCGGCGCCGTCACGATGAGCTATCAGATCGAATGCCTGTGCGATTACATCCGGGACAACCTGCTGTAATTTCCGCAAGGGAGAAGGAGGAAACCGCCATGATTCGCAATGTTCCTTCCAAGACGGACGAGCGCACCGAGTCCTTGCGCAACGCCATCGAGCATCGCGCCACCTGGATGGGCCTTTTGATCGATGAGGCGAAAAAGAAGGGCCTGGACACGTCCTTTGCCCATGCGGCCATCCGGCGTTGCGGCGTTTTTCACGGCATGAACAAGTTTCCCCGTACCGATGATATGGCGGAGTTCGCTCCGGCCTTCGCCAACGAGGAATCCAAAAAGGTGTTTGAGATGGAGCTGATCCGAAACGACGATCGGCATCTGCACATCGATTTCCACTATTGCCCGTTGGTCGCGGCCTGGATCAAGGCGGGGTTGCCGCTGGAGGACATGCCTGAGCTGTGCGACATCGCCATGGAGGGCGATCGCGGCATCGTCTCCACCTATGACAAGTTTTCCTTTACACTGGGCAAGACCATTGCCAAGGGAGACGATGTCTGCGAAATCCGCATCGATAAGGTTGAAAACTGACGTTTTTCCCCGCCGGGAGAAAAACAATCTCGCAAAACGCCGATTTTGTGGGCGCGGGCAGAACCAAAAAGGCGCTTCCGTTCCATTGTGACGGAAGCGCCTTTTATCGCAGAAAATCAGAGATTGAGCTGCATGTCCCCGGGGCGAATCCAACCCTTTTTGCGCATAAATTCGCTGGTCGCCAGGGAGATCGCCGCGGGAAGGAGAAAGTGTAGAAGCGCCATCTTGATCAGGACGTTTCCCACGCCCTGATCGGACATGGCCGCCCAGGTGCCAAATTGGCCCACCAAGCCGGAGGTACCCATGCCTGCAGCCGCGGAGGCGTTCTGCATAGGAAGAAGCGTGGTGGCGATCGGGCCGAGGATGGCAGAAGCGAGGGTTGGCGGAATCAGAATCGCCGGACGGCGCAAAATATTTCCTACCTGTAACATCGATGTGCCCAGGCCTTGGGCGACCAGGCCCGCCACGCGGTTCTCCCGAAAACTGGAAACGGCAAAACCCACCATTTGCGCGCAGCAGCCGACCGTCGCGGCGCCGGCGGCGAGCGCCAGGCCCTCGCCCATGGTTCCTCCTTCAGGCACGGTAAAGATCATCGCCGCCAGGGCAGCCGAGGAAATTGGAGCGGTCAGGGCCAAGCCGAAGACCACGGAGACGATAATTCCCATGGGAATGGGCTGCAATTTCGTTGCGTGCTCCAAAAATGCCTGCAACCAGGCCACGGCCCGGTTGATGCCCGGCGCGGACCAGGCGCCGATCAGGCAACCCGAGGCAATGGTGACGATGGGCACCACGAGGATGTCCACCTTCGTTTTTCCCGCCACCAGGCCGCCGAGTTCCGCGCCGACCACGGCGGCAAAATACGCGCCTACCGGACCGCCGAGGTTGTACCCCAGCGCACCCGTTGCGGCGGAAGCAAATACCGCCAAGGGCGCCACTTTCAGTCCATAGCCGATGGCGACGCCGATCGCCGCGCCCACCACCGGGGAGGAGGCGGAGACGATTTCGCCAAACGGAGCGAGGAATTTGAGCAGGGGAATCATTGCCAGCTGCGAAAGGATTAAGCCAATGATCAGCGAAGAAAACAGACCCAGCGCCATGGAGGACATGGCGTCAAGGATATACCGTTGATACGCTTTTTTGAACCATAATTTCATTTAGAGCACATCCTTTGCAATTTTCCCCTTGATTATACCCGCATTTAGGAAGCTTTATAAAGAAATTCGGGGATTATTCGCCCAAAGAGTATGAGAAGTTTTTGAAATTCTTCCGGGAATACGCGTGTTTTGAAAGGAAGTGATGGGCAAACGGAGCTTCCCGGGAATCGATGATCACATCAAAGGCGCCAACCATTTGAGGAGATAGCCGTTGCATTTTCGGGAGAACTTCTCCTTGCGCAGATCCTCCAACAGAATCGGCCGGCAAACTTCCAGGGTCTTTTGGAAATCCGATTCAACGGCGGCGACGGCCGGAGAATGGTACAGATATGCCGCGCATTCAAAATGGTGACACAGGCTGCGATAATCGAGGTTGATGGTGCCGACGACGGCCGTCAAATCGTCGCTGACAAAGGATTTTGCATGGATAAAGCCCGGCGAATAGCTGTACAGGCGCACGCCCGCGCGCAGAAGAGTTCGATAGTGCGTATAGGCCAGGGCGTAGGCAACATAGTGATCGGGTTCGCCGGGCAGGATGATCTTCACATCCACTCCGCGCTTGGCCGCGAAGGTGAGCGCGGAAACCAGTTCGTTGTCGAGGATAAGGTAGGGAGAGGTGATATGTACATATCGTTCGGCGCGGTGGAGAATTTCCAGATAGACCATCTCGCCCACGCGCTCCTCATCCAGCGGCACATCGCCGTAGGGAAGCACATAGCCCTCCGCTTCCACGGGGCGGGTGGGCGCAAGGTAGGGGGAGATTTCTTCGCTTTTCCCGGTGACGGCCCACATCTGCAAAAACATCAGGGTAAAATTCCTGACCGCATCCCCTTCCAGGAGAAGGCCGGTATCCTTCCAATGCCCGTGGGGATGGGTGCGGTTGATGTATTCGTCGGCGAGGTTTACGCCGCCGGTGAACGCGCACAGCCCGTCAACGACCAGGATCTTTCGATGGTCGCGGTTGTTGTAGTGCGTGGAAACAAAGGGGCGGATGGGAGCAAACATGCGGCAGTCTATGCCCAGGGCTTTGAGCTTTTCGGGATACTCGTAGGGCAGAAGGGTAAAGGCGCAGGTACCGTCATAGAGCATTCGAATTTCCACGCCCTCTTGGGCCTTGCGCTGCAAGATATCGAGCATCCGGCCCCACATGTACCCCTCGGCGACGATGAAGAATTCCAAAAAGATAAAGTGCTTTGCCGATTCCATGCGTTCGAGCATGGCCTGAAACATCTCTTCCCCCAAGGGGAAATATTGCACGCGCGTGTTGGCGCAGAGGGGATAGCCGCTCTGTTCGCGGACATAATGCGCGAGGTTTTGGATCTGCGCGGGAAGTTCCTCCAATATGGAGGGCGACGCGGCAACGCAATCGCGCGTTTCCGCAAGCACTTCCGCCAATCGCCGATGCAGAAGGCGGTGGCCGAACTCCGTCCGGACAAAGATGTACAGAAGCGTTCCGAATACCGGCAGCAGCATGATCAATACGATCCAGGTGATGGTGATTGTCGGATCTCCTGAGCGGTTGACCAGATAGATGGACAAAATCGCCGAGGCCGCCGCGCCGCCGCTCCAGAAAAGGGGGACATATTTCCCCAACCATTTGAAAACCGAAAACAGCACCAGCATTTGGACCAGCAACAGAAGCAGAATAATGCCCGTGCGGCCGAAGATCAGATGAAACTTGCCGGGCTTTTTCCCCTCCAGACGGATTACGCGTTCCGCATTTTGTGCATTTTGACCGGACATTTGTATCCACTCCCACAAAGCCTTGGATATTTGCATTGCGCGACGAGCGTCATGCCTTCGCCGGTTGAAGCGAAGGACAGCGCGCAGCAACGCCTATTTCCTCTACCGAATTATAGCATATGCGCTTGCGGGCGTCCAGCAATTTCCCGATGCGGCAGGGGAAAGGAATTTTGCGCAAAATATGCGGCGCGAAATGTCGCTTCGCGCCGCGTATTTGAGCCTTGTTGCGGGGTTTATTCGCCCTGTTCCTCAGCGGAATGCCCGACCAGTTGCGTCAAAAGCGCGTTGGAACGCTTGAGGAATTCCACCATTCTTTCGGCGACCAACGGCTGACGCGCCATCTCGGCCAAGTCGTAAACCTGCGCGCACATCGTCCGGGCCTGTTCCGTCTCTTCGGCCTTTTCCAACCATTGCACCAAGGGATGCTTCTGGTTGAGCACCAGCGTGCGCTTTTCGGGCAACATCAGATCGCGGCCCCACTGGCGGGACATTTCGGTAAAGCGGCGGGACTGTTCCTCGACGGTGATCATGCCGATGGCGTCCTCGGCCTTGAAGGATTTGAGCTGCACTTCCAGTTTGTCGTCGCCCACGGCCTTTTGAAACATCGCCTGCAATTTCTTCTGCGCGTCCTGATCGGCTTCGGCTTCTTCTGTCAGGCCCTCGGCGCCCGCGTCCACGCGCTGGAACTTGATCTTCTGTTCGCTTTCCTTGTACTCGAGGAAGCTAATGAAGTTGTTGTCGATCAGGGTATCCAGAAGGACGACCTCGCGCCCCTGCTCGGTATACAGCCGGATCATCTGCGCCTGGCGCTTGTCGTCGCTGGCATAATAGAGGGTCTTCTCCTCGCCGGGGCAGTTCTTGTTGAGATATTCCTCCAAGGTTCGATATTCGCCCGCGGTGGTCTTGAACAGCAGCGCGTTTTTCACGCGATCATAGAACTTCTCATCCTTGATGCAGCCGTACTTGACAAAGGGATGGATGTCGTCCCAGTATTTCTGATAGTCTTCGCGCTTGTTGTTGAATTCCGAAACCAGGCGGTCGGCCACCTTGCGGGTGATGTAGGCCGCCATCTTCTTGACATAGCCGTCGTTCTGCAAGAACGAGCGGGAGACATTCAAAGGAAGATCCGGGCAATCGATCGCACCCTTGAGCAGCATCAGGAATTCGGGGATGACTTCTTTGATGTTATCCGCCACGAACACCTGATTGTTGTAGAGCTTAATCACGCCTTCGGACGCGGTGAATTCGTTTTTCAATTTGGGGAAGTAGAGGATTCCCTTCAGATTAAACGGATATTCCGCGTTGAGGTGAATCCAGAAAAGCGGCTTGTCGAAATCATGGAAGACCTTGTGATAGAATTCCAGATATTCTTCTTCCGTCACCTCTGAGGGCTTTTTCAGCCACAGGGGGTTGGTGTCGTTGATCTGTTCGGGTTCGGGCTTTTCCGGCTTTTTCCCGTCTTCAGACGCTTCGCCCTTTTCCGGTTCTACGACATCCATAAAGATGGGCACCGGCATGAATTGGCAGTGCTTTTCCAGCGTTTCCCGCAGCGCCCAGCGCTGAAGGAATTCCTTGTCCTCTTCATTGAGCCAAAGGGTAATCGACGTGCCGCGCGCCTCGCGCTGCGAGGGCTCCATATCGTATTCCATGCCGTTCTCGCTGGTCCAGCGAACGGCTTCTTCATTGGCGAGATAACTCTTCGTATCGATCTCTACCTTGCGGGAGACCATGAACGCCGAATAAAATCCCAGGCCGAAATGCCCGATGATGCCGCTTTCGCCGTCTTCGGGCTTATACTTTTTCAGGAATTCCTCCGCGCCGGAGAACGCCACCTGCGCGATGTACTTCTTGACCTCTTCGCCGGTCATGCCGATGCCGTTGTCGGAGAAGGTCAACGTGCCCTTTTCCGGATCGGCCACCACATCCACGCGGTAGGGCGCTCCGTCCTCCGCTTCGCCGACGGCGACCAGGCGCTTGAATTTGCTGATGGCGTCACAGCCATTGGAAACCAATTCTCTAACAAAAATATCCTTGTCCGAGTACAGCCACTTTTTGATAACGGGCATGATGTTCTCGGCATGGATGGAAATTTTTCCCTTTTCGGGCATGGAAATCGCCTCCATATTTTTGATTGCATAACTATTCTAGTACGGACGAGAACGCTTGTCAATCATTTTTTAGCACTCAACGGACGAGAGTGCTAAATTTTACGCTGCGTTCATGAAATTTTCTGTGCCGGCGAAGAAAGTGCCAAAGACCATGGAACAAAAGATTCGGACTGGACGTCGATGGGTATATATGATACAATAAGCCGAAAGATTTCCCCGGCGGAAGAGGGGAAAGAAGCGCGTTGCAGGGGAGGCGGTGCGGTGAAGACGAAAGTTGTCGGGCTGTCTATATTGGCCCTGGGCGTGGCGATGATTGCTATAGGAATATCCCAAGGTCAGCAGATGGGAGTATTTATCAAAGCCGTCCGCATCTGCTTGGAATGCATTGGGATCGGGTGACGCGCATGAAAAAGATACGCACATTTTTTTCCAATCATCATCGCAAGGTCATCCAGGTGCTCTCCGCGCTGATCTACAACGCAAACTTGCCGGGGTTTTTTAAAAAGACCATTTACATGGGACCGACGAAAAAGGTCTGCGTTCCCGGGCTGAACTGCTATTCCTGCCCGGGCGCCATGGGCGCGTGTCCGCTGGGTTCTTTGCAGGCCGCGTTCGGCACTTTCCCCACGGCGCTGCCCCTCTATGTGGTAGGATTTCTATTGCTTTTTGGGGCGCTTCTCGGTCGGGCTGTCTGCGCGTTTCTGTGTCCTTTCGGCCTGATTCAGGAATTGCTGTACAAGATTCCCACGCCCAAATTGAAAAAGAGCGTTTGGACGCGCCGACTCTCGCTGCTCAAATACGGGGTGCTGGCCGTCATGGTGATAGGTTTGCCCCTGTATTTCCTGATGAAAAACGGCGTGGTCACGCCGGCCTTTTGCAAATGGCTCTGCCCGGCGGGAACGCTCGAGGGAGGAATTCCCCTGGTTTCCACCCGCGCGGATCTGCAATCGCAGATCGGGGGACTGTTCTCCTGGAAGGTATTGGTGCTGGCAGCGGTCATAATTTCTTCGGTATTTATCTATCGGCCGTTTTGCCGGTTTTTGTGCCCGTTGGGGGCCATCTATTCGTTTTTCAACCGCTTCGCGCTGTTCGGCGTGCGGGTGGATGAAAAAAAGTGCACGAACTGCGGAGCTTGCACGCGGCCGTGCCATATGGATGTCAAGCGCATTAACGACCGGGAATGCCTGCGTTGCGGGGATTGCATGAAGCGCTGCCCGCACAGGGCCATCTATTCCACATGGAAGAAAAAAGGAGGGAACCCCAAATGAAGAAGATCTTTTCCATTCTTTTGACCGTATTGCTCCTCGGCTCCTTTGCCTTCGCGACTGAGCTGTCGCCCGCGCAGGTGGGGGAAGAGCTCTCCGATTTTGAGGCTTCGCTTTTGGATGGAAGCACGTTCAAGCTTTCCGAACATCGCGGCAAAGTGGTCATGGTCAACGTCTGGGCGACCTGGTGTCCGCCGTGCGTTGGCGAAATGCCGGATCTGGAGAAGCTCTCGCAGGACTATGCGGATCAACTGGTCATCCTGGGCCTGAACTGCGGCGAGGCGAAGGCCACGGTTGCGGATTTCATTGAGGAAAACGGCTATACCTATCCGATCGCGTTGGACGAGCAGTATGAATTGAACATGAGCCTGTTCTATACCGACGCCATTCCCTACACGGTGATTATCAATCCCGAGGGCGTGGTGACCCAAACCCATCTGGGCATGGCGGATTACGCGACGTTCGAATCCTATATCCTGGAGGCGTTGGGAGATTCTGCCGGCCAGGAACAGGCGGGCGAGGAAGCTGCCGAGCAGGCGGCATAGCACAGCGGGAAAACAGGGAAATCCCTGCGTCGCATTGCGACGCAGGGGTTTTTTAGCCTGAGGGAAACCAAGCCCTACTTCTGCGGGGACAACCGGAAGCGCGCGGATACGCGCGCGCCGTTTGCTCCATTGGAAAGCTCCAGCGCGCCGCCGTGTTTTTCCGCGAGAATGCGGCAGATATACAGACCCAGGCCAAAGTGTTCTCCGTCCCGCGCACCATCCCGAAAATACGGTTCGGCGGCGCGTTTCAGCGCTTCGGGAGAAAAGCCGGGGCCGTCGTCCTCCACGCAGAGGAGCAAGAATTCCTCCTCTTTCCGCACGTCGCATAGGACCTGCGACCGCGCGTGCCGCAAGGCGTTGCTGAGAAAATTTTCAAACGCCCGTTCCACCAATTCGGGATCAAACGCTGCGCTTCCACCGCCTTCTACGCGCATGTGAAAACAAGTTTCTCCACAGAGCATAATCCCGGTCTTGCGGAGCTTTTCACAGAACGCGGGCAGGAAAACCGGGACCGGATGGGGACTTGTCTGTTCGAGGTGAGTGATTTTTCCCATGAGGGACACATAGTTTTCCAGGCGGGAAATGTGCTGGTCCATGGTGCAGAGGGTTTGCCTCACCTTTTCCGGCGGCAGTTTTTCGGGATAATACTTGCGCAGATAGTCGCTGTACCCACGCAAGACCGTCAGCGGCGTGCGCAAATCATGCGCGAAGGCGGCCTGCACGCTCTTGCGCTCTTCCATCATGCGAAACAGGTTGCGGTAGTTTTCCGCCAACGCGGAACGCATGGTCTCAAACGAATCCAGAAGCCTACCCATTTCATTCCGATTTTCCCCCTGCACTCTGAAATCCAAATCCCCATGCGCGATGCGTTCAGAAGCTTGATTGAGCTGGGTCAGAGGCCGCTTGAGCTTGCGGCGGTAGAACACGACTCCCGAAAGCGCGATCGACAGCCCGAACGACAGGGGATAGGCAAGGATGGTCAGCCGTCCATACAGGCGGTGCAGGCGGCGGTCTTCGGGAGTATAATATGAATAGAGATTGCCGGTATACATCGTCAGATGATCGACAATTTCTCCATCGACGAGCAAACTTCCCTCCCGCGAGATATCCGCGAGGTGCTCGCGTTCATAGCGGTCGTACAAATCGCCGCTCAGGCGGGAACAGACGAGAGTGACGGACATGGAAAGCGCCAAGGCGACGGCCAGGCACCCCAGCGCATACAGCCCAAAGCTCCATTTGAGCGAAAGGTTCCGCAGGGGATGGCGCCCTTTTTTGCAGGTTTTCTTTATCGCTTCCAACGGTACCCCACTCCCCAGATGGTTTCGATTTGCCTGTCCGCTCCGGCCTTTTCCAGTTTGGAACGGATGCGTTTGATATGTTCCGCCACCACGGCGCTCGAACCTTCGCTCTCATATCCCCACAGGCGCTCGTAAATGCGCTCCTTATCAAAGACCTGACCCCGATGGTTGGAGAGAAATTCCACGATTTCAAATTCCTTTTTGGCCAGCGGCAAAGGTTCTCCGCGCACAAAAACCGCACGCGCGCCGTAATCGATGGTTACGTCCCCGGAAAAATGCACGCGCGTGGCGCGTTGAGCGCGCGTTTCCCGGCGGATGTGCGCGGCGACGCGCGCTTCCAATTCATCGATGGAAAAGGGTTTGGCGACATAATCATCCCCTCCGGCGGCAAAGCCCCGGAGTTTGTCCGCGTCTTCCACCCGAGCGGTGAGAAACAAAATCGGGCAGGGAACGAAGTCCCGGATGGCCCGACACACTTCCAGGCCGTCTTTTCCGGGCATACTCACGTCCAAAACAATCAGATCCGGCAAGCGCTCGGCCTGCCGGACGGCTTCGTCATAGTTTCCCGCCGTAAGCGTTAGATACCCGAGCATGGAAAAGTGATCCGAAAGCATTCGAACCAGATCCGGCTCATCGTCTACGATCAGGATGGTGTATTGCATATGCGATCCCTCCCGGAGAGAGAATACGATAAAATATTCAACTTTTTATCAACGGATCGGAAAAAGCGCGAAACGCTCAGGCCTGCACGGCAAATTCCACCTGGTTGGAACCGTCCATCCACAGGCGTTCCATGTTGTAATACTCCCGCTCTTCCGGATGGAACACATGCACGATCACGCTCGCATAATCCAGAACGATCCATCGGCTTTCGTTCATACCCTCTTTGCGGCGCGGAGGCAGATCTTCTTCGAGCAGTTTGTCCTCCACATCCTCGGCCAGGCTGCGCACGGATTGTACCGAGCGTCCGCTGGCGATGACAAAGTAGTCCGCGATGGAAGTCAGATGATCCACTTCAAGAATCATGATATCCTCCGCGCCCTTTTTGTCGAGAATTTCTGCAATTTTCAGCGCCAAATCTCTAGACTTCATCGCATTTCCCCCCGCAATTCTTTGATTAATTCTGCCGTTCCCGGGTGGGGCTTCCCACCACTTTGACGAACATATTCCTCCGTCAGTTCCGCCGCGCGCAGGGCGGCCTTGCGCAAATCGCGTTCCGCCAGGGCACGCACCTGCGCAAGCCCCGGAAAATCTTCCCGATTCGGTTCGATAAAATCCGCAAGATAGAGAATCAGATCCAGCGGCTGCATGTTCGGGCCGCCCAACGTGTGTCGGCGAATGGACGATAGGATTTCCGGATCGCAAACGCCGAAATCCCGCATGGCGATCGCTACTCCTGCCGCCGCGTGCAGGAGCGACACGCTTTCCCATTCCAACGGGTCCACGGAAATTTTTGCTTTGGAAACCAATTTGCGCATTTCCGCGAGATCCAGGGACTTGGCCGCGTCGTGCAAAAGACCCGCGACACCGGCGGCCGCGCAATCCGCGCCGTGCAACGCGCTCAAGCGCCGCGCAGTCTCCATCACTCCCAGAGTATGCTTAAAGCGATGCGCGCTGAGACATTCCCGGAGCAATTCGCGGGCCTGCCGCAGGCTGATATTCATCAGATACAATCCGTTTTCGCGAATATAGCGCGCCACCGGCCCGGGAACCAGCGCGCAGAGATCTTCCCGCCGGGAAGCTGACGCGCGCACGGCGGTGGAAGAAATGTCCGGGCCCGGGGTGCGCAGCCGAAGAACGCGCGCGTTGGCGGGCGCTTCTCCCTCTGCGCCGGGACGGGCGAATACCGCGAACGTGCACATCTGCGCCACGCGGTCGAAATCCTTCCATGTCTTCAGCTGTGAAAGCGTATCCGCCCCGATGATGTAGAAAATCTCCGCTTCAGGGAATTCCCGACGCATTTCCGAAAGGGTATCGACCGTATAGGTCTTGCCGCTTCGCTGGATTTCCCGGCGGGAAACGACCATTCCATCTTCCACAGCCAGCAGGAGCATATTGAGGCGATCTTCCGTTTCCACATGCGGATGCTTATGCGGTGGATTGCCTGAGGGAAGCAAAACTACCCGATCGAGATGCAGCTCTTCTTTCGCGGCGCGGGCCAGGAGAATGTGCCCGTTATGGACCGGATCAAACACGCCGCCCAGGATTCCGATTCGTTCCCGCATACGTTCGCCCCTTTATCCTCGTGCTCTGGGAATATTATACACCAACCCCGGCCCTGTGAAAAGCGAAAATCTGTCGTAGACACGGCATAACGCGCTTTTTTCCGGCAAGAATTGTCTCAAAGGGCCATTGTGCGCCCAAAAAGGCGCGTAAAGGGGGAATTTGCATGGGAAAGAGAATCGACCGCGTTGTATTGCGCTTGGCGCTGTGCGTTGGCCTGTATCTTTTCTACGCCGCCGCGTTTCACAGCATTCCTGCGGCGGTATGCGCTGCGTTGCTTTCCGTCGCGTTGTTGAAAAAGCTCGTCCGCGAACCGATTCAGCGAAGGGCAAAGCGCCGCGTGCGGGCTGTCGAGACGATCCACCGATGGGCAAAGGCGCAAGATCCTGCCGCAGAAATTGCCGCGATAATTGAGCGCGCCTATCCCGGAGAGCTGGCAGGGGCACAGATGGAGCTGTTGGCGCGACATCCGCAGGGACAACCGGTGACGCTCGATGAGGTGTTTGCGCTTTGGAAAGCGCACGCAGGGGAGGAGCGGTTGGCCGTGATTTGTACCTGTGCGGCGCAGGAGGCGGCGCACGCGCTGACAAGGACGTTGACGGCTCCGCGCGTACGCCTGTTGGATGCGCAGCAACTTTCAGAGTTAATTCAGAAATTTCCCGCAGGGCAGGAAGGAGGGGAACCATCTTCGGTGCGTCCGCGCCGCGTCCGAAGCGTCCGCATCACGCGAAAACAGGCCCCCAAACGCCTTGTGTTCGGGGGTCTGCTGCTGGTAATGTATTGGCTTTTGGGAAATATCCTCTATCTGTTTGCCGCTTTAGCGACGCTGTTTTTCGCGCTGGCGGGCTTTAAAAAGCATAAATCTCCCCGCAAACTCTTCGCCTGAGGTTGGTTTACCCGAGGTCCTCCAGGCGGATCTTGGAGTTCTCGCGCGCCTGCCGATAGATGCAGAAGCGATTTCCGATGACCTGCACCGGTTCCGCGTGGACGCGCTCGCACAGCTCCATACAGGCCTCCTTTGCCGCAAAGGGGGCGTTTTTTTGCACGGTGACTTTGATCAATTCCCGGGCTTCCAGCGCGTCCCAGGCCTGCTTGGCGAGGTTGTCGCTGATTCCCTCCTTGCCGATATGCAACACCGGTTCCATCGTGTTGGCCATGGCGCGCAGCGCCGCTCGTTGTTTCGTGGTCATGAGTGCCTCCGTATTCTGTTCTCCGCCTGCGGCGGGATGGGATCAATCCACAAAGTCAAATTCCATATCTCCGATGAGGACCTGGTCGCCCTCTTTTGCGCCGGCTTCCCGCAATTGGTCGATTACGCCCCACTTGCGAAGCGTGCGATGGAAGTAATTGAGGGAATCCTCGTTTTCAAAATTGACCGAATTCAGCAGCCGTTCGATCGAGCCGCCGGTGAGGACGAACGCGCCCTCATACTTTTCAATGGCAAAGCCGACATCCCGATCGTCCGCCGCGATTTCCTCCTCGTAAAACGGTTCTGCGGGAGGAAGCGTATCGAGCATTTCCACGATTCGGTACAATAGCGGCTCAAAACCCTTGCCGGATGCGGCTGAAACGGGGAAGATCTCCAGCCCCGTCCCTTTCAGCTTTTCGCGCAGGCGTTCCAGATTTTCCTGCGCGCCGGGCAGATCCAATTTGTTGGCGGCGATCAGCATGGGCCGGTTTTTCAGATCACCGTATGCCTCCAATTCCCTGAGAATCGCATCGTAATCCTCCAGAGGATCGCGCCCTTCGGAACCGGAGATATCCAGCACATGCACAAGCATCCTCGTGCGCTCCACATGCCGGAGGAAATCATGTCCCAACCCGACGCCCTCGCTCGCGCCTTCGACCAACCCGGGAATGTCGGCGAGCACAAAGCTGTATTCGTGAAATTTTACGATGCCCAAATTGGGCTGCAGGGTCGTAAAATGATAATTGGCAATCTTGGGACGGGCGGCGGTTACCACGGAGAGAATCGTGGATTTTCCCACATTCGGAAAGCCCACCAGGCCCACGTCCGCGATGGATTTGAGTTCCAGACGCACTTCGACCGGCTTTTTTTTCTCGCCCGGTTTGGCAAATTGCGGCGCCTGGCGCGTAGGGGTTGCAAAGCGTTGGTTGCCAAAGCCGCCGTTTCCCCCGCGCAAGAGCGTCTTTTCCACGCCTGCCTCGTGCATGTCCAGCAGTACGCGCCCGCTTTCCTTTTCCTTGACGACGGTTCCTACCGGCACTTCGATCACGACCGATTGCCCGGATTTTCCGGTACGGCGATTGGCCATGCCGTCCGAACCGTTTTCGGCGAAGAATTTGCGCTTAAAGCGAAAGTCCATCAGCGTGTGCATCCGGTCGGTCGCGACAAAGTGCACGTCGCCTCCGCGTCCGCCGTCTCCTCCGTCCGGCCCGCCTGTCTGCACATATTTTTCGCGGTGAAAAGACACACAGCCGTTTCCGCCGTCCCCGGCCTTGACCGTAATCGAAACCACATCGACAAAAAGCGCCATTCTCTTACTCCTGTTCCCGATATTCGCAAAGCTCGTCCCGAAGCGGACAGCGATCGCATTCCGGCCCTCGCGCGTGACAAATCCTGCGGCCGTGCCAAATCAGCAGATGATGCGCGTGCGACCAGCGCGCCTCCGGAAGAAGCGCGCGCAATTCCTTTTCCACGCCCGCAGGCGTCGTGGCCTGCGCAAGGCCGATGCGGCGCGAGACCCGGAACACATGCGTGTCCACCGGAATCTGGTTTCCCCCAAAGGCCGCCAACAGAACGACTCCCGCGGTTTTTTGCCCAACGCCAGGCAGTGCCATCAATTCCTGCCGCGTGGAGGGAACGTTGCCGTCGTACTTTTCCACCAACGCGCGCGAAGCGGCGACGATGTTCTTGGCCTTGTTCCGAAACAGGCCGCATTCGCGGATCAGAGGTTCCAATTCTTCCGGCTCCAATTTTGCCATGGCGAACGCGTCGGGATATTGGGGAAACAGCTTCGCCGTCACCTGATTGACCCGCTTGTCCGTGCATTGGGCGGAAAGAATCGTCGCCACCAACGTCTCAAAAGGGTTGGAAAAGTGCAATTCCGCGCGCGCCTGGGGATACAATGTCTCCAACGCATCCAATACGCGTTCCGCCTTCCAGGCTTCCATCGCTTGCGCCCCGCTTTCTTTTGTTTCGTCCTCTTATCTTAAGCGGTGGAAAGAAAAATGTCAAGGAAAATAGCGTTTAAGGGGGAAACGACGCTTTGACATCGTTTCCCCGAAGGGCTACTGCCGAAGAACGGTGAGCTTGCTTCGGCCGCCCACACGATCGACCTGGTAGACGCCGATCATGTTTTCGGGATGCACGCGATTGACGGTGGAAAGCACGCGAGGCGCGTCCTGAATGGGGAAATATACTGAAAGCCCGCATCCCAGTGCCACGTCGCGCGGGGTGGATACGATGTGTACGTTGAGCCCTTCACGCTTGAGTGCGGATTCAAAAAGAAGGACGTGTTGTCTGGATCGAAAAGCCGCAATACCGAAACGTTCCTGCATGGGTCATTTCCTCCCTGTTTTCTCCGTAAAGTATTGTACGCCCGTTTGCGACGGAGGGTGAAAGCGGAGGAGGCGGGGCATGGACATCTATCTTGACAACGCGGCTACCAGCCATCCCAAGCCGGAAGCGGTTCTTCAAGCTGTGCGGGAGGCTCTGACGGTTTACAATGCCAATCCCGGCCGCTCGGGACACCGGCGTGCGCTGGAAGCGGGCCGCAGGGTTCTCAACTGCCGGGAGGAGATTGCCGGCCTGCTCGGCAAGGAGAATCCCTTTTGCATTGCCTTTGGGTTCAACTGTACGGACAGCCTGAATCTCGCGATCAAGGGGAGCCTTCGGCCCGGGGACCATGTGATTTCCACCATGCTGGAGCACAACGCGATTTTGCGCGTGCTTTCCGGCCTGCTGCGCAAGGGCGGGATCGAAATAACGCTTCTATCCCCGCAGGACGGCTATTGCATTGATCCCGAGGACGTGCGGCGCGCGATTCGCAAAAATACCCGGTTGATCGCGATCACACACGCCTCCAACGTAACCGGCGCCATCCAGCCGGTGGCCGCCATCGGACAAATCGCGCGGGAGGCAGGAATCCGTTATCTCATCGACGGCGCGCAGGCGTTGGGATCCATGCCGGTAAATGTGGATGCGCTGGGGTGCCAATTGTACGCGTTTCCGGGGCATAAGTCCCTGCTCGGTCCGCAGGGGACCGGAGGCCTGTATATCGATCCGGAGATCGAATTGGAAACCGTGCGCGAGGGCGGCACCGGCTCCAGTTCCGACAGCATCCTGCAGCCGGAAGAGCGCCCGGAACGCTACGAATCCGGAACGCTCAATTTGCCGGGAATCGCGGGGCTTCTCGAAGGCGTGCGCTATGTGCGCAAAAATCTCTCGCAGATTTTCATGGGAGAGCGGGAAACGACCACGGCCTTGTGGGAAGGGCTGCGGGAGATGGACGGCGTGGAAGTCTACGCGCCCGCGGAGGAAGCCGCGCGCGCGGGCATTGTTTCCTTTAATGTCGGCGACCTGAGCAGTTCCCAGGCCGCGGACGCGCTGGATCAGAGGGGAATCGCGGTGCGCGGAGGGTTGCATTGCGCGCCGGGAATGCACCGGCTTCTGGGCACTTTGCAGCGTGGCACTGTGCGCGCAAGTGTCGGCCATGCCACCACGTTTGAGGATGTAGAGGCGCTTTTGCGCGCAGTACGGGAACTGATTTAGAAACATGGAACGGGCACGCATCCCGTGCAAAAAAATTCCCGCGAGGAGAATTCGCGGGAATTTTCAGATTCCGGCAAGACGCCTGTTTTAACCCTTTGGGGACGATTCCATTTGCTTACAGATTTCCTGATAGGCTTCGTGCGTTCCAATATCCACGCATTCGCCCTCAAACAGGTGCAGTTGCACGCGCTTTCTCGGATAGAGCCATTCTGGGAAGTGTCCGGGCGCGTCGGGATTGTTGCCCTCGGCAAGGTATTGCCGAATCAGCGGCAAGGTGTCCTGTCGATAGAGATAAAGCGCGTAGACTGCAATATCGCTTTGCGGCTGCTGCGGCTTTTCCACCAGAGAAGTCACCCGGCCGCTCGCGTCGATCTGCGCTACGGCAAAGCGCTTGAGATCGGGCGAGCCTTCGCCCAGATGTTTTCCCAGAATGGTATCACAGCCAAAGTGGCGGAAGGTATCCACGAATTCGTCCAGAGAAAAGGTAAAGAAATTGTCCGACGCGGCGATGAGCACATCCTGATCGATTTTTCCCTGCTCCAGGGCGAATTGAATGTCTCCGACCGCGCCCAGGCGGGTTTCGTTGCTGTCGGTCCCGTCATCCAGGACATGAAACGTCAAACGCGGCCAGACGGCCGGCGCGGCCTCGGCCCACTGCCGGAATTGCGCGGCAAAGCGATGATTGGATACCAGGAACACTTCGTCGATTTCAGAGATTTCGGCAATCTGATCGATTAAATAGTCCATCATGGCGCGGCCCCCGATGGGCAGAAGCGCCTTGGGACGATCCTTGGTCAGCGGATACAGGCGCATCGCGTATCCCGCGGCCAACACGATTGCTTTCATGGAAAGTTCCTCCCTCGACCCATATTGTCAATTTTATTATAGCATAGTTTTCCGGAATTGAACAGGTTTGGGAGGAATTTCCGCACGGGTTGTACGCAGGGGGATTACTTGACTTTCCATTCCCTGACAGCTATACTGAAATTACCACGCGTTTCGGAGGAAGACATGCGTTCGAGAAGAATCCGCCTGCTGGCGGAAATGATGCGCGGCAATCGGTTGCGGTATTTGGGCGCGGTGCTCGCCATGGCGACGGCCGCGGCGATATCCTTTGTCTCTCCGATGGTATTGCGCGGCGTGATTGACGCGCTGACCGCCGCCTCGGAAGGCGATTGGTCGGCTCCGGTCAAGCTTCCCGGGCCGCTCGGGGCGTTTTTTACCACTCGGGGAGGCGTGCGCTATCTGGTCGGGCATCTCTGGCAGATGGCCGTGATTTTGCTTTCGATTTATTTGCTCAGCGGCCTGATGCAGTACTTGCGCGGACGGCTGATTGCGCAGTCCAGCGAACGATTTGCCGAAAATCTGCGCAATCGGCTGTATACGCATTTGGATTCGCTGCCCTTCAATTATCACGCGCGGGCGCAGACCGGCGACCTGATCCAGCGGTGCACTTCGGATGTGGAAACCATTCGCCGGTTTTTATCCAATCAATCGGTGGAAGTGTTCCGCACAATCGTCATGCTTGCCATTGGCATTCCCGTTCTTGCGGGAATCAGTTGGCGGGCGACGCTGTTTTCGGTAATGTTGTTTCTGCCCATGGCATTGTTGGCAATATGGTTTTTCAAATGGGTGCGGCGTTATTTTACCATTTCGGACACGGCTGAGGGTCGGATGAGCGCGGTGCTGCAGGAAAATCTCACGGGCGTGCGCGTGGTGCGCGCGTTCGGGCGGCAGGCCTACGAAGAAGAAAAATTCAATGCGGCCAACGATGATCTCCATAAAAAGACGCTTAAACTCTATGATATCATGGCGCTGTTCTGGTCCTGTTCGGACGGCATCGGAACCCTGCAGATTTCCATCGCCCTGATCGCGGGCGTAGTGATCGCGGTCAACGGCTGGGGGAATTTGTCGGCCGGAGACGTCACGGTATTTGTCAGCTATGTTTCCATGCTCATCTGGCCCGTGCGCCAACTGGGGCGCGTATTGAGCGAATTCGGGAAATCCCTGGTTTCTTTGGAGCGGTTGGATGAAATTCTCCGGCAGCCCCCGGAACAGGAGACCGAGGGTGCTTTCGACGCGCCGCTAGATCGGGACATTCGCTTTGAACATGTGCGCTTTTGTTATAGCGAGGACGCGCCGCTGCTCAAAGATGTGCATTTTTCAGTGCGCGCGGGGCAGACCGTGGCGATTCTCGGCGCCACGGGATCGGGAAAATCCACCATGATGCAGCTTTTGCAGAGGCTATACGACGTCAAGGGCGGGCAGATCACCATCGGCGGGGTGCCGATCGAAAAGATTCGCAAGCAGTGGCTGCGCAGCCGGGTAGGGTTGATTTTGCAGGAACCGTTTCTCTATTCGCGCACGGTGCGGGACAATATCCGTATCACCGTGCCGGACGCCGATGCGGAACAGGTCGCGCGCGCAGCGCGCCTGGCCTGTGCGGATGGATTTATCCGCGAATTCGAGCGGGGATATGAGACGCCCGTGGGGGAGCGGGGCGTGACGCTCTCCGGCGGCCAAAAACAGCGCGTCGCCATTGCGCGCACGCTCTTGCGGGAAAATGACATCCTCATCTTCGACGATTCGCTCTCCGCTGTGGATACACAGACCGATCGCGCGATTCGCCAGGCGCTCAGGGAGCTTCGGGAAGAGGGAGAAAAGACCGCCACCACCTTTATCATCTCCCATCGCCTGACCACGCTCAGCGAGGCGGATCTGATCCTCGTATTGGAGGACGGCGTGATCTGCCAGCAGGGAACGCATTCGGAACTGATTCAAAAAGAGGGATTGTACCGCCGCATTTATCAGATTCAATCTGCCCTGGAAGAGGAAATTGCCGAGCCGAACAAATCCGGAGACGAGGTTTCGCGATGAATTACTGGGAAGAAGAGGATTATACCCGGCGCCTGGATCTGGGGCTTTGGAAGCGCCTTTTGCGGTATGCCCGCCCGTATTACGGGCATTTGGGCCTGATCGCCCTGACGATGCTTGTCTGCGCCGCGATCGACGTGATCTTTCCATTGCTCACGCGCGAGGCGATCGATCGGTTCGTGTTGGAAGGCACGCTGGATCATTTGGGGCTGTTTGCGCTCAAATCCCTAGCCTGCGTGGTCGTGCAGGCGTTTACGGTGTTTCTGTTTTGCTATCTGTCCGGCCGGGTGGAAACGGGATTGTGCCACAGAATCCGCAAATTGGGCTTTAAGCGGTTGCAGGAGCTTTCGTTTTCCTATTACGACCGCACGAGCGTGGGATACCTGATCACGCGTCTGACCACCGATACCCAGCGATTGGGGGATACGGTGGGTTGGGGGCTGGTAGACCTTCTGTGGGCGCTGGGATTTTTGGTGATGACCGCGGGGTGTATGCTGTCGCTCAATTGGA